>JBKDUV010000153.1:0-4050 GCA_046339335.1 Planctomycetia bacterium | reverse complement strand
CCCGGCGATACGCACCTCGCGGTTGAGTTCGTGGCCGGGTCGTACCGCACGAAACTCCTCAAGACGCCCCCCATCCACCACTGCCGCCCGGCTGTGGACGTGCTCTTCCGGTCGGCGGCCGAGGCGGCCGGCCCGCACGCGGTGGCGGTGCTGCTCACCGGCATGGGAAGCGACGGTGCCCTGGGCATGCAGGCCATCCGTCGCGCCGGGGGCACGACGATCGCCGAGCACGCCTCGACCTGTGTCGTCTACGGGATGCCGCGGGCCGCCGTCGAACTGGGCGTCGTCGATCAGTCCGTGCCGCTCCCCGACATTCCGGCCGCCATCTTCGAGGCGGTCACCCGCAGGCCACCGATCGCGCCCTGACGCCGCCCGCAGCCCGGCTCAGTCGCCCTTCCCTTCCGCCATCAGCTTGATGATGTCATCGACGTTGAACTTGGCCGGCTTCTGCCGCGGGGGAAACTCGGCGAACGTCTTGAGGAAGTCCGCCACCATGGCCTGCGTCGGCATCGCCACCCAGGCCCGCTCCAGATACCAGCGGTTGTAGTTGTTGGAATCGGTGTCGGCCCGCTCGAACGGATCGGACCGGAGGTTGAAGAGCTTCGGGGCCCGGAGCATCACGAACGGCTCCGTCCAGACCTGCAGTTGCCGGGCCCGCTGCTCCGCGAACACCAGCTTCCACTGGGCGCGGCGCAGGGCCACCAGCTGGGCGTCGTCGCTGAAGTAGAATAACTCCTCACGCGGGCCCTTCTTGGTCTCGCCCGTCAGGTGCGGGAGGAAGTTGTAGCCGTCGAGGTGGGCCTTGTAGGTCGTGCCGCCGATGTCGTGCCCCTGCCGGAGCTTGTCCTTGATCGCCGGATCACCGACGGCCGCAAGCAGCGTCGGCACCCAGTCGAGGTGCGACATGATCTCGTTGGAGACCGTTCCGGCCTTGATCCGGCCGGGCCAGCGGACGAGCCCCGCCACGCGGTAGCCCCCCTCCCAGTTGGTGTTCTTTTCGCTGCGGAACCAGGTATTGCCGCCGTCCGGCCATTCGTTGAAGTGCGGGCCGTTGTCGCAGGTGTAGATGACGATCGTGTTGTCGGCGATCTTCAGCTCCTCGAGCAGGTCGAGCAGCTCGCCGACGTGCTTGTCGTGCTCCACCATGCCGTCCGCGTACAGACCCAGCCCGGTGACGCCCTGGCTCTCCTTCTTCAAGTGCGTGAAGAAGTGCATCCGCGATGTGTTCATCCAGGTCATCCACGGCTTGCCCGATTCGTGGTTCGTGCGGATGAACTTTTTGGCCCGCTGCAGGCAGTCCTCGTCGATCGTCTCCATCCGCTTGCGCGTGAGCGGCCCGGTGTCCTTGATGACCTGCCGACCAACGCGGCCGAACCGCGGATCGACGGTCGGATCGTCCTTGTCCGAGGCCTGGGTGTCGAGCACGCCCCGCGGCCCGAACCGGGCCCGAAACGCCGGATCCTTCGGGTAATCCTCGTTCTCCGGCTCCTCCTCGGCGTTGAGGTGATAGAGGTTGCCGAAGAAGTCGTCGAAGCCGTGCACCGTCGGCAGGAACTCGTTGCGGTCGCCGAGATGATTCTTGCCGTACTGTCCCGACACGTACCCGTGCGGCTTGAGGAGTTCGGCGAGCGTCGGGTCCTTGGCGGAGATGCCGATGGCCGAGCCGGGCAGGCCGACCTTGGTCAGGCCCGTGCGGACCGGATGGATCCCGGTGAGGAAGGCGGAACGCCCCGCCGTGCAGCTCTGCTCGGCGTAGTAATCGGTGAACAGCATGCCCCCCTTCGCGATGCGGTCGATGTTCGGCGTCTGGTAACCGACGAGCCCCATGCTGTAGGCACTGATGTTCGCGAGGCCCACGTCGTCGCTCATGATGACGAGGATATTGGGCTTGGCTGCCTGGGCGGACACTGGCAGCGCTGCACATACGCAGCACGCCGCGACGACGCCGAAAATGGCCCGGACACATAGGGGCTGATTCACGACCGTTCTCCTCTGGGGGGTGGGGCGTCGAAATCTGCAGCCGTCTGCAACACACACAGTCTCTTCACCGTGCGATGCGACCGCGAACTCAACGGCCGGCATGATAGGGCGGGCTGGTTTCAGCCGCAACCAGCCCGCCGTTTTTGCCGGGACATTCCCCAAGGGGGCCGTCAGCGCACGAGGCCCGCGAAGAAGCCGCCGCGACCCGCTCTTGGAACGCGGCGTCAGTCACGTGGTGGGCCGCCGCCCCGGGGCTCGCGACATCGACTGATCGAAATGCCAGGTGAAGCCGAGGCCGATCCAGTAACTGGCGACGCTCACCGACGTGAAGGGGCCGACGGCCTCCGCAGCGGGAAACATGCCGCCAGCGAACGCGTCGACGTCGAGGCCTTGCATGAACAGGTCGCGGATTCCGATGCCCCCGCTCATCCGGTGCTCGTTGACGACGGCGAATTGCGACTGGACGTAGCGGGCGGAGGGAAGTCCGCCGGGCACCGAGATCGGGCCGATCGAAGTGCCAAAGGAGTTGTTGAGCGGGTTTTGGGCATACGCATAGCCAAGCCGCAGCGACAGCCGGTCGGTCGCGCGGTACTGCGTCCCGAGCTGCATCACCCACTGGCCCACATAGACGCTCTTGAAAAGGGCGGCGCTCCGCCAGTCGAGAAACAGGGCGTCGGCCGCGAGCAGGAGTCGGCCGTCGAGCAGCGACTCGTTGGCGATGCCAAGGCCGACCTGCTGCGGCAGCCCGATGTCGACGTCCCGCGCCTGGCCGCCAGGGACCAGAACGACCTGATTCTGGAAGCGAAAATCCTGATTTGTCTGGTAATAGGCCCCCAGCCAGCTCGCGTCACCAAGCCGGTAGTCGAGGCCGAATCCGCCACGCAGCGCGTAGGCGTTGGTCATGACGCTCTTGCCGAGAAGCGGTCCGGAGGAGTATCCGTCGCCGACGAACATCGTGGCGCCGATCGACAGGCGGTCGGTCAGCTCGACGGCGACGCTCGGTGCGAACTGGAGGAGGAGCAGGTAGGCAGAGGTGCCATTGCTCGCCGGAACGTGCATGTAGTCCGCCCCCCCTCCGGCGGCACCGAAGACAGCGAGACCGACCGTCGTCGGGAGCGCCAGGCCGCTGACCTCCTGCGCGACGCCGATCGCCGGCACGATCGCGCCTGGCGTGCCACTTTTGGCCGAAAATGGATCGACGCCGAGCAGCGGCAGCGGCGTTCTCTGCGCGAGGTTCACGGTGGCTTCGGCGAAGCCGCCACCGAGCGTGAAGTGGGTGCCCTCATACTGCGTCAGTGCGGCGGGGTTCGCATTGATCGCCGAGATAAAGTCCTGCGGGGCGGCAACGCTCGTGCCCGCCATCCCGCCGGACGCCGGCATCAGGGTGTTGCGAAAATCGACCCCGTACGTCTGGGCCCGGGCGACGGCCGCGTTCGCCAGCGATCCAGCCAGGCCCATGACCACCACAAGCCGCATGATCTGACGTTCCGGCATGATCGTTCGTCTCCCGTTTTCCGCTCATATCGGCCACCGCCATGCATGCCGTGAGCCCGCCTCGCCAGCCCCGTCCGCACAACCGCCCCGCCCAGGTCTTCCCAGGCCGCCCCATCCGCCGCGCGGAAGAGCATGGCTCGCACGCCAGACCTGTGCGGCGAGAACCTTCCCGTCGTTCCCGCCGGCGATCCCGATCCGGGAGTGCCGTCAGCGGACCAGACTGGCGAAGAAGCGGCCCAGGGCCTCGCGGTCGAAGGGCTTGACGATGAAATCATGGGCCCCGAGCTGGATGCACTCGGCCAGTTTGGTCCGCTGATCGACGGCGCTGACCATCACGATCCGGGCCTGCGGGTCGGCGCCGCGGATCGCCCGCAGCGCCTCGACGCCGTCCATTTCGGGCATCACGATGTCGAGCGTGACGAGGTCCGGCGCGAGCTCACGGTAGCGGGCCACGGCCTCGACTCCCGTGGGCGCCTCGCCGGCGATCTCCCAGCCCGCCTTGCGGGCGATGTCCTTGATCATGGTCCGCATGATCAGTGCGTCGTCGACGACGAGGAGCCGCGGTTTCCGGCCGGC
>JBKDUV010000152.1:0-9137 GCA_046339335.1 Planctomycetia bacterium | reverse complement strand
CGCAGCGGAGTGGACGGCTGACTCATCCGGCGGGCGGCCGGCTGATGGCGTGAGGGTGAAATGACACCCCAGTGGCGACGTGCGCCCCGACGCTTCGAGCAACTCAATCTTTTGGACTTTTCAGGACAGCCCACAAACAACAACGGACGTGGTACGTTCCGCACATCGAGGAGGTGACTCATGGCGAGCTTGTGCAAAGACCGGGTCGGGACGAGGCGGATTCTCTTCATCGACCGCGAGGGCGCGCGGCGCACGATCCGGCTGGGCCGGGTCTCGAAGCGTACGGCGGAGACGATCCTTGATCGGGTCGAGCGCCTTGTGGCCGACTCCTTCGAGGGCACGGCGCACGATCCTGAACTGGCGAAGTGGATCGCCGACTTGCCGCCGGTGCTCCGCAAGCGGCTCGCGCGGGTCGGGCTGGTCGCCCCGCGGGCCGGGGCCGCGCCCGAAGCGACGCTCGGCGAGTTGGTGAACAAGTTCCTCGAGCGATCCTCGGCGAAGCCTGGCACGCGGAAGGTCTACGACCAGTGCTCGGATGCGCTGCTCGCATTCTTCGGGGCGGATGCGCCGCTCTCAACGATCACGGCCGAACGCGCCGACGAATACCGCTCCTGGCTCGCCGCGCCCCACAAGGCTCTCGTGGGCCGGGCTCGGACGCCCGTGGTAAAGGCGCTTGCGGTCGCCACCCAGGCCAAACGGATCGAGGTGGCTCGCCAGATATTCGCCCGCGGTCTGCGCTGGAAGATGATCGAGACGAACCCGTTTGACGGCGTTCGCGGCGGGTCGAAGGTGAACGTCGCACGGATGCACTACGTCAGCCGGCAGGACGCCGAGAAGCTCGTGGCAGCGTGCCGGACGCCCGAGTGGGCCGCAATCGTCGGGCTCGCCCGGTATGCGGGCCTGCGCGTGCCGAGCGAGTTGGTCGGCCTGCGGTGGACGGACCTGGCTCCCAGGGCGACCGGCGAGAAGCGCCAGATGTTTCTGCGGGTGACGAGCGAAAAGACGAAGCACCACGGTGGCCATCACGCTGAGCGGCTCGTTCCCGTGTGCGGCGAGTTGCTCTCGATCCTGGAGCATTGCCGGGCCGCCGCGGAGCCGGGCGAGGCCCGCATCGTCCCGAGCGTCGCCGACGGGGCGGCGAACCTCCGGACGGAGTTCCTCCGGCTCATCGCTCGGGCGGGCCTCGAGGTCTGGGAGAAGCCATTCCAGAACTGCCGCAGCAGTTGCGAGTGCGACTGGCTGGAGCAGTTCCCCGGACGGATCGCCGCCATCGCCCGCTGGATGGGCCACAGCCCGACGGTGGCCATGAAGCACTACGCCCAGGTGCTGCCGCACCACGCCGACGGGGCCGCGGCCGACGCCGCCGAGTGGGCCGATCCCGAGTGCGCGCATTCAACGCGCGCACTTCCGACGGCCAAAAGCGCGCAGAATCCGGCGCAGCAGGGCGCGGAATCAGGGGGCATGGAACGGCAGTCCGGAAAACCCGAACCGCGCAACTCCCGGAAGAAGCCGCATTCTCTGCGGCAGACGGGAGACTGGAAAACCAACCGAGTCGGGGCGACTGGATTCGAACCAGCGACCTCTACGTCCCGAACGTAGCGCTCTAGCCAGGCTGAGCTACGCCCCGAGTCGCGTGGCACACCGACCGAAGCCGGACCCCGCGGGGAAGAATTAGTAGCGTACCCGCAGCCCGCCTCCGGGACAACGCCGCTTTCGTTTTTGCGGGCCGCCGCGGCCCGGCCGCTCCGGCGGCATCCGGCCCGTCCAGGGCCGACCATCACTCGGTCGCCCGGACGCAGACCAGTTCGCGGTCGTTGCGCACGAAGATGCAGCCCCGCGCGAAGGCCGGATGGCTCCAGACCACCTCCCGCCCGAAGCACTCGTTCGTGGGATCGACGAGGTGCATTCGCCCGATCTCCTCGTACTTCTCCGCCGACAGCCGGGCGAGGACCAGGTCGCCCGTCTCGGAGAAGAGCCAGGTCCGCACCGGCCCCGGCGCCGCATCCTCACGCACGAGAAAGGCGGTCCCGTGCTTGCCGCGCCGGTCTCCGGTGGTCGGGGCCGCCGTCTCCCAGAGCCGGCGGCCCGTGGCCAGTTCCACGGCCGTCAGCATGCCGGTGTCGCAGTCACACCCGTAGATCGTGCCGCCGACGATGAAGGGGGTGCTGTTGGCGCAGTAGACGGCCGACTTCGGCTCTCCGCGCCAGAGCACGGTCGCGCCGGGCTTGTCGGCCGCGAGCCGGAATACCGCCCCGACACGGCCGATGCCGCTCGCGAACAGCACGCGGCCGTCCGGACCGTCCGCCACCTGCGGAGCCATGATCGACATGCCGTACATCGGCTTCAGCGGCTGCGACCAGTGCACCGACCCGCTGGCCGGATCGAGGCTGTTGAGGTTGTCCGCATCCCAGATCACCAGTTGACGCGTCCCTGCCGCCTCGATCATCGTCGGCGGGCAGTAGCCCGACTCGCTCGCCGTCAACGCCTTCCACAGTTCCCGGCCCGTGCGTCGGTCGAAGGCCACGGCCACGCTCCCCGGCCCGCCCACGAGGCACAACAGCGCGTCCCCCTCGACGAGCGGATGCCCGCAGAAGCCCCAGAGCGGCGTCGGTGCGGCGTAGTCACGCCGAAAGTCCTTTTCCCAGAGGACCGCGCCCGTCTTGGCGTCGAGGCACGAAAGCCGGCCCTCGGCACCGAGCGCGTAGACGCGGCCGTCGACGACCGTCGGCGTGCACCGTGGCCCCGATGCGTAGGAGATCGAATACGGGCAGTCGTACTCGTGCTTCCACAACACCTGGCCCGTGGTCGCGTCGAGGCAGAGCACGCGTTCACTGCCGGCGAGCGCGGTGCGGGAGTTCGGGGCGTTGGCCACCGCTCCCTCGCGACGCACGTAGTCGAGGAGGTAGACGCGGCCGTCGGCCACCGCCGGACCTCCGTAGCCGCCCCCAACGTCGGTCCGCCACTGCACCGGCAGTCCCGCCGCGGGGATCGCGGTGACGATGCCGCGTTCCCGCCAGACGCCGTCGCGGTTGGGGCCGCGCCATTGCGGCCAGTCGTCGCCGACGCAGACGGCCGGCAGGGCTGCCAGCAGACAGGCGGCGGCCCAGCCCCGCCGGTCACGGATCGCAGTCGGGACATGCAACGTCGACATGAGACAGGCTCCCGGTGACACGACAGGTTTGGCACTCGACATTCTACGAGGCGGCGACGAGTTCCGGCAGGTCGGCGGCCACGTCGATTCCATCCGGACGCCAGTCGATGACCTCCATCTCGGCGGTCCGCCTCCCCTTGAACTCGTTGATCTTCGGCTTGAAGGCGACGTGAAACGGCTGGCCCGGTGCCGGCAGATGGGGGAGCCACTCCGCGGCACCGAAGGCGACGCCGCGGACACGCGCACCGTGCTGGATGAACTGCATCGCCAGGTGCTTGCCACCGGCGCCGATCGGCCGCGGCGGTTCGGCCAGCCGCACGCCCGACGCGCAGAGAATCGGACGCCGGTTCCCCTGGCCGAACGGCGCCAGGCGCTCGAGCTGGCCGACGGCGTCGAGCGTCAGGCCGGCGAGCGTGGTCTCCCCTTCGATCGTCAGCTGGGCGCGGCGCAGGGCCGCCGGCAGCCGCGCATCGACCGCGGCGCAAAACGCCGTCCGAAAGGCGTCGATGTTGGCGTCGTCGATCCGCAGGCCGGCCGCGGCCGCGTGCCCGCCGCAGCTGACGAGCAGGTCGCGGCAGGCCATGAGCGGCTCGTGGACGTCGAACCCGGGCACGCTGCGGATGCTGCCGATCGCCGGCCGCCCCTGGTGCATGTCCTGGGCGATCATCACCACCGGCCGGTGCCAGCGTTCGGCGAGCCGGCCCGCGACGATGCCGATCACGCCCGCATGCCAGCCGCGGTCGGCGAGCACGACCGCCGCATCTGCCACCGGATCGAAGCGTTCCTTCGCCTGCTTGGTCGCCGCCAACTGGATGCTGCGCTCCTCCGTCTCGCGCTGCGCGTTGAGTTCGTGAAGGTAGTCGGCGAGGCTCGCGGCCCGGGCGTCGTCGGCCGTCGTCAACAGTTCGATGCCGCAGGCCGCCTGTCCGAGCCGGCCGGCGGCGTTGAGACGCGGTGCCAGCCGGAAGGCGACGTCCTCGCTTTCGAGCGCCGATTTCTCGTGCAGGCCGGCGAGCTCGATGAGCCGTGCCAGGCCGGCACCGCCCCGCTGACGCAGGCACTCCAGACCATGCTTCACGTAGATCCGGTTCTCGTCGAGGAGCGGCACGACGTCGGCCACCGTGCCGAGTGCCGCCAGGCCGATCCCCCGGAGAAGCATCGTCCGCAGCCGAGGCGTCACCTGCCGTGCGCCGCTGGCCCGCGTGGCGATCGCCCAGGCGAGCTTGAAGGCGACGCCGGCACCGCACAACTCCCCGAACGGATATCCCGACCCCGGCAGCCGCGGATGGACGAGCACGTCGGCCGCGGGCAGGGTGTCGGCGAACGAGTGGTGATCGGTGACGATGAGCTCGAGACCCAGTTCACGGGCCCGGTCCGCCTCCGCCACGCTGGCGATGCCGCAGTCCACGGTGACCACGAGACCCGCACCGTCCGCTGCCAGCGACTCGAGCGCCTGCGTGTTGAGACCGTAGCCTTCCTCGACGCGGTCGGGCACGTACCAGCTCGCCTTGGCGTCGATCGCCTCGAGGCAGCCCATGAGGATCGCCGTGGCGCACATCCCGTCGGCATCGTAGTCGCCGTAGACGACGATCTTCCGCCCCGCCCGTGCCGAGGCGAGGATCCGGTCGGCCGCGGCGGGAACGCCGGGAAGCAGGTCGGGGTCGCGCAGGTCGGAAAGCGTGCCGCCGAGGAAGGTCCGGGCCGTCGCCGCATCGCCGACGCCGCGGGCGACGAGCAGGCTGGCGACGATGCCCGGGATTCCGGCCGACCGCTCCAGGGCCGCCACCGCCGCGCCGTCGTGGGGACTGATATGCCAGCGCTTCGGCACGGTGCGACTCCCTTCTCCCCGGCGGCCTGTCTACGGCGTGTCTCGTGGACCGTGGCGCCGCCGGGCAGTATAGCGGTCGCATCGCGGCCCTGACGCCGTGGGGGAAGACGCCATGAAGACGCTCGCCCAGACGCTATATTGATCCGCTCTCCACCGCGGCCCAGAGAATCGGAGACCACCGATGCCGACCGTAGACCTGCCTCTCCCCGTGCTCGCGGCCAAGCCCAGCCGCGCGGACGTGCCCGCCGAGCAGGTGCTCTGCGAACACTGCACGGCGAAGTGCTGCCGCTATTTCGCCCTGCCGCTGGAGACGCCGACGACCCGGGAGGAGTTCGAGTACATCCGCTGGTTCCTGCTCCACGACCAGGCCACCGTGTTCACCGAAGAGGGTGACTGGTACGTCTGCGTGCACACCGTCTGCAAGCACCTGCAGGACGACCAGCGCTGCGGCATTTACGAGACCCGGCCGCAGATCTGTCGCGAATACACGACGAAGGAATGCGAGTACGAGGACGACTGGGTTTATGACCAGTACTTCGAGACTCCCGAACAGGTCGAGGAGTACATGGACGCGGTCCTCGGGCCCGGCGGCGAGAACATCGGCGACGGGAGGCGGAAGAAGAATCGCGGGCGGTCGATCCGCGGCCCGAAGCCTCCCCTGCTGCCGATCCTCTGACCGAACCCCCCGCTTCCATGATCGAACCACGCACCCTGAAGGGCTTCCGCGACCACCTGCCCGCGCAGGCCCTGGCCCGGGAACAGATTCTCGACGTCGTCCGGCGGGTCTACCGGAGTTACGGCTTCGCGCCGATCGATACGCCGGCGCTGGAATACCTCGAGATCCTCACCGGGAAGGGAAGCGAGGAGACCGACAAGCAGATGTACCGGTTCACCGATCACGGCGGCCGGGACGTGGGGATGCGGTTCGACCTCACCGTGCCGTTCGCCCGATTCGCCGCCCAGCACTTCCCCCGGCTCGGCCTCCCCTTCCAGCGCTACCCCCGGGCCAGCGTGTGGCGGGGAGAGAACACGCAACGCGGCCGGTACCGCGAGTTCATGCAGTGCGACTTCGACACGATCGGCACGACGAGCCCCGTGGCCGACCTGGAGATGGTCCTCGTGGTCCACGACCTCCTGGCCGCCGTCGGGGCGGCACCGTTCACGATCCGTGTCAACGACCGGCGCGTGCTCGGCGGCGTGCTGGCGACCCTCGGGCTGACCGATCGATCGGCGAGCGTGCTCCGCAGCCTCGACAAGCTCGGCAAGGCGCCCCCGGCGGCCGTCGCGGCCGAACTGCAGGGGCACGGTGTCCCGGCCGCCGCGACGGATTCGCTCCTGGAAATGGCAGCGCTTTCCGGACCGCCGGCGGACGTGCTCGCCCGCCTGGAGTCGCTCGTCGGGGCCGATCCCGCCGGCCGTGACGGCGTGGCCGCGCTCCACGGGATCATCGAAGGCGCGCGGGCCGCCGGCGTCGCCGAGGGCAGGGTGGTCATCGACCCCGCGATCGCCCGCGGCCTCGACTACTACACCGGCATCATCCTGGAAAGCTTTCTTGACGACCTGCCTGGGCTGGGGAGCATCTGCTCCGGTGGCCGCTACGACAACCTCGCCGGGCTGTACACGAAGCAGCCGTTGCCGGGCGTGGGGGCGTCGCTCGGCATCGATCGGCTCCTGGCCGGGCTCGAGGAACTCGGCCGGAACGCCACCGCCGAGACGCCCGCCCACCTGTTTCTGGTCCACTTTTCAACGCAGCATCTTGCCGACTACCTGCGGATCGCCGCCGCCCTGCGTGGTCAGGGGGTGGCGGTGGAGTTTTTTCCGGAGCCGAAGCGGCTGGGACAGCAGCTCAAGCTGGCGGCACAGCGCGGCTTTCCGCTCGCGCTCATCATCGGCGAGGACGAGTTTGCCAAGGGCAGCGCCCAGCTCAAGAAGCTGGCCAGCGAGGAGAGCGTGACGATCGACTGGCACGGCGACACGGCCGTGCTCGTCGATGCCGTGCTGTCCGTCCTGCGCGGGCTCGACGGCCGCTGAGGCGGTTTTCACGTCGAGGACGGCGACCTGGCGCAAGCCGCGTCGACTTCAGGGCGTCGCGCCCGGCACCGGGGCGGAGATCCTGCGCCGGTAGATCGCCAGGCCATGGCAGGCGTGATACAGGCCGCCGCACTCGACGGCCACGTCGGACGTCTGCTCGAGGAGCGTCGTCAGTCGATCGGCGGCCCGCGTCATCCACGGCTCCCGAATCCGGCCTTCGTCGAGCGCCACCGCCAGCACCTCGAACACGTGACCGGTCGCGGACAGCCGGGCCCCGACGTCGGGCGTCGCTCCCGGCCGCTCGAAGGAATGGATCGAGAACGTCCCGTCTTCGTGCTGGAACCGGCGCGCCCTGTCGATGCAATCGTCGAGCACCCGCCGGGCCGCCGTCCAGCCGTCGGCATCTTCGCGGTCGGCGGTGTCGGCAGGCGACGCGAATCCCTCTGTGCGCCGGGCGGCGACGGCGACGGCCAGCGCGTAGAGTCGGTGGGCTCCACCGCAGGCCGCCGAAAAGATCTCGGCCTCCGCCTCCATTGCCACGACCCGTTCGACCGACCATGAATCGCCGTCGCCGGCGGTCCACGTTGTGTTCGTCGGCAGATAGGTCGCCAGCGCCATGAGCGTCCACGTCGCCTCCTGCCCGGCGCGGATGTCGTGCTTGGCCTGCGTGAGCAGGTCGGCGACGGAACGCTCGCGGCCGGCGACGACGAGCCGCGTGTCGAGCGGAATGCCGCCGCGGTCCCGGGGGCCGCCGGCGACGCCGCACTGCGAGAGGTAGCCGAGCCATTGGTCGGGATGGCCCTGGCCCATCGTGCTCCCCTCCTCCACGACCGCGACGACGCCAGGTCGGCCGGGACGCAGTTTCCAGCCGGCGATCGGACCGCCCCCGAGCAGGTGATCGAGGGCGGGCACCACCCGACCGTCATACTCGAGCGGAAACGACTGTCCGAAGGCGAGCACGCCATGCACGACCTGCCAGGCGCCGTGGACGGCCGCGTTCAATCGCCGCCGCTCCCGGGCAAAGGTGAGCGCCGCATCGATGCGGTCACCGATCACCCTCGCGGCGGCCGGATCCGCCGCGACGGCGGCCGGGGCAGGGGGAGCGCCGCAGCCGGTCGTCGCCGCGAACGGGGCCGCAGCGAGCGGTAGAACCGCCGCCGCAGCAGCTGCGTAGAAACGACACGTCGATCCGGGGCCGGGAGCGGGCATCGGTTTAGAATACATCCGACCGGGAGGATGTTCCGGCCTTTCGACCGAGGTGGAGGTTCGCATGCCTTTCTTCTATTTCGACCCGAACTACTTTCTGGCCATCGCCCCGGCGATGCTGCTGGCGATGTGGGCCCAGTGGAAGGTGCACGCCTCGTTCGCCGCCGCCGCCGCCGAGCCGGCCCCGCTCTCCGGTGCCGCTGCCGCCCGCCACATCCTCGATTCGGCTGGAGCCACGGATGTGGAGATAGAGCCTATCTCCGGCCAGCTCAGCGACCACTACGACCCGCAGGCAAAGGTGCTGCGGCTCTCGGAGCAGGTGTACGGGGCCCGGTCGTTGGCCGCCGTCGGCATCGCCGCCCACGAGGCCGGGCACGCCCTCCAAGACGCCCAGGGCTATTCCTTGATGGCGATCCGCAACGCTGCCGTGGGGGTGGCCAACATCGGCAGCGGCCTGGGACTGCTCGTGTTCATGATCGGGCTCGGCGCGGCCCTCAAGCCGCTGGCCTGGCTGGGCATCCTGCTCTTCGGGGCGACGGTGTTTTTCCAGCTCGTCAACCTGCCGGTCGAGCTCGACGCCAGCACCCGGGCCAAGGCCCGGCTCGTCGACCTGGGGATCGTGCCGCGGGCCGACATGCCGGCGGTGAATCGCGTCCTCAACGCGGCGGCGTGGACGTACGTGGCGGCGACCCTGCAGAGCGTCCTCACGCTCTTGTACTACGCCAGCTTCCTCACGTCCGGCGGCTCCGGCAACGACGAGAGCTGACCACGGCACGTGGTTCAGCGGTTGATGGAGTAGAGGAGGACGTTGAGGGCGATTTTTTCGGCGTCCTCCCGGCTGTAGCCTGTGCACTCCATGGAGTTTTGTTTTTCGAGTGCGCATGAGAGGTCGAATGGGGAGAAGATGACGGCCCAGCGGTC
>JBKDUV010000151.1:0-4877 GCA_046339335.1 Planctomycetia bacterium | reverse complement strand
ACAAGGTCGTTCTCATGCATCAAAGCATACAAAATATGATGCTTTGATGTCAAAAATGAGCAGGAAGCCAAACCCAAGCCGAAGATGCCTGTCCTTTTTGGCAAGAGATGCCTGTCCTTTGGCGGTAGAGATGCCTGTCCTTTGGCGGTCTTTGTCTGTTCTCTTTTACGGTTAAGATGCCCGACCTGTTGGGTGCCACCCCGCCCCCGAGGCGTTCGCGAGCCTCGACGAGATCGTCAAGGAGTTCGATGTCCGGAGAGATGCCTGTCTTTTTCGGCATTTCGGCATTTTCGGCATGTCCAGGCCGTGCTGACAGCCGCCGACCGCTGAGGACGAGTGAACGACGGATGCGAAACGGATGAACGACGACACGGGGCGGACGGTGCTCGTGACCGGGTCGAGCCGCGGCATCGGCCGCGCGGTGGCGGTGGCCCTGGCGCGGGCAGGGTGGAAGGTAGCGGTGCATGGCCGGTCCGCCGCCGGGGCGACGGACGTCGCCGGGCAGCTCGCGGCCACGGGCAGCCATGCGGGGACGTTTCTCGCCGACCTCGCCGATCGGGATGGCGCCGCCCGGCTGGCGGCCGACGTGACCGCCACGCTTGGTCGGCTCGATGCCCTGGTGCTTGTCGCCGGGGCCGACGTGCTTACCGGTGAGGCGGCGAAGTGGGGCTATGAGCGAAAACTGGATGAACTCCTGCTCGTGGACGTCAGGGCCACGATGCTCCTCACGCGGGACCTTGGCCGCTGGATGGCCGAGCGGGACGGCGGCGCGATCGTGACGATCGGCTGGGACCAGGCCGCGACCGGCATGGAGGGGGACAGCGGAGAGCTGTTCGCCGCTGCGAAGGGGGCGGTGATGGCGTTTACGCGCAGCGCGGCCAAGTCGCTGGCGCCGAAGGTGCGGGTCAACTGCGTGGCGCCGGGCTGGATTCGCACCGCCTGGGGAGCCGGCGCGAGCGAGGCCTGGCAACGGCGGGCGGTTCGCGAAAGCATGCTCGGTCGCTGGGGAGAGCCGGAGGACATCGCCACGGCGGTGGCGTGGCTCGTGTCGCCGCAGGCCGGGTTCGTGACCGGTCAGGTGATCAACGTCAACGGTGGGTGGCGGCCGGCGTAGGGTAGCGAGAGCTTCGGGGGCTGCCGGTCGTGGGCTGGCATGGTGCCGCCGGTCGGAGACATGCTCGTCGTCGGCGGACTTTGCCGTCGCATGCTCTTGCGTGATGATGCGACCTGTGGTGCAGGCAAAGTGCACCGACTCCTGCGCGTGCCTCCGACCGGCTGCCGTCGTACTTTCTACCGGGAGCATCCAATAGTTGACAGAACGCTCCTACGGTTCGGGGTTGCCCATGCCCCGCTCGTCGAACGTTCACTTCGGCCTTCCAGGCCTTCGTTCGCTCGATGCTGGCGGCTTTTTCGGCAGATCAATCAAACGCGGCAGGAGGCTGCGTTTTGTCGGCCATGCAAACCCTTGGCGTTTGCATCGGCCGACCCAAGCTTCGGCGGGCCAGGATGGCCGCCGAAGCGCTCAAGCAATAGGTCCGGGCTTGGGCGAGCGAAGGCGGATCGCTCGCCCAAGCCACGGAGCACCCTTCTGGCTTGTCGTGAGAGCGTGCGTGCGAACGCTGCCGCTCGAACGAAATGAAGTGCAAAGGCCGTGCCGAAAATAGGTCGCTCACGTGTGAAGATTCGTCGTCGGCCAACAACGTCGATGAATCGGCTGAAAAACGCCGTTTCGGACTGCCGAAGACTGCTTTGTGACGCGTGACTCCCAAATCTCCATTGCGCTGGAAACGCGCGGAATCCGCGCATCGGCTGCCGCGCGAGTAAGCATAAGGCGGGCGGCGAAGCCCGTCTCCTGACGCCGTCGTCAAAACGTGACGACCGGTGGCGAAGCGTCGAGCGTCCCGTCGTCCGCCGGACCGGCGGCCTGCCGGGAGACATCCTCGTCGAGACGGGCGGCGAGATGGCCGAGATGGGACACGCCGGCTCGTTCCAAAAAGTTTGCCAGCAGCCGAAATCCGTGCCGGGTCAGGATCGATTCCGGATGGAATTGCACGCCGTAGACCGCATGCCGCTCGTCGGCAAGAGCCATGATCGTGCCCTTGTCGTCCCGTGCCGTCACCGCGAGGCCTTCCGGCAGCGGCTCGGCGGCGACCACGAGAGAGTGGTAGCGGCAGGCGGTGAACGGACTGGGAATCCCCGCGAACAGGTTCACGCCGTCGTGGTGGACCGGGCTCGTGCGGCCGTGTACCGGTTCGGCGGCCACGACGACGCTGCCACCGAGTGCCGCCGCAATCGCCTGGTGCCCGAGGCAGACGCCGAGCACCGGCACCGTGCCGCGAAACGTGCGCACCGCCTCCACCGAGCAGCCGGCGTCCGCGGGCGTGCAGGGACCGGGCGAGATCACGATCGCCCGCGGGGCGAGCCGACGCAGGTCGGCGACGCTCGTGGCATGGCTCGGCAGTACCGTCGTCTCCACGCCGAGGAGCCTGAAATAGCGGGCGAGGTTGAAGACGAAACTGTCCCGATTGTCGAGCACGACGATCATGACGCGACCTCGCGCGGCATCGCGGCCGCGGTATCGGCCTGCTCGGTTCCGGCATCGGCTGCCGCACCGGGACGGTCCCCGAGGCCAAGCCCGTCGAGCACGCGGAGCAGACCCTCGGCCTTGTGCAGCGATTCGGCATGCTCGGCCACCGGATCGCTCGCCGCCGTGATCCCGCCGCCGGCGGCGAAACTGATCGCACCGGGAGCGACCACGAACGTGCGAATCAGGAGATTGAAGTCGGCCGTGCCGTCGAAGCCGATGTAACCGAGTGAACCACAGTAGGCGTTGCGGGCCACCGGCTCGAGGAACTGGATGATCTCGCAGGCCCGGTGCTTCGGGGCGCCGGTCACGCTCCCTCCCGGGATCGCGGCCTCGATCGCGTCGAGCGGGCCGAGACCCGGGGCGAGGCGGCCGGCCACGATCGAAACGAGATGCTGCACGTAGCGATACCGCTCCAGCCGGCAGAGTGCCTCGACGCGAACGCTCGCCGGGAGGCAGACCCGGGCGAGATCGTTGCGGATCAGGTCGACGATCATGACGTTTTCCGCCCGATCCTTGCCGCTCGCCTCGAGGTCGTCCCCCGCGTAGAGATCGGCCTCCGGCCGCGACACGATCCGGCGCGTGCCCTTGATCGGATGCATCCGCACCGCGCCGCGTGACACCTGCAGAAACCGCTCCGGCGACATGCTCACGACCGCCGCCCGACCGGCGTCGAAATAGGCGGCGAACGGTGCGGGATTGGTCCGCCGCGCCGCCAGGTGGAGGGCGATCGGATCGACGTCGGCCGCGAGGGCGAAGTGCTGGGCGAGGTTGACCTGAAAAATGTCCCCCGCCCTGACGAAGTCGAAGCCGGTCTGGACCATGTCGCGATAGGACGTCGGCGTGTGGGTGGCGATCACGCCCGACCGCGACGGGAGCGGATGGGCGAACGCCGCGGGCAGCGGCAACGGCTTCGAAGCCTCACCGCGGGCGGGCGGCTGGGGGGCGGTTCGTGCGTCGGCCGCGGCGAGCATGACGGCGAGTCGCTCCATGGATCGGGCCCGCCGGGCGCCCGGTCCGCGGGCCGGCACGCCCTGCGAGATGAACCAGCCGCGGCCCAGATCGTGATCGTAGGCGAAGACGACGTCGTAGGCGTGGAGCGAGAGCAGTGGAAGCGGTCCACCGGCCGGTGCGGGAATGCCCAGGCGGACAAGGCCGCATTCGTAGGACACGAAGCCGGCCACGCCCCCCTGGAACGGCGGCAGTCCCGGAATCGTCGGACAGGCGATGTCTGCCAGCAGCGTGCGCAGCATCGCGAACGCACCGGCAAGGCGGGCCGCGTCTTCTTCCGCAATGCCCGCGGCAGCGGGTTGCACCGAATGAATCGGGTCGGCCGCCACGAACGACCAGCGGCCAAGTCGAGGACCGGCCGCTGCTGCCGCCACGGACGCGTCGGCTGCCGGAGCGGGGGGCGTGTCCGTCTGGGAACTGTCGAGGAAGAGGAGATGTGGCAGGCCGGAGAGCCGCGCGAAAACCACGTCGCTCGTCACCTCGGCAGCCGCCTCGGCGACGAGGCAGCCCGAAGCCGTGAAGAAGTGGCGGGCGATCCACGGGTGGGCGATGCCGGGTGTCGTCATCGTGGCTCCTCCGCGGGCCGCGCGGCCGAGACGGCGGCCGCCGCGCGGGACGGGCCGTGGGCGATCTCGGGCTGCGTGAGATGCCCCCAATCGAGTGCCTGGTCCTGCCGATAGTCCTTTGCGAGCGTGATCGCGGTCACGGCCTTCGCCATCTCGTAGCCAAGATAGAAGGCGTGTGAAGGATCGACGTCGTTGCGGCCGGCAGCCTGGAGTTCGGCGAACAACGCGAACGGGTCGCGGGAATGCAGGTGCAGCCCGGCGCCGACGAGGTGGATCGCACCGCGTTCGGCGAAGATCCGAAAGTTGGGGTCGCGGATCGCGGCTGCGAGGCCGGCGAGGACCTCGTGGCCGTGGGTCTGCGGGGCACCCGACCGCAGCGTCACGAGCCGCGGCTCGACGTGCTTGGGAAGCGTGCGATGCGTGACGGCGTGCCAGGCCAGGGCCCGGGCGAGGGCACACTCGCGGACGCTGCTCTGTGCCCAGTGGATCACCTGCGTGGTGAGCACCGAGCGGATGCCGGTTTCCTGGCAGAAGCCGATGAGCAGCGCGTTGACACCGGCCGAATCGACGTCGGTGAGCTCGGTCAGATTGCCGATCCCCATCATCATCTCAGTCTCGGGGTACCGCTCGCGGATCGTGAAGTAACGCTGCAAGCTGGCGGCGACTCCCACCCCAATCGGTTCCAGAACCGGGTCGATGCGGAAGCGGATCCCCGC
>JBKDUV010000150.1:0-6457 GCA_046339335.1 Planctomycetia bacterium | reverse complement strand
ACGGCTCCGTCTACCGCTCGTTCTTTCCGGCGCGGGCAGGCGTCGGCACGATCGGCGATCGCGTCACTGTTTCCCTCAACGGCCTCGGCAGCAACAACGTCGTCTTCGACGCCAACCTGACGCTGCCGAGGGTCGATCTCGACGTCGCCCCAGGGGAGGTCGATGAGGACGGCTCACAGGGCCTCATCTACACCTTCACACGGTCCGTGGCGTTGCCTACGCCGCTCACCATTTCCTACGACGTCGTTGGTGGTTCCGCCGCCGAAGGTATCGACTTCACGGGCCTCCCGCCGGGAACCGGAGTACGGTCGATCACGATTCCCGCCAACGCCACAACGGCATCGGTCGCGGTGTTCCCAATACCCGATGCGGAAATCGAATACGACGAGGCCGTCGTCCTCACCCTGCTGCCTGGCGCCGGCTACGCCCTCGGAACGAGGACCGTCGCCACGGGCACGATCGTCAACGACGATCTGCCAGGAACTGTTACTGGCCAGGCCTGGTTCGATGCAAACGACGACGGCTCCTGCAGCGCGTCTGAATCTCCGCTCAGCGCAATCATCGTAAACCTGTTCGACAGTCTCGGGTCCCCGGCGTTGGATGCCTTCCTTCAACCGGTGGCCCCCACCACCATCGACGCTGGAGCGACGTACCAGTTTCCCAACCTTCGCCCGGGCTCCTACACCGTCTCGTTCACTGATACCTTGGGCTATCTCGGCCCGGGCACCGCCGGGGCCGTCTATGCCGGCATCGCGATTATCCAATTGGCACAGACCGCGATCGTGGATCTGCTGTTCTCGCAGGTCGTCATCCCGGAAGAACCGCAGGCGCCTCCGGCGCCGCCAACGGCCGATACGCTGACGTGGGACGACTTTAAGGAAGTAGACAAGAGTCCAGATCCAAAGCATCCCGACAGAGTTGCCTACACCGGATGGAATGACACCATCGGCGAGTACGAAACTGGCACGCCGACCATCATCTATGGGCCTCAAAACGGGCCCTTCACGGCAAAGGTTACGTTAGCCCTTAAAATGGCTCCGTCATTCACAGCCGTGTTCGACAAAGCCGAATCCTGGGTGGTCAAAGGCAAGCAGACGCCGCAACTCCTGGAGCATGAGCGGCTGCACCTGCGAATCGCTGAATATATTGCCAAGAAGGCGGAGCTCAATTTCCCAGCCAACATGAAGGGGGTCGGCGAGGCCCAGGGGAACACCAAGAATGAGGCTGCAACGAAGGCGCAGGATGCAGCCTGGGACAACGATCTCGTTCCAATGGTTGACGCCTTTCTTGCTGAATGGGCGAGAATCGAAAAGACAATCACAGACCTTTACGATTCCAAAACCGAAACCGACCACGGCAGAAATCCAGACCAGCAAGCCAAGTGGGAGCGTGACTGGCAGCAACGCGTCGACGCCGAACTGACGAAACAGGGCTGGAAAGTACAGTGATCCGTCATGCGCAAGTAATGGAGGCAGCGATGAAGCCGATATTGTTCGGGGTTCTGGGGCTGTTAGCGGCAACGATCGTGCTTGCCGGCGATGGCGAGGATTCCGACGAGAAGCGGCGACTTCCCGACCTGGTACTGCGTGCCGATCGCTCCGACATCATGCTTGGCGAAACCGTTCGCCTGACCTCCGTCATTCCCGCTGACTTCCCGATCGCAGCCAAGTTCAGTCACCGAGTCAGTGTTTCGATCGCCGCAGACTACGACCCCAAGCATGATCGGATGGTCTGCTTCTCGCCGCCGGGTGATACGGTAAGGCCCTTCCCCGATGATAAGTTCCTCGGACTAAAGGGGCTGTCCGCGCCGAACAAACCGCCACCTTTTGACGTCCGCGATCCTCGCACAAAAGGCTTCGAGCGCTCGATCACGCCCCGATACCTCGGCTCGTACATGCTGACGGTATCATGGCTGACAAGCGATCATGATGCGGTACCGTCTGGGAAGTTACAGAGCCAGCCGATCATCATCACTGTGCGTCCGCCCAAAGACGATCAAGGCCGGCCGATCGTCAGGCCCGAATGGCTGTCGGAGAGTGCGTGGCCGTGGAGCAAGTACAAAAAGGAGATCGACGCTTTTTGGGAGGGTGTCAAAGGTGAACACACGATTGATTGTTCCGAGTCGCTGTCACTCGACGACGCCAAACGGCTCGCCGAAGCACCGCACGCGGTCCTCTGCGCGGCGGTCAAGTCGCTCACGCCCGAGGTTGCTCGCGTGTTGACCACGAGGCCGAACAAAGAGCTACCGGTGTACCTGAGCGGCATCACCGTCTTGGAAGGCCCGGATGCCGTCGCGGTCGCCGAAGCGTTGGCGAGTACGCCCGCGCCCGTGGTCATCAATTATCTTGAACGCGTTTCCGCTCCCGCCCTCGCCGCACTGCGAAAGAAGGCGACGATCACGATCCCGCCCGACGAGAAGCTGACGATCGTTCCGTAGCCGCCGAAGGAGAGTCCGGCCAATGGCACTTCCACAACGGTTTCCGGGCTGATGAGCCACTTATGAGCCTCGTGGAGGGCGGCCTGGGAGTCCGGAGGCGGTTTCCCGAAACGCCGAAACACCGCTCACACCCCGCTGCGATGGCGATTTTCACGCCTCGGCGCAGACCGTCTCCCGGATCGCCCGTCCGGAGCCTTGATGCCGCGCGTCCGGTACCGTTCAGAGGCTGTGGATGTCGATCACGGGCAGCTCGTCGGGCGACACCTGAACCGCTTGGCGGTCGTCATGAGCCTGCACGTGCTCGCCCCAGTCGGTGGGTGGGCCCCGGGCCGGCGAGAGTGGTGGTGGCTCGATTGGTTCGCCGAGGTGTGTGAGAATCTTCCGGATCGGGCCCGGGATGCTCCCCGTAGTAGCTGGGGGCTGTCCCTTTATTCCCATTTGTGGCTTCTCGGCGTGATGGGCCTGATGTTCTGTGTGGGCATCGCCCTTTGCTTGCCCCTTTCCAGCATGGTTCGACCAGATGGGGCGATGCCTGGTTTGCCGACGTGAGTTCTTCCGCGGATGGCTCGAATCTCGCGCACGTGGCGGCCAAGTTGGCAGTGGTCGCCGTCGAGCGCGGTGCAGGAGAGGGCGTTCCGGCCATGCGGCGACGTCGTGGACAGGCTCTTGACGATCCCCCCCCCCCCTACGCTATGGGCCCGCGGGCGAGGCCCGTACCCCTCACGATCTGATCGTGCCGGGGCGACGATCCTCTCCGCGCTGCCGAGTCCTGCCCGTTTCCTCCTTCCTTGTGGTGCACCGATGCTTCGCAACCTGCCTGCCCGTTCGCGTTCGCTCTTCGCCGCGCTCTTCGGCCGCCCGACCGGATCGACGCGTCGCCGCCCCGCCCGCAGCCACCGCCGCCGGCCGATCGCCGCCGAGCAACTCGAGTCCCGCGCCATGCTCGCCGGCCTCTCGATCGATGGCGGCCTCTCCTGGAACGGCTGGACGCGCCGCGGGCTCTCGGACCAAGGTGATCTCTATGGCTCCGGTGGCGTGACCAACGCCGAACTGTACGAGGTCTACACCACCACGTTCGCGTTCGATGCCAGCACCAACACGATCAACGACAGTGCCGTCCGGGCCGTCGCCCCCGCGCCGGACGGCTTTGCAGCGGGCCGCATCGCTCCCACGCCTGCGGGACCGTTCGCCGTCTCGAAGGGAGCGTTTGCCGACGGCAACACGATCCTCGGCATCGGTGTCCGCGTGCAGGGCGCCGGCAGCATCGTCGGCTTCAAGCCCACACTCCGCTTCGACCTCGACAACGACAGTTACGCCTCCGCATCGAAAGCCGGCAGACCCGTCGGCCGCACGAGCTTCACCTCGTTTTCCGAACAGGGCGACTTCACCGTGCAGTTCGAGGGCGGGTCCTCCTGGCGCGGCTCGACGATCAGCGTTCAGGCCGGCCCACGGTCCAACGAAGGCACACCCGACAAAACGACCTACACCGGCACCAACGACACCGTCCTTCTCCCCGGCGGCGTAGGCAGCGGCACGAGCTACGACTTCGCCTTCCGGGCCTTCGCCCAGCCCGCGGCCAACGCCTACCAGATGTTCATCGACATGACGGCGATCCCGAAGCTTTACGGCTCCGCCGATCCGGCGTCGGTGTACAAGCTGTTCTTTCCGAACAAGGCAGGCGTCGGCACGATCGGCGACCGCGTCACTGTGTCCCTCAACGGCCTCGGCAGCAACAACGTCGTCTTCGACGCCAACCTGACGCTACCGCCCGTCGATCTCGACGTGGACAGCGACAACGCCGACACGGTTCCCGATCCCGCGAACGATCCCGTCGATCGCTCAGCGGCAGAAGAGGCGATCGAGGCCGATTCCACCATGCCGGGTGTGATCGTCCCGGTAGGCGGCAACCGCGCGAAGATGGTCGTGGACGTGCCCGCCGGGCGGACGGCCACACTGGCCTTCGATCCCACAGCGGCAGCCAAAGTAAAGGTCTTTGCGGCATCCGGCGCCGTCGTGCTCGAGCAAGGACGGCTATCAACCCGCATAGTCGGCGGCTCCCCCCAGACCTTCTGGATCGAGGCTTTCGCCCCGAGCGAGAGCATGGCCGACATCGCCTTCACACTCACGCCCACCGGCGGCAGTCCCGCATCTGCTGACACGATCCGAGCGACGGCGGTGGCGGCCGACCTCGTCGCCCATCGCACGGGCGGAAGACTTGGCGACGTGACCCCCGAGAATCTCGAATCCGCCGGCGATCCGAACACCTACATGATCCTCACGAATCGCGACTTCGAGCAGGGGCTGCCGCTCGCCGGCCGTGACTTCGACGATGGAGTCGCCCTGCTGCCGCCATTCATCGGCCCTGAGGGCCGGGCCGACGACGACCTTGCCAAAATCACGCTGAAGCGGCTGCCCTCGGGCCTGAATGCCGGATCGGTGCGGCTCTCCGTCTCGCATCCCGACGCCGTGCGGCTCTTTAAACCAATCCCGGGCTCCATGTATGGCACGGTGCTCGCACCCGGCGAATGGACAGCCGCGCTCGCCAGCGATGGATACCTCGCGGGCCTGAAGTCCCGCGACGTCGACATCTGGCTCGAGGGGCTGAGCATGGTCAAGGACTTCGTCTTCACCGTCGAATATGTGGCTCCGTCGGGCAGCGTGCTCGCCTCCGACGACGTCCACATGCTGATTGCCGATTGGACGTTCCGGGGTTCCGATGGCTACGAGGTGCCGTTCGTGTCGCCGGTCTGGCTCGATGCACTCCTCGCGGCGACTGACTCGCCCAAGAAGCCGCTGGCGGATCCGACCGGTGCGTTCTACAAGATCCACATCGACGGACTGGCGCCCCGCCTCGTGACGCAACTGCTTGTCGCGTCCGACTCGACCCCGGATTTCTACACGGAGTCGTACGTCGGCGGCGATTTCGACACGGCGTATTCAAGCGCCACGGTGTCAAGCCGCTTCGGCGTCCTGCATTCGGCCGCGCACGTGCTCTACGCTCCCGAAGATCCGCTCGTCACTCCAGCGCAGCGGCAACTCATCCGCGACACCCTCGATCTCAACGTCGTGCACAACGACGGGCTCAAGGCGACGGTGGTCACCCCGTGGGATACACAAAGTGATTATCTCAGGAAACACGGTCGGTTTCACTGGTCACTTCAGGAAAAGGGCACCTCCGTCTATGCAGTTGGTGCCACAATCAAGGGCACCATCGAATGGCCCGAACGATTCTTCCCGAAACCTGACCTTTTTCAGCGCCCAATAATTCTGTTCGCCACCACCGACGAACCGAATCCTCAATTCACGCCCTTGAAATGGTCGCACGACGGCCAGAGGCTGGACTTTGAATTCGCTGCTCGACGGGAGGGCTATCTCCGGATTGTCTTCTGCGAAAAGCCGAACGAAGGCATAGTGGTTCCGATTCCGTATTGGCAACTGTCCAGCATCCTCGTCCGCATCACCGCCGATGGAACACTCCCCGAATGGGAAGCGCAAGCATGGGATGCCCTGAAGGTTGACGGCTTCGTTCCCGGTGACCCCATCAACCGTAACCGGCAAATCACAACACAGTACGCGAATATGTTTAACGAGGGCAAAAAACCCAATCAGCTCAATCCGTTCGAGTGGTTCGGCCTGGCCGCCTTTGCCTCACGGCTCGTCGGCGATGGACTGCACACGGCGATGCGCGATGGTTGGGCGCCATTGCCCGATAAACCGCCGTCCAATAACGTGCCACCCAGTCCTCAGAAAGTTTTTGCTGGCTTGGCGGAGGGAAACCTTGAAATTTTTATCGACATGTACAAGGCCGGTCTGGCTTATAGCAGTAAGGACAAACTCGCGGCCATACTGAATTCAAATGAGTTTAACGATTTACAGAAGGGGTCCATCCGGGATCTTCATGGGTAGAGCCGTAAACCACCGCAGTAGAAGTAGATCACGTCCTTGAAGTTGCCGACGTTCCGGTAGCCCCCTGCCCGACGCTTGATGGCCATGATCTTGCTATTGAGGCCCTCGGCGACC
>JBKDUV010000149.1:0-8116 GCA_046339335.1 Planctomycetia bacterium | reverse complement strand
GGCATAGGCATCCTCCGCCGTCTCGGCCGCGCGAAACGCATCGTCGCCGGCCACGAGGCCGGCGGCCCAGCCGGGACGGACGGTCGCCAGAAAGCGATCGAGCCGGGTGCGGTTGACCATTCCGATCCCTCTCCAGCCGCGCGGGCTGGAGAGATCGGGCGTCTCGAAATAGGTCGCCATGCCCTCGCTGAGCCAGAGCGGGATCGGCGCCAGGCGGCGGTGCAGGCCGCAGTTGAACGCCACCTGATGCGTCGCCTCGTGCACGACCGTCGCGACGAGACCGGCGGCTTCCGGGCTGGCGAGGATCTCCGTTCCCGCGCGTCCCGGGGGGCGGCCGCCGAATCTGCGCGCGAGGAGGTCGCTGCCGGTCAGGTCGAACGTCGTCACGCGGTTGCTGGCCAGGTTGTAGTAGCCGACGACGCGATCGGCAGCCGGGCCCACGTCCCGCGTCGCGAACGTCTCGTAGTCCTTGCGGTCGGCGAAGATGACCACGATCAGCGGATGGTCCGGCGACGCGACGTCGAGGCCGGCGGTTTTCCACGTGTTCGAGAACGCCTCGTGGAGCCGTTCGAAGAGGCTGGCGACCCACTTGGCGTAATCGCGCGACGTGTTGAAACAGACGACGTAGTGCCGGGTGAGGTGCAGGTCGAAGCCCGGAGGCAGTTCGGCGAGCACGCGCCGCCCGAGATCCCGCGGCGATTCGCGCGGCTGGTCGCCGGGGAGTGGATGCCGCGACACGACGCTTCCGGGAGCAAACAGTTCCCACCGTTGGTCGGGCAGCTCGAGGAGCAGACCGCCATCCGCCGCCTCGATCACGATGCGGCCGTCGATTTCCCGCCGGCCCTTGTCGTCGCGGATCTCGACTCGGGCGAACGCATCCGGCTCGGCAGTCGCCCGGCCTGCGCCGCTGAGTTGACCGGCCGCCGCGACGAGCCCGACTGCCAGAAGCAGCCGGGATGTCAGGTGCATCACGGGCAGACGTCGGCTTCGCAAGCGGGGCATGGCTCGGGGGGCTCGGGGGACAGGCAGGTGCCGCATGCTTCAATCTTCGCCGCGCGGGGCACGGAGGAGAAGTCGCGAGGGGAACCCTGAATTTGGCAGACGGGGCGGTTTGCGACGACCCGCGAGGTCGGCTACTGGGCTGGTCGGCGTGCCCCGGCAACGCTATTTACTCGCAGCACGTCCGCTCCCCCAACCGATCGTCCCACGTGAATCAGTCGATGCACCGACACGCGTTTTCATGGCCGTGTTCGCGGCGGCTCACCGACCGCGTTTTGCTCCCACTGTGCTGCTGCGCGATCGTTGGCTGCGCGTCGTTGCCGCAATCCTGGGCACCGGCCTGGGCCCCGTTCCGCGACCAGAAAAAGATCGCCCGCGAGCAGGCGGCGTATGGCACGACCGCCGACCAGCGGATGAGTTCCCTGGCCGTCGAGGCCAAGGCCGCCAAGGCCGGGCCCGCGCACCAACAAGCCGAGTTCACCCGCAGCCTGGCCTCACGGGTGCTCGAGGAGCATGATCCGCGGGTGCGGGCCCGGATCGTGGAGACGGCGGCCGAGTTCGACACCCCCGCCGCGGCCGCGATCTGCCGGGGAGGCCTCGAGGATCCGGAGCCGAGGGTGCGGACGGCTGCCTGCGGCGCCTGGCGGCAACGGGGCGGGCCGGAGGCCGTGCAGATGCTCGCGGCCCGGTACCACGCTGATCAGGACCTCGACGTCCGACTGCGGGCGTTGCGGGAACTGGGCGACTTGCAGAACGCCGCCGCCGTGCCGGTCCTGGCACGGGCACTCGAGGATCCTGATCCGGCGGTGCAGTACCGGGCCGTCGCGGCCTTGAAAAAGGTCAGCGGCCGGGATCTCGGTGACGATGTCAATAAATGGCGGGCCTGGGCGGCGGATCCAGGTGATGCTGACGAACCGTGGTCGATCGCCGAGGCGTTTCGCAAGCTCTTTTGAGGCCGCGAACACGCGTCGGAGAATGGACCGCGGTTTCGGCCTCACGTCGCCGGCGGGTTGCCCGGCGACGCGGGGGATGGCTGTCAGACTTTGGCGGCTGTGATGTCCGGGCAACCTGATGGGACCTGCTGGCGACCGTCCGGCAGGTCACGATCCGCGGCAGCGGCCTGCCGATACCCCCTCCACAGCACCTTCGGTTCCGCCACCACTGTCCATGCCAATGCCCCACACTTCGCAGCCAGAGGCGGCCGATGGTCCGCACCCGTGTCGACGCTCCCACGACCTCGCGCGAAGAGGGAGAAGGGTGGCCACGGCCGCGCTGCTCGCCGTGGTGGTGCTGGCAGCAGTGCAGCGGATGACGTCATCCGTCGAGGCGGCGGGCAGTCGGACCCGGCCCGGCCCGGTCCGGTTCTTCGACAGCCTGATGGGCCGCGATCGCGACCAGGAACCGAAGGAGTTCATTCCCGCGCCGGTGCCGCCGACGGCCGCCGAGGTGGCTCGATCGACGAAGATCGCATCCCTGCCGGCCACGGTGCAGGCGGGAAAGAATCCCGCCGTCTCTCCGTCGCGGCCGCCTGCCGCGCCGGCGCGGCTTCCGACCTGGCCGGAGACGGTGGCTTTCGGCTCCGGCCTCGGCACCGTCGCCCGCAAGGTGGCAGCCGATGCCGTCAACCCGCGGTACGCGCCGAGCAAGCCGGTTGCCCCTTCGCCGGCGGCCGTCGTGGTCGCTCCGTCCCCCTCCAGCCGCAGGCAGACGCCGCCGGTCGTCGTCACCCAGCTCCAGCCGACGGGCAAGCCGGCGCCCCGCACGCAGCGGTTCGAGCGGCTCCGCTCGCGCATCGCCCAGACGCTCGCCGTCTATCAGCGGCGGCCGCTCAATACCGCGCAGCACACGCCCTGGGAGGTGATGCACGGCTTCATTGCCTTCGGCATCCCGACGCAGATCCGGGTCGGTGGTCCGGGGGGTGACCTCGTGAACGCCATCGGCTGGTCGAACATGGGGGGACGCTGCAGGGGACAGGTGATGTTGGCCGCCTCCGGCGAGCGGCTGACGGCCCAGAAGGGAATTGGCGTCCAGGGGCACTCGGCGCAGTACCTGGCCATCCTCGCCCAGTGTCGCGTGGCTGCCGATTCGCCGGTTCGCATCCAGTCCAAGCAGTTCACCGTCGCCGACCTGATCGAGGAGGAAAAACTTTCGTGCAAGGCGGGCACGGAACTGACGTTCGCCCTCATCGCCCTCGCTCATTACCTGCCGTCCGATTCCGAGTGGCGAAGCCGTGACGGCGTCGCCTGGACGCTTGAAAAACTGGTCGAGGAGGAGATCGAGCAGCCGATCCGCGGGGCGCCGTGCGGCGGCACGCACCGGCTCTTCGGGCTTGCCTACGGCTGCCAGCGGCGGCTGCGGGCCACCGGGCAGCTCGACGGCGCCTACCTGCGGGCCGACAAGTACGTCCGCGACTATCAGAACTTCGCCCTCGGCAAGCTGCAGAACCGCGACGGCTCGTTCAGCACGGAGTGGTTCAAGTACCCGGCCGACCGGGACGACGACGTCGACCGCAAGATCCAGACCACCGGGCACATCCTCGAGTGGCTGGTGGGCTCGCTCGACCAGGAGCGGCTCTACGAGCCGCGGGTGGTGGCGGCCACGGAGTTCCTCGTGAACGCGCTGGCCCGCGAGCCCTCCCGGGAGTGGAAACTCGGACCGCTCGGCCACGCGTTGCACGCGCTGACGATCTACCAGGAGCGGGCCTGGGGCACGGTGCTGCCCGGCGGCATCGCGGCCTTCAACGGCCCGATGAAGGCCGCGCCGGCGGCATCGGTCGCCACGCGGCCCGAGGCAGGCGGCCAGCGCGGCAAGCGGCGCTGAGCATCCGTCCTCGGGCAACCGTCCTTGATCGACCGCGGCCTCCGGCGTACCCTTGGCCCGCGGAGTCCCGCGGCCGCGGCCCATCTGGCCGTGCGGCAGGGCGCGCGGCGTCCGGTGCCGTGCGGGATCCGCGCCATGGAGCGGACCCATGACCCCGGCCGAACTTTCCCCGCAGCTCGCGTCGTTGATCGACAACGCCGCCCGGCTGGTCGAGGCGACGGCGGCCGAGGCGTTGCTCCTGCTCGTCGATCAACGGCTCGACTGGGAGCGGATCCGCCACCAGGCCGGCAGCGGTACCGTCCTCGTCGCGGCCGACGAGGAGAGCGTGCTCGCCGGCGCCACCGATCACGGCCTGCGGACGATCGTCCTCGACGTTGCCGGCCTGCCGGTCCACGAGCGGCTCGCCCAGGCGCTGCTGGAGTTCGTCGCCGCCGAGACGATTCCCCCCGAAGCCCGTGTCGTCGCCGTCTACAGCGGCTTCGAGGCGGGCACGATCGACTCCGTGAGCGTTCTTCGGCTGGAGGAGCATCTCGGCCAATTGACGAGCCGCGACCTGCGCAACCTGGAGACGAAGGTCCCGCTGGAGACCCTCAAGATCGTCGTCGATCTGGCGGTGGAGATCGGCCGCGAGGGGCGCGAGGGAAAGCCGGTCGGCACGCTGTTCGTGGTCGGCGACGCCCGCAAGGTGATGCAGTCGAGCCACTCGACGGGCTTCGACCCGGTCCGCGGCTACAGCCGCTCGGAACGACGACTGACGGACCCACGGGTCCGGGAGGGGATCAAGGAGATCGCCCAACTCGACGGCGCGTTCATCGTCGGCTCAGACGGCACGGTCGAGGCGGCGGCCCGGTACATCGACGCCTCGGCGGAGAACGTCTCGGTCGCCAAGGGGCTCGGCGCCCGGCACTGGGCGGCGGCGGCGATCACCCGGCGGACGAAGAGCGTGGCCGTGGCGGTGAGCGAGACGAGCGGCACGGTGCGGATCTTCCAGAACGGCGAGGTCGTGCTGCGGATCGAGCCCTTCCGCCGGGCTATGAAGTGGAAGGACTTCGAGTACGAGCCGCCGGCAGGGGACTGACCGGCTGCGGCAATCCATGACACGTCACCTGGCATTCCTGTCGCTCATCGCCGGCTACGTGGCCATCGTGTTCCTGACCGGCATGGAGTTCCGCCTGCTGACGCGGCGGTGGCGCGGCCAATACGGCATCGACGGCTTCCTCGTCTGCGCCTGGTGCGCCTGCTATTGTCAGGGACTGGAGACGCGATCCGCGTTCGATCCCCGCCCGTATCGGGACGTGCTCGTCGTGCTCGGCGTCCTTGGGATGCTCGTCTGCCTCGGCCTGAAGATCGCGCGCGAACTCGGCTGACGGCCGCTGCGGCGACGGTGCGGCTCTCGATGCCCGCACCGTCTTTTGGCCCGCGTCCCGCCGGTTTGGCTATGCTGCGGCTGGCATGAACGAGACTTTTGCCGCACCCGCTGCTTCCGCCGCCGAGCCCGACCTGCAGGGCAGGACGGTGTGGGCGATCGACACGCTGTCGCGGATTTACCAGTTGTTTCATGCCCTGCCCGAGATGGCGGCGCCCGACGGCACGCCCGTGTCGGCCGTGTTCGGCTTCACCCGCGACCTGCTCGACATCATCGACAACCGCCGGCCCGGGTACCTGTTTTGCGCGATCGACGCGCCGGGGCCGACGTTTCGCCACGAAAAATTCGCCGCCTACAAGGCCAACCGTCCCGACATGCCGGCCGACCTCGTGCCGCAGATCCCGCTCATCCGCCGGCTCCTCGACGTGATGGGCATTCCCTGCCTCGAACGCGCGGGCTTCGAGGCCGACGATCTCCTTGCCACGCTGGCGACGCGGACGGTCGCCCGCGGCGGCGACTGCATCATCGCCACCTCCGACAAGGATGCCCGGCAGCTGCTCGGCGACCATGTCCGGCTCTACAACCTGCGGACCAATCTTCCCTTCGGCGCGGCCGAACTGCGGGCCGAGTGGGGCATCGCGCCCGGCCAGGTGGTCGATTTCCTGTCGCTCGTGGGGGATGCCGTGGACAACGTCCCCGGCGTCCCCGGCATCGGCCCAAAAATCGCCGGTGAGCTGTTGCAGCAGCACGGCACGCTCGACGCGATCCTCGCCCACATCGACTCCGTCAGCGGGACGAAGCGGCGCGAGAATCTCACCGCGCACGCCGACACTGCCCGCGCCGGCCGTGAGCTGATCCGGCTCGACACCGGCGTGCTGCTCGACATTCCCTGGCAGGCCGGGCTCCTCCATCAGCCCGATGCCACGCGACTCGCCGACTTCCTCCGCGAACTCGGGTTCCGCAGCCTGCTCGCCAAGGTGAAGGGAGCGGCCGGGTCGTCGCCACGACAGGCGGCCGGCGAGGCCGGTGTGGCAGCGGCGACGAAGCCTGCGCCGGCGAAGCCGCGTCGCGCTCCCGGCACGCTCTTCGATCTCGACGGCGACGACGAGCCGGCGCCGGGCACGTCGCTCGACGCGGCGGCCGCCCCGGCGGGAGAACTCGTGATCGCGACCGACGAGCCGCAGATCGCCGCGGCCATCGCCCGGCTGCGGGCCGCGCCGCCGGTCGTCGTCTGCGTGGCCCGCGATCCCGCCGGCTCGAGCATGGCACCGCCGCTGGGCATCGCGCTGGCGGCGGATGGCCTCACGCTCTGGGCCGATGCCTCGCGGCTTGCCGCGAGCCCCGGCCTCCGCGACCTGCTCGCCGACGCGGCCGTGCCCAAGCAGGGGCACGACCTCAAGGCGCAGGAGGTGGCGATCCGCGCCGCCGGACTGCAACTCGGCGGGGCCGGCTTCGACACCATGCTGGCCGCCTATCTGCTCGAGGCCGGTGAGCGTAACCTCGGCCTCGTGGAGACGGCCGTGCGGCACGATGTTCTTTCTGCCGACGACGCGGCCATCGCCGCGCCGGCCGGCCTCGACCGGCCGACCGATCCCGCCGATGCCGCCCGCCACTGCGCCGTCGTTCGCGAACTCGCCGACCTGCTGCCGGCCCGGCTCGCCGCCGCGGGCCTCGAGCCGCTGTATCGCGACGTCGAACTGCCGCTCGCCGGCGTCCTCGCCGACATGGAATGCCGCGGCGTGCGGATCGACGCCGCCGCGCTTGCCGCGCTCTCGGCCGACTACGCGGTCCGGCTCGCCGAGCTCGAGCGCGAGGTGCAGGCGCTCGCCGGCCGGCCGTTTTCCCTTGCCTCACCGGTGCAGGTCCGGGCCGTGCTGTTTACCGATCTAGGGCTGCCGGTCGTGAAGCGGACGAAGACCGGCCCGAGCACCGACGCCGACGTCCTCGAGGAGCTCGCCCCGCTCCATCCGCTCCCGGCAAAACTCCTCGAGCACCGCAAGTTCGCCAAGCTCAAGAGCACCTACGTCGACGCCCTCCCCGCGCTCGTCAACGCGACGACGGGCCGGATCCACACGTCGTTCAACCAGACGGTCACCGCCACCGGCCGGCTGAGCTCCAGCGACCCGAATCGGCAAAACATCCCGATCCGCACGGCGGAGGGGCAGCAGATCCGCGCCGCCTTCTTGCCCGGCGTGGCCGGCTGGCGGTTCGTGGCCGCCGACTACTCGCAGGTCGAACTCAGAATCCTCGCCCACCTCTCCGGCGACGAAGTGATGAAGTCGGCCTTCGCCGCCGGCGAGGACATCCATGCGCGGACGGCGGCCGCCGTATTTCACGTCGCCCCGGCCGATGTCACATCGGCGATGCGCCGGACGGCGAAGGCGGTGAACTTCGGCATCCTCTATGGCCAGAGCGGCTTTGGGCTGGCGAAGGCCCTTGGCATTCCGCAGGAGGAGGCGACGGAGTTCATCGCCGCCTACTTCCGCACGTTCGCCGGCGCCGCGGCATTCATGGACGACGTCCTCGACCGCTGCCGGCGGGACGGCCACGTGACCACGATCCTCGGCCGGCGCCGGGCGATCGTCGGCGTCCGCGACCGCGACCGGCGCCGGGCCGCGGCGGGAGGGTTTGCGCTCACGCTGCCGGAGCGGACGGCGGTGAACACCGTCGTGCAGGGCTCGGCGGCCGACCTCATCAAGCTGGCGATGCTCCGCGTCCACCGCCGGCTGGCGGCGGCCGGCCTGCAGGCGGCGCTTGTGCTACAGATTCACGATGAGCTGCTCCTCGAATGCCCGCCGGTGGAGGTGGCGGCGGCGACCGCGATCCTCGTCGAGGAGATGCGGGGTGCGCTCGTGTTCTCGGTGCCGCTCGACGTCTCGGCCCATGCGGGGGACACGTGGGCGGAGTGCCACGCGTAGGGGCGGGTTCGAC
>JBKDUV010000148.1:0-10104 GCA_046339335.1 Planctomycetia bacterium | reverse complement strand
TGGCGGCCGGTCGGCGACGGGACCGACCAGGTCGCGGGCCAGATGCCGCAGTCTGGCGACGGCCTCGGGCGTCGTCACCGCCTGGAAGCCCGCATCCTCGATCGTCGAGCCGACGAGCAGTTTTCCGTCCTCACGCGGAACGAGATAGTCGAGTCCGTGATTGACGACCCGCGTCAGCACCTGACGCGGCAGATCGAGCAGGACGATCTGCCCGCGAATCGGCCGCGTTTCGCAGGTCACGCCGAGGCCCGCGGCCAGGCCCCCCGTCCAGGCACCGGCGGCGAGGACGAACGTGTCGGCCGCCACGCGGTCGTCACGCCCCTCGACGTCGGCGATCACCGCCTCGACCCGTCCGCCGCGGCGCACGAATGCACGCGCCTCGGCACCGCGGGTGATCGTCACGCCGCGGGCGAGACACGACTGCTCCAACGCCCGCAGGTGCCGCGGCGGCCGGATCCGCTGCTCGTCGGGCAGGAACATCCCGCCACCGATCCGGCCCCGCTCGACGGCGGCGCGGAGGGCCGGCTCGCAGGCCGCAACGTCTGCCGGGCCGAGCACGGTGCACTCCGCTCCCTTGCCCCGCCAGTCGTCGGCCGCATTCCGCAGCCGGGCAAGATCCGCGTCCGTGACCGCCAGGTGCAGGCCGCCGCAGCGACGCAGGCCGTTGTCGATGCCGGTCTCGGCACGAAGCTCATCTGCCCATGCCCGGTGCAGGTCGTCGCTCCAGGCCGTGAGGGCTGCGTTGGGGGGTGCGCCGGGATGACGCGGCGCCGGTGGAAAGATTCCGACCGCCGCCCAGGAGGCCGTGTCGCGAGCCGCACCCCTGGCCAGCACACGGACCCGCAGGCCTCGGGTGGCGAGTTCACGTGCGATCGACAGGGCGATGATCCCGCTACCGATGATGCAGCAATCGGCCGCGTGGCCGGCGCCGTCAGGCATTGGTCGCGATCTCGGGCGAGTCGGCGACGTTCACCCACACGTGAACGTGCGGCGTGCCGCGGAAGTACCAGACGAAGGCCGGCCCTTCCAGCCGCCAGCAGTCCCAAACCTTGTCGTTGCCGATGTCCCCCTGTTTGTAGAACGCGAGCCGGCAGCGGTCGAGTCCCCCCTGCCTGGCCAGGCAGCCACGGACCTCGTCGCGATCAGCGGTGCGGAAGGGCTCGAGCAGGATGGCGAGGACCTTCTCGACCTCGGCCCGCTGGTCGGCCGCAAGGTCGGCGAGCGGAATGCCGGGGAGCGGGCCGTCGGGCCCGCGAAACGCGACCGCGTTCTCGGCCGGCAGCGTGTCGACCAGCGCCTTGGACTGCTGCTTTCCGTCGAGCATCGCGTACACGCGATTGGCGGCGACCGCCTGCGGCCAGAACACGTTCCCCTCGTGGTTCGGCCCCTCTTTGAAGCTCCCTGCATCGTGCCCGTAGAAGATCGGTCCGCCGAAGGCGACGTGGTCGGCCGCGTCGCCGTCGCACCGCAGCGTCATGTGCCGACCGGTGAGCAGGAACTGGAACCTGCCGCCGGCACCGGGCTCGCCGATCAGGGCGATCGACTGGCTCTGACCGAAGCCTCCGGCATCGTCCTCGAGCTGCTTGTCGAAGCGGGCGTGCCAGTCGGGCTCGATGAGCGATTCGAAGATCTCGCGGATCAGCCGCCGTTGATCCTTGGTGAAAAAGTCGCTCGCCACCTCGGGCTCGGTCGCGTTCCAGTTGTTGCCGATGCGGGTGCGGAGCAGGCCGAACTTGGGATGCTTGTAGTCCCAGGGGAAGCAGATCTTTTCCCGCTGCCGTGGTGCGAGGGACGCATGGAGCCGGGCGGCGAGCGTCTCGGCCGACGGCGTGGCGGCCGCCGGTATCGGTTCAGCCATTCCGGGGCGACCGACCGCGGCCAGCGTTAGGCCGCCTGCCGCGGCTGCCGTGGACGTGAGCAGGCGACGCCGGGAGAGTCCGTGGGGGGCATGACTCGAGTGATTGGTGCTCATCGGGCATCCTTCGGTGGACGATCACCTTTCGGAAAACGATTCCATGCAGGCTACGCCATGCGACGGGTGGCGGGCAACTGTGGGCGGCGCGGGCGGCCGCAGCCCGGATGGCGCTGGCAGTGCGGGCAGAAGAACGTCGAACGCTGGGCCTGGACGATGCGCTGCACCGCGCCGCCGCAGCCGGTGCATGCCTCGCCCGTACGGCCGTAGACGCGATGCTGCCGCTGAAACCGTCCCGGCCGGTCGTCGGCGGTTTTGTAGGTTTCGTCGCCGATCGACGAGCCTTCGCAGCGAACCGCGGCGGCGAGCACGCGCCGCGTCTCCGCGGCGATGCGGTCCCACGCGGCCGCACCGAGCCGCCGGCACGGGCTGCGTGGGTCGATGCCGGCGCGAAAGAGGATCTCGGCGGCATAGATGTTGCCGATGCCGGCGACGGCCCGCTGATCGAGAAGCGCGACCTTCACCGCGCGGCGCGAGCCGCCAAGGCATGCGACGAGGTCGGCCGCCGTCACCGTGAGCCCGTCGGGGCCGAGCTTCTCCGGTCCGCAGAGCCTCTCGAGTCCGCAGTCATCGACGAGCCGGATCGTGCCCAGGCCACGAAGATCCCAGAACATCACGGTCGCGGCGGCGGCGCCGGGCCGCGCGGCCAGCCCGAGCACGAGCCGCACGTGGCCGGGCGTGGGGGGCGCGGTCGTCACGAACCGGCCGGTCATTCGCGGTTCGACGACCAGCCAGCACCGCGGCCCGCCCGCGGCCGTGGCGATGCCGATGAGGATGCGCTTGCCGCGGCGGTCGACGCGTTCGATGGTCGCGCCGACGATTTTTCGGATCACCGTCGCCGGCCGCGGCTCGACGAGGATCGGCCGCACGGATCCCCGGGGAAACTCGGCTCGGGCGATGCGCCGGCCGACGAGGAAGCCGATCCCGCGTCGCATCGTCTCGACTTCGGGCAGTTCGGGCATCGCGTGTGCGTGTGCTCCCGGCGGCCGCGTCCGCGTGTCACCGAAGTCGATGGTAGCAGGCCCGCGACAGGCTACAATCGAACGGTCCGCTGAGAACCGGCTTCCGCCGGACGCCGCGGGCGAAGCTCGTAACTCGGCCCAGGCAGCATCCAGTTCGTGACCCCTCCCCAGCTCTCGCTCGTTCCCGACGCCCTCGGCCGATTCGGGCAGTTCGGCGGCCGCTACGTCCCCGAGACGCTCTCCGCGGCCCTCGACCAGCTCGAACAGGCCTATGCGGAGGCGACCGCCGATCCGTCGTTCGCCGAGGAACTCGACGGCCTGCTTTCCGCCTTCGTCGGCCGTCCCACCCCCCTGCTCTTCGCCGCGCGGCTCACCGAGTACGCCGGCGGCGCCCGGATCTACCTCAAGCGCGAGGACCTCAACCACACCGGCGCCCACAAGATCAACAACACGCTCGGCCAGGGACTGCTGGCGATCCGCATGGGAAAGCGTCGGATCATCGCCGAGACCGGTGCCGGGCAGCATGGCGTGGCCACCGCCACGGCCTGTGCCCGGTTCGGCCTCGAGTGCGTCGTCTACATGGGCGCCGAGGACGTCCGCCGGCAGGCCCCGAATGTCCGCAACAGGCGGCTCATGGGGGCCGAGGTACGGCCCGTGGAAAGCGGCTCGCGCACGCTCCCCGATGCGATCAACGAGGCGATGCGTGACTGGATGGGCTCCGTCGAGACGACGCACTACATCATCGGCTCTGTGGTCGGGCCGCATCCCTTCCCGCGGATCGTTCGGGACTTCCAGGCCGTGATCGGCCGTGAGACCGTGGAGCAATGCCGGCGACAGTTCGGCCGGCTTCCCGAGGCGGTGGTGGCCTGCGTCGGCGGCGGCAGCAATGCCGCGGGGATGTTCCATCCGTTCGTCGATCATGAAGGCGTGCGGCTGGTTGGCGTCGAGGCCGGAGGACGGTCGGGCAGTCCCGGCGAACATGCCGCGAGCCTGAGCTTCGGCAGTCCTGGCATCCTTCACGGCAGTCTCAGTTACGTGCTCCAGGACGCCGATGGGCAGACGGCGGACGTGCATTCCGTCTCCGCCGGCCTCGACTACCCCGGCGTCGGGCCCGAGCACGCGTTTTGGCGCGACCTCGGCCGCGTGGAATACACGAACGTCACCGACGCCGAGGCCCTCGACGCCTTCGATCTCGTCGCCCGCCGTGAGGGGATTCTCCCGGCGCTGGAAACCGCCCACGCGCTTGCCTGGGCGGTGCGTGAGGCGGCGACGCGCCCGACCGACGAGATCATCGTCGTCTGCCTCTCCGGCCGGGGCGACAAGGATGCGGCGGAGATCGCCCGGCTGCGCGGGCTGGCCGCCGACGGCGGCAGGAGCTGACGCATGCACGCCCCATCGGTCGCCGCGGAGAGCGGCGTCGCCCGGCTCGCCGCGATGTTCGCCGCCAATCGGGCCGCCGGCCGCAAGGCCGTCGCGCCGTTCGTGACCGTCGGCGATCCCGACGTCGCCACGACCGTGGCCGTGCTCGAGGCGATCGACCGGGCCGGCGGGTCGCTCTGCGAACTGGGCGTGCCCTACAGCGACCCGATCGCCGACGGTCCGGTGATCCAGGCCTCCTACACGCGCGCACTGCACGCCGGGATCACGCTCGACGGCGTGTTCGGCGCGGCAAAGCAGGCGGCGGCCACGGTCGCGATGCCGCTGGTGGCGATGGGAAGTTATGCCGTCATCTACCGGCGCGGCATCGGCCGGTTCGTGGCTGATGCGGTGGCTGCCGGCCTGGCCGGATTCGTCGTCCCCGACCTGCCGCTCGAGGAATCGGACGAGCTTGACCGTGCCTGCCGCGCGGCCGGCCTCGCGCTCGTGCGACTGGTGACGCCGACGACGCCGCCTGAGCGGGCCGAGCAGATCGCCGCCCGCTCGACGGGGTTTTTGTACTGCGTGTCTGTGGCGGGCGTGACCGGTGCCCGCACGGAACTACCTGCTGGGCTGATCGAGCGGGTGCAGTGGCTGCGGACGAAGACCGACGTGCCGATCATGGTCGGCTTCGGGATCTCGGGGCCCGAGCAGGCCCGGCAGGTGGCGGAGGTGGCCGACGGCGTGATCGTGGGGTCGGCACTGGTGAGGCTCCTCGACGGCGCGGCCGGCCGGCCGACGGCGGATCTCCAGTCCGAGGTGGAGCGGTTCGTGGCCCGCCTCGTGGCCGCCGTCCGGTCCTGAGCAGCCGCCTGCCGGCTGTCCTCGGGACCTCTGCACGTGCCGGGCGGTCTGCCTGGGGGTGCATCCGGGCCCCCATTCGCTGCGAACACCATGATGCGGCGGAAGATGCGTGTTTCCGCGGTTTCAGATAGGAGGCAGGCAATGACGGCTCGCTGGTCGACGTGGGTTGTCCTTGGATTCTCCACAGCCTGGCTGTCGCTCGGCCCGGCGCCCGCACGGGCCGGTGATGGGTCGGCTCCGAACATTTACGCGATCGACAGCCTGACGGCGGCGCAGGCGCGCGAACTCGTGGCTGCCTATCCGTCGAAAACGCATCTGTGGCTCAACGGCCTGACCGCGCTCGACGCGGGCACCGCCGAAGCGATCGCCGCGTTCACGGGTCATTCGATGCTTCTGAACGGAGTGACCGCACTCGACGTCGACATCGCCACGGCGCTCACGGGAGGCAGGCCCCACGAACTGTACCTCAACGGCCTGACCTGGCTGGACACCGCCACGGCCCGGGCGCTTGCGGCGTCCAGGGGCAGGCGTCTGCACCTCAACGGCCTGACGAGGATCGACGCGGCGACGGCTGCGATACTCGCGACGTACAAGGGAACGTTGTACCTCAATGGAGTGTCCAGCCTGGACGCCGAAACTGCCGGGGCACTCGCGGACTTCGCGGGCCGAGACCTGGACCTGTTGCTTCGCGGTCTCAGCAGGCTCGACGCCGACGCCGCCAAGGCACTTTTCGAGTTCAAGGGCTACTCCTTGTTTCTCACCAGTCTGTCCACAGTCGATGATGAAGCAGCCACGATGATCGCGGCATTCAAGGGCAGAAGGCTGGCCTTAGGCGGCCTGGTCAGGTTGTCTCCGGGTATTGCGACGGCGATCGCTGCCAACGAGAACGTGGACGGCCAACTCCCCGGCATCGTCGCCTTCGAGTCTCCCGACTCCGTGGCCATCGCCGAGGCGTTGGCCAAGCGACAGGGACGGCTCGCCCTTCTCAATCTCAAGAGAATCTCCCCCAAGACGCTCCGTGCGCTGCTGCGGAAGTCGGACATTCATCTCCCCCCAATCGGGCAACTGGAGTTGATCGAGGAACCGGACGGCACGCCGGCCGAGGACCCGGCAAGCCAGCCGCGGCTCCCGGGGCCGGATGAACGGTGACGACACGGGCGGTCAGGCGATTTCCGCCCCACGGCCGCCAAGGTTCGTGGTCTCGCGTCGCCTGGGGAACAATTTTCAGGTGGCCGGGCACCGGAACCGAAGCCTATAAAGGTGCGTATCAGAAGGAGGCGTGCCCCCAGCGAGGCTGAGCCATGTTCTCCCCCCGAGACCCCGCCGACGTCGATCGTTTCTTCCGCGGCCTGACGGAGTACGCCTTCTACGGCCGGCTCGGGGTGGTCGACCCCGCCCTGGTCGACTACGTGTCGCTGCTGCTGGTGCGGTTCCTGCGGCACGACCGGGTGGCGACGCTCCCGGGCGTGGGCCGCGAGGAGGCGGCCGAGAGCGCGGACGTGCTCATGACCGTGCGCCGGCATGCGGCTGCCGAGGAGGCCGTGGAGGAATACCGGCAGATCGGCGACTACACGCTCTTTTGGAGTGGCGTCTATCCGGAGGCGCTGCAGCGGTTTCCGCATCCGGCCGGAGCCGACCAGGTGACGGTCTATCGCGAGGCGGGCAAGCGGGCCTACTGGCTGGCGAGCACGCTCGAGCCGGAGGAGGCCGCCGCGGAGCGGGCGCTCCTGGAGCGGCTCAGCCACGAGTACGACCTGTGCGTCGAAGGGCTCGCCGAGGTTCGTCGCGCCTGGAGCGAGGCGGCCTGACGGTCCAGCCCGATGTCCCTCATGCTCCGGCCGGGACGAGCGGCTTCACCGCGGCGACGGTCTTGCGGGCGATGTCCCGGGCCGCCATCGCGTCCTGCCGGGTGTAGAACCCGGACGGCGTCAGGTCCTCCGCGCCGTAAAACGCCAGTTCGCGGTCGCGGCGGAGCGTCCGCGACCCCGCCGCCAACGCCTCGACGTGCGGCTGAACGGACTGGGGCAGCCTCGATCGCTCCGCGGCGAGAACCTCAGACACGTCGTGGATCCGCGGCGGCTCGATGCCGGCGACGCGCAGCAGGCCCTTGAGCGCCAGTTCGACGACCTCCTGCGACTCCCGCACGACGTCCGCCCAGCTCTGGGCGGCGAAGAGTGCATCGACCGCCGCCAGCCGCGCCGTCGCCCGGCGGATGTAATCGGCTCCCAAGTCAGGACTGCGCATCGGCATCCTCGTCGATCCAATAGGGCTGGCCCTGGGCCAGGCGGCGCACCAGCCTGCCGGCGGCGATGCGTTCCCGAATGCCGGTCAGCCGCCGCGAGACCGCCATGCTGCGGTCGTAGAGCACGATGCCGCAGACGGCGGCCTCGGCCCAACTCCCAGACACGCGGTCGCCAGCCGTCGGGAGATGCACGACATGGAGGTCGATCGCGCGGCCGTTCCATGCCGCCGCTCTCCCTTCCCACTCCCGGTACAGCCCACGAGTGATCGGCTTGTCCGGCCTCACCACCGCGAGCAGGTCGATGTCCGAAGCGGTTCCTTGCTCGCCCCGGGCGAACGAACCGTACAGCACCACGCCTTCGAGATCGTCGCCGAGCCACGAACGGATCGCCATGACGACGCCCGCATCATCGAGCCCACCCGCGCCCGGCGCGGCAAGCGTGCGACTGCACCAGTCGTTGAGTGAGACGCCGGCACTCCGAGCATCCCTCCGCAACGCGTCATGGAGACGTGTGTCGAGCCGGAGAACGAACCGACCGGAGGCCGGCGCTGTGGCCGGCCGCCGACCAGCCGGCCGAGGACCAGGCCTCCGGGGCGTGATACTTCTTGTCATCTCGGAATGATACCATTGTCTTCTTTTCCATGCCACCACAGGCATCCGGGGACGGGCCCGCGGTCGGTCGCCATGCCGTCCAGCCCGCCGATCTGCGGGGCGGTGTCAGCGGCCCGACGTCCCCAGCAGTTGCACGGTCCAGGGCGTCGTGAAGTCGGCACGCTCGACACCGATGCCGGCGGCGACGAGCCGCGCCACGAATGCGGCGAAGGGGCCGTCGGCGGGGTCGTGTCCGCAGACGACCGTGTCGGCGTCGACCGCCCGCGGATCCACGGCGACCGGAGCGAGCAGTCGGACCGCCTCCGCTGCCCGGCCCGGGCAGACGAGCGTTCGTGACCAGGTGCGGCCGGCGGCGAAGGAGGCTGGCTCCGCGGTGCCGTGGGCCACGACCCGCCCGTCACGGAGCACCGCCAGGTCGGTGAACAGCGGGGGGACGACGGCGTCGTCCATCGCCGCCAGGATGGTGCGGCCCATGAGCAACGCGTCCTCCAGCAGCCGCTCCAGGTCGGCGCGCTCGTGCGGGTCGAGGCCACCGAAAGGGTCATCGAGCAGCAGCACCTGCGGATCGTGAAGGACGGCGCGGGCGACGAGCAGCCGCTTCGCCGGGCCCGGCGGCAGTGCGTCGAGCGGATCGTCGGCCCGACTGCCGAGATCGGCCATGGTCAGTCCCCGGCCGATCGCCGTCCGCAACGCGGCCCCCTTGAGCCCGGCTGCGGTGGCGAACAGTTCGAGAAACTCTCCGACACACAGGTCGGGCAGTTCGGGCAACCGATCGGGTACGTACCCGACCAGCCTGCGGACGGCGGCGGCCGCATGGCGGACGGACTGGCCGGCGACGACGACGTCTCCGGAGTGGATCGGCATGGCGGTCGCCGTCGTGGCGAGCAGCGTGCTTTTTCCCGCGCCGCTCGCGCCGATCAGTGCCAGGCCCCGGCCGGCGGACAGTTCGAGCGACACGCCGTCTCCGACCACCACTCCGCCGCGGTCGACCCGCAGTCGCTCCCAGCGGATCATCGCCCGGCCTGCGGTGACGGCCCCCCCGGGGCGGCCTCGCCATCCTGCTCCGCCAGCCGGGCCGCCGTCATCTCGATCGCCACGAGCATCCCCTTCGCCTTGTTGACCGTCTCCTCGAATTCGCTCTCCGGGTCGCTGTCGGCCACGATGCCCGCGCCCGACTGGACGTAGGCCTTTCCCCCCGCGACCAAGACCGTGCGCAGGGCGATGCAGGTGTCCATCGAGCCTCCGAAGTCGACGTAGCCGACGGCGCCCGCGTACGGGCCGCGGCGCACCGGCTCCAGTTCGTCGATGATCTCCATCGCCCGGATTTTCGGGGCTCCCGACACCGTGCCCGCCGGCAGGCAGGCCCGCAGGGCGTCGAACGCCGTCAGCCCCGCGGCGAGCCGGCCGGTCACGTTGCTGGTGAGGTGCATGACGTGGCTGTACCGTTCGATCGACATCACGTCGGAGAGATTCACGGAACCGATCGCGGCGACGCGGCCGACGTCGTTGCGGCCGAGGTCGATGAGCATCACGTGTTCGGCCCGCTCCTTGGGGTCGGCGAGCAGTTCGGCGGCCAGCCGCCGGTCCTCCTCCGGCGTGCCGCCGCGGCGCCGGGTGCCCGCGAGCGGGCGGACGGTGACGGTGCCGTCCATGCACCGCACCATGATCTCCGGCGAACTGCCCACCAGCGTGCAGGCGGGCGTCCGCAGGTAGAACATGAACGGGCTGGGATTCACGACCCGCAGCGTGCGGTAGAGCTCGAGTGGCGCTCCCGAGAACGGCACCTCCAGCCGCCGGCTGAGCACGACCTGAAACACGTCTCCCGCCCGGATGTACTCGATCGCGCGTTCCACCGCCGCGAGGAACGCCTCCCGGCCGAAGGCCGAGCGGGCGGTCCCCGTGGCGAGGCCGCGGGGCTCGCCCCGGGGACCGACGTCGGCAGCGGGCGGCCAGGCTGCCGACGCGAACAGGCGGTCGATCGTGGCGTCGAGGCGGCGTGGGGCGGTCTCGTAGGCCGTCGCGACGGCCGCGTCCGCGTCGGCCTCGAGCCGGGCGAGGACGCCGACGTCGATCATCTGGGAGACGTTGTCGAACAC
>JBKDUV010000147.1:0-3390 GCA_046339335.1 Planctomycetia bacterium | reverse complement strand
TCTCGACTGTGCAATGCCAGTCTCGACCTCGTGCAGCTGCCTCCGGCTTCTGGTTGCCTCCAACAGGCCCCATAAAGGACTCTCACCTTCTGTCATTCATCCATGTCCAACGCACGCCGTTCTCTGCGGGCCTCCGGCCCTCCGCTCACTGCATGTCCGCTGCGCTTCGGCATCCATGCCTGCGCTTGCTTCCACAGCCCGGCGACATGGCAGGAACACCCCCTTCTTGGCTCCTGACCCACGAACCTCCCGGAAGGACCCGGAGGGTTAACCTTCCATTGCCGAAACCCGGAATATCGGGGCCGCATTCCTGCTCGAAGTAGCAAGTCCAGCGGCAGATGCTGCAAGTATCGAAGTCGACGGTAACCGTCTTGTACCCACAGCAGGCACAGGTAATCCACTGTTTGTCTCGGGGCATGGTCGCGGGTTATTCGAGTTGCATCGACCCTTCGTGCCGACGCTGTAGCACGCGCGAAACGTCGCTCGTCCTGGATGCCGACCACGGGCGGGGCATCGTCACGTCACCGGGCCCGCTGTTCAGGCCGACTTCCCGGCGGCCGCGTCCCAGGCGTCCCGCCACGTCGCCCACGCCAGCGGCGTGACCGGGGCGAGCACGTCGCCGCCGGTCTGCGGCCGCTCCTGCGATTCCGCCACCGGGGCCAGAACCGGATTGACGAAGGCCGCGCTGGCCCGGTCGGCGCCCGCCAGCCGATGCAGGCCGGCGATCGCGAGCCGGACGGCCGCCTGCCGCGGCGGTTCCAGTGCTGCAAGCCAGCCCACGGCATGGACAAGCGACACGATCTCCCCATCCCGGCGGACGAACTCGATCTCCAGCGGCTCCGGGCCGAGGGCGTCCGCCGCCACCGCGACCCCGATCCGGTTGACGCCCAGATCCACGGCGGCGACCCGCAGCGTCACGCCGTCGAAGCCGGCGGCCCGGCGCACCAGACCGAGGCACTCGTGCTCGACGAACTCGCTCACCTCCACCTCCAGTTCGTGGAGGTGATGCTCCGCCACCGCGGCCCGCCGCTGCGCGGCGCCGGGCGACGCCCCGCGGCTGCGACGCAGCTTGGCGAACAGCTTGGGGATCGTGCCCGAATGAAAGCCGGGGAGAAGCAGCCGCCGGACGGTCTCGCCGTGCGGCCCGACCTGCACCGGCCGCAGGCTGGCCGCCCGATTCGCGGCATACAGCCGCCAGTTCTCCTTGAGCTCCCAGGCGAGGAACCCGAACACGCCGGGGATGCACGTCGAGACGAACGTCACGGCCGTGAGTGCCAGCCCCTTCTCCATGCCGGTCGTGGCCACAAGCTGACCGGCGACCATGGGAATCATCGGCACGAGCAGCTTGTGCGACACCGTGACCACCGGAAAATGCTTGATCGGGTTGAGCTGCGGCTCGATGAGCAGCGTGACGCAGAACCGGACGCCGGCATCGACCACCGACCAGATCGCCGCCAGCACCGACTTCACCGCCAGCGCCAGCCGCGACTCGCCGGAGCGGAAGCGGAGCTGCTCGTCCACCGCGTACAGGGTCCCCTCCACGGCATCGACGGCGCGTCGAAACAGGTCGATGACCCAGGCCAGGAGCCCGGTGAGCACGTGCAAGTGAAACTGGTGCACGGCCCGTCCGACGCCCTCCACCACCCGTTCCTGCGCGAGCCGCCCGACGCGGGAATTGAGCAGGGCCGTGGTGATCGCGAACAGGACCGGCGGCACCCAGGGCGTGCCGCGAGAGACCGGCCCACCATGGTGCGGCAGGCAGAGCCAGGCCGCAGCGGTGACAAAGAGCGGGCCGGCGAGGTGGCGGCGAAACCAGGTCACGGGCAGGCTCGCCAGCACTGCGGCCACGGCCGGCAGGCGCAGGAGCCGGGCCGGAAGACCGACCGCGAGTTCGTACAGCGCCGCGCCGGCCACCCGCACCGCTCCCCGCAGGGCGACGCGGACCGGCGGCAGGTGGATCAGGCACCAGAGCAGCAGGCCGATGGCGAGCATCCGTCCCGTCGTGTACAGGTGCCAGGTCTCGCCCAGCGAATATTCGCTCAGCGGCTCGACGACGTGCTCCACGCCGCGCAGCAGAATCCACGCCGCGCCGAAGGGGAGCAGGAGGTGCGTGGTCAGCAGCCGCCCCGCGCCGACGCCGAAAAACGGCGCGCTGAGCCGCTGCAGCACCGCCAGATAGGCCGGTGCGGGCCGGTAGGCGCCGTCGAGCGTGGCAGCCAGGGCCCGATCGGCCCGCAGCAGCTGGTCACCCCCCAGCCATTCACCGATGCCGGCGAGGTCGGGAAGTTTGAGCTGGTTCCGCGACACGGCGTCCCGCAGGTCGCCGAAGGAGATGAAGCCACGGTCCAGCATGCCGTCGAGCAGTTCGTCCACGAGCGTGTCGAAGGCTCCCTCCTCGACGAGGCAGCCGGGCACGAGTCCGGCGCCGTGGATCGCAGCCTCGACACGGGGCTGCAGGAAAGAGCGGGCCGCGCGACCGGTGGCGGACACCGCGTCGGCGAGCAGGTCAGGCCCGTCGCCCCCCCGGGCCTCCGGCCCGAGGCTGGCAACCCTGGCAGAGGCCTTGACGGCATGCCGATGGATCGCGAGCAGACGGTGGCAGGGGAGCGGCTTCGTGAGCGGCCGCCTCCCGCCGCTCGCGAGCCAAGAGACGAGCCGCGTTGCATGGCTCTCGCGTTCCGCGTCAACGCACAGCTTCTGCAGGTCGAAGAGCAGCCGCGCCTGGGCCGTCCAGCCGGAGCCGCCGCTGGCGATGACGAGCCGGCGGATGAACCCTTCCCAGTCGGAAAGCCGCTCCGTGCCGCAGCCTGCCCCGCGGCCGATCCGCCGCGCAAGCGCCGCGACGCGGTCGGTTCGCGGTTCCGAGCCGGCATGCGCGCCGCGGAACTCGTCGAGCAGTGCCCGGACGATGTTGCCGCGGGCCGCCGCCCGGTCCGCGCCGCGTCGCATGAATGCAGCAGACGGCCTCGGCCACCATGCCGGCAGCCCGACGGGTGCCGCGACCGGTGCCGCAACGTCGGAAACGGCGCCCGGCCCGGCGGGATCAACGCCGCCACCGACTCCGACCGGCCGTGTGGTGGTGAAGAGGTCGCCGGCATCGACCTCCGGGCCGACCGCGTCGGCGACGGCATCCGCATCGCCGATCGACGGGAACCAGTCGGCGACGGCATGCGGATCGAAGCCGCGGAGTTCCAGGAACGTGGCCACGAACTCGGCGCGAACCTCGGCGTCGCCAGCATCGCGGCCGACCGCCAGTTCCTGCTCGAGCACGAGACGGGCCTCGGCGAGCAGATCGGGAGGAATCGCCGTGGCGATCCGTTCGCGGGCGGCGGCATCGAGGCCGGCCAGCCGGGCGTCGAGTTGGGCGTGGAACAGCAGTCGCCAGTAGGC
>JBKDUV010000146.1:0-3024 GCA_046339335.1 Planctomycetia bacterium | reverse complement strand
CCTGCTCCAGTTCTTCAAGCCGGAGAACTGGTTCGAAGTCCGCCGGGCGTTGGAGCAGGCGGGCCGGCAGGACCTGATCGGCTCCGGCTGCGACTGCCTGATTCCCGACCGGCCGCCGCGGGAGGCGCTCGACAGGAAGCGAGCCGACGCGAACCGGGCGATCAACGAGGCGACGTCCGGCGACCACATCCGCGGCGGTCCCGGCGGACAGGCGGGGGGTCGAGCCGCCGGCCGCAAGGCTCGGAAGGCCCGCGACAACGGCAGCGTCGGCTACCGCCCCGGCCGCCGCGGCCGATGAAAAGGATGAAAAGGTGCCAGCCACCAAATCTGGGTATGGGAGCACGGGTCTTGCATGAAGACCATGAGCGAGTTGCCTGACGATCTGTTTGTCGCCGCCAAGAAACGGGCCGGACTGACGGTCAAACATCTGCGCTGGAAACGCACCCTGCCAGCCACCTCCACCGGCCGATCAGCCACAGCATTGCGATGTGGTGCCGGCACGCTTCCCGCACCGCATTTCCTCTCCTATTTGACCGGCACGGCGGTGCCGGTCGGATCGGTCATCCGGCCGAGGAACAAAAGCGTGCCCGTCTTCACGTCGCGGATCGCGAACAGGAACGGCCGGTCTGCGCGGATGGCGGGGGTGAACGGGACGTAGCCAGGCTTAGCGTCTAACAAGGCCGTGAACACCGCCGTCGCCGCCGCCGCCTCGGTCCCTTTCTCCGTCACTTCCACGAACGCCTTGTGGAAGACGCCGGAGATGGAGAGTCCCGCGGAACCGGCCGCGACGAGGCCGTCGAACTCGGCGCCGCCCATGAACGCCCGCCGCATGCCCAGAGCCTCGAGTGGGTCTTTCATCTCGTAATCCGTCTCGATCCGGAACTTCGGCAGCGCCATGTCGATGTCGCGAGCTTCCAGGGCCCCCAGCCAAGCCTGCAGGCTGGTGGTCGTCACCTGCTTTTCGACCGCGGCCAGACCGTCGGCATCCTGCGGCACGATGACCACCATCGACAGTTCTTTCCCCTTGTAGGGCAGCTCCGCGATCTGAAAACCTCCCTTTCCCGGATAGAGCATTGCCGGGTTTTCATTCCCGGAAATCGTCTGCGGCGTCCTGAACGGCGTGCCGTCGGCCTTGAAGGCGCCGTACCGGCCGCCTGCAAGCGTCGGGTTCTGCATCATCTGCACGCCGATCGTCGCACCGCCTGCCGCGTGAAAGTCTTCCTGCTTCGTGCGCGTGGCATCGAACTGTACGGCCCAGTCACCCTTGAAATAGATCGCGTTCAGGAGGGCGAGCCGGGTGGCGGATGTGACCGCACCCTTGGGCACGACATCCTTGATCCGGCCGCGGGTTTTTTCCTCGGCCCAGGCGTTGATCTTCAGCCGAGACGGCTCGGGTGCATTCCTAAAGTCCACCGGGACGACGGCGCCGGAGCCGTAAAACTTGCCGATCGTCGCCACGTAGTCGGGCGAAAACGGAAACGTCTTCTCGCCGTACAGCGCGTTGGCGACGTTGATCTCGTAGGGCGTGTCGGCCTTCGACTGAAACCGCTCGTTGAGTTTCGCCATCCCGGTGTGGATCAGGCTCGTGTTCCAGGGAAGGAGTTGCGCGTCGGCGCCGATCCGCCGAGCCGCCTCGGGAAAGCGGAGCGCCTTCCCCATTTCGGCCGCCGTCTCCCCCCGCGCCCCTTCGGCCGTCATCGCCAGGGCCGACGCCATCGAGTACGGCGAGAAGAACAGGTTTTTCTCCGGGTTCTCCTTGGCCAGTTGCGCATAGAGATCGACCGCGAAATCCGCGTTCGCCGCCACGGCATGCCGTTCCGGTGCCGCGTCTCGTGTGGCCACGAGCAGGTCGTCGGCCCGGCCGGTCGCCGCGCCATGCACGTTCGCCAGCGTCACCATGCCCGCCAGGACCAGCACCCGCGTCAGCATCGTCGTCGTCATCGGTCGTTCCTTTCCACTTCCAGGGTTTTTTCCATCTCGGACAACTCGGTCAGTTCGAACAGCGTCGTCGGCATGGCAGCCGACGTAAAACCTCGCGGCCTGCCCGGTCACGCGGCCGGTCGGCGTCTCGATCGAGAGCGGATCGGCCGCGGGCCCCTCCCCCGTGGACTCCACGTAGAGTTCGCCCCGCTCCAGCCGGATCGCGTCGGGCCCAAGCACGCGGAACGCGGCCGCACCCGTCCCCGCGATCCGCCAGCCCCCCGCGAGCACGATCGGCGGCGCCGCTTTGTCCGGCCCGCCTGCCGGGCGAATCGCGAGATACCCGGCCGCCGCGACCGCCAGGAGCACCGTCGCCGCGACCGCCGCGGGCACGGCCCAGGCCGGCACGCGCCGTGACGGCCGCGTGGCCGGACTGGCCAAACCCGCCATCGCCATGTCGAGCAGGCTGTCCATCGCCAGGTGCCGGCCGTGGTCGCGGAGCGACCGGTCGTCGTTGCCGCTCGGCTCAACACGCTCGCCACTGTGTTCGTTGCTCATGCCTTCTCCCCGGACCGCTGTTCGAGGCACTGGCGGACCAGTTCGCGGGCCCGCGACAGCCGCTGGGCGAAGGCCGCGTACGACGCTCCTTCGGCGGTCGCCGCGGCGCCGAGGTTCAGGCCGTCGTGGTACACCCGGAGCACGGCCGTTTGCAGCCGCGCCGTGAGCCGGCCGACGCACTCCCGCACGCGGCGCCGCATCGTCTCCTCCCATGCCTCGTCGCCGCCGATGTGGGCGTCGAGCCGGCCGAAGACGTCTTCCATCCCTTCGATGATCCGGCTGTCGGCCACCACCCGGCCCCGACCGGAGGCCCGGTGTGCCTCATGCGCCTTGTTGCGGGCGATGCCACGCAGCCAGCGGCCGAAGTGACCGTCCGTCTCGGCCCGAAACGCCTCCACCTGCCGGTGTCTTGGTTCAGCGTGAACTGGAATCGCGAGGGCAAGGCGTAAGGGAACACCGTGCGGCTCCATGCCGCTTGAGTCGCGGCCTCCGGCCGCGAAGGTTTTTCGCATTGGTGCCGATCCCGAAGGGAGGGTCGGGCGATGC
>JBKDUV010000145.1:0-7371 GCA_046339335.1 Planctomycetia bacterium | reverse complement strand
GACGAGGAGCACGAGCCCGATCGTGCCGCCTCCCGGAAAGGGGAACCAGCCGGGAATCTTCCGCCAGCCCGCGTCCTGGAAGACCGTCACCGGGAGGAAGTCGGCGAGTCTGACGATCGCGACCCAACTGTTGAAATACTCGGCCTTCACGTCGGGCAGGTTCTTCTCGTCCTGGACGAGCGTGCCGATGAACAGGAGGAACACCGCGGCCAGGAACATGACCACGGTGATCTTCAGCGAGCCGAGGGCCTGGAGAACCATCCAGGCCGGCGAACTGCCGACGGCGACCCGCCCGCGCGGCCGGGGGACATCCGCGCCGATTCCTCGGTCGAACGGCAGACTTCCTGCGGACATGGCAAAGGCCTCCGGATGCCGGTATCGGATCACTTCCAGCGGAGCGAGGCGACGAAGCGGTTGAAATTGTCCTTCTCCCGCGCGGCCACGTCGGCACTGCCGCGGAACTTGACGAACAGCGAGTCGGCTCCACCAGGGATGATCGCAGCCAGCATCACCTGCCCCTCGACCCCCTTGGCGTCCGGAAAGCCCGCGGCGTCGAGCAGGACGATGGTCGCCGGCGTACCGGCGACGTCGACGGTTTCCGCGGCCGCGATTGCCCGGTCGGCCGCCGCCGCGACGGCCGTGGCGTCGGCCTCGCCGACGAGCTGCTTCTGCCAGCGGATGACGTTGTCGCGGACGGCGCCGCGGGCCCGGCTGAGCGTGACCTCCAGGCCGGATTCCGGGGAGCCGATCGTCAGCGTCGTGAGCCGCATGCCGCCGCCGCCCAGATCCTGCCAGCCGTCCGGCACCTCGTAGCGGACCGGAGAGGCCGCGGCCGGCGTGATTGGAGGCGGCGCCTTCGCCGTCGTGTAGGTGCGGATGTCACCAGGGCGGATCGCCTGTGCGTCGCCACAACCGGCCAAGGCGAGCGCCGCGGCGACGACGGTCGCCACCCGACATCGGCGGCAGGCGAGGCACGTGTTCATGGGGAGGGCGGCAACGGCTGGTGGGGCCAGGGGGGGACCGTCTGTCACGGGGCCGGCCGCCGCTACCAATACGATTCTAGTCCCCACGCGCACAGGCAGCAATCGCGTGCCGACTACCGCCAACCGAACGATTCAGCGATCCGATCGAGAAGCGGGTTGGCAAGCATCGGGCCCTCGGTCGATCCGATCGTGCGGATGAGGTCGAAGACCACGAACCCGCCGCAGAGCAGCAGCAGCGAGCAGCAGACGAGGCCGGTGATCTGCAGGCCGCTGAACGGCGTTTCGACCGTGAACTCAGGGGTCGCCCCGAGGATCACCGAGGCACTGTCCGCGGACGAGCCCGCGGCCGTGAATTGAGAGCCCTCTCCTTCCATCGCCGCGCCGAAGAAACTGGAATCCCCGGTGTCCTCGGTGGGGATGACGACCGACGCGCTTTCCTCTTCAGTCGCGTCCCCGCCGAGGATGAACTCGTCTCCGCCGAATGCCCCGCTCGCCTCGGCTGGATAGATCACGGAGGCCTCACCGGACGACACGTCGGCTCCGTCCCCCTCCAGCGAGAGTCCGCTGTCGATCGCCCCGGAGAGCATGATCGTCGCGTCGTTGGCGGACAGTCCGGCGTCCGACCCGACCTGGCTGGATGACTTTCCCGACACGCCCGAGAGATTGATCGCTATTGAATCCCCGATGGCCGGGCCGACACCGGTCGAGGGAGGCCGCGACTGACCGGACAGCGATGGTGACGACGCGCCGACGATCGAGTCGACCGGCTCGAGCGACAGCTCCGCGTCGCCATCGCCACCGAGGTCGTCGAACACGCTGGCAGTGGCCGGCAGCGAGGGGCTCGAGGGCGGGCTCGGTGCCGGATCGCTGCGCACCATGGTCTGCTCCGCGGCCCCTGCGTCGGCAGACTCTTCTCCGATCGCGAAATCGATCTCCTCGATCGGTTCGCCCAGCACGATGTCGTCCAGGGCGGCCGCCGGCGCTGCAGCCTGCCCGGACAGATCCAGGTCGAGCGACAGATCATCCGACGCCGATTGGTCGACGCCCACGTCCTCGGCGAGCCGCTCCACGTCCTCGGTGCGGAACTTGACGGTCGCGCCGTCCCGCATCGGGAACTGCTTCTTGCGGTCGACGAGGCGATTAACCGCCTCGACGGTCACGCCCCGCCTGCGGGCGGCTTCCTCCCGCGACACGAATCGTCCGGCCATGGCTCATCCCCGGGGATCGGGCCTTCCGATCACCTCATTTGTCGTCGGAACGCCCACTCGTATTCTACGGCCGGACGCCAGGGATCGTGCAGCCCGTGCGACCCGCAAGCCCGAAAATGTCCCCCGCCCACGGCCGTGTCGGCATGTTCGGGCCATATCCGCGCAGGCAGGCGGTTGACGCCGTCAGCGGGGGGGCGGAGATGCCTCGAGGAGTTTGCGGATCGCGCCCGGCTTCGGTTCCTGGGCGTTGAACTCGCCGACCATCAGGTCCCAGGTCAGGTCGCGGGCGCTCTTCAACGCGATCGTCCCCTCCTGGTCGACGGTGTAGACGGCTGCGTGCCTGGTTGCCGTATCGACCACCACGACCAGCTGACGGGCGTCGGCCAACGGGCTCGTCGAGACGATGAGTTGTCCCCCGCCCGCGGGAAGTGCCGGCCGCTGCCCGGCCGCAGGGCGGCTGCCGGCAGCGAGCCAGACCACGAAGCAGCACACGCCCCCGCAGGCGACGGCGGCGAAACGACGCCATCTCGGCCATCGCGAGCCGCGGCCGCCGCCGGCTGAAACGTTCGGAACGCACATGGTTGGCGATGCTCTCCTCATCGTGGGTCGCCCGGGGCCCCCAGCTGATCTATCCGTAGGCTTTCCCCCGCGGCGTCGCAAGGCCGGCGCGACCAGCCTGTCTCGCCGAGCTCTCCCAGTCTGCCGCGTGCAAGTCGATCTTTCTCCATTCGGGCGGTTTGGATTGAATCGCCTGGGCAAGGCCTACCGATGATTGCGGTGGTGTCACGGTCGGTGCGTCGTCGCCATTGGCTGGTCGGTGGCCCGTGGCCGCCTGCTGCTGGAGGATTCAACCGGTGTCGAACATGAACGGCCTGTCGGCCGCCCTGCTGCGGTCGCCCCTGCTCTGGGGCGGTGCCCTGGCTTTCGCCTTCTTCGCGCTCATTCACGGCGGCATCGTCAAGGATCCGACGGTCGTCCGCTATCTCGCCGGCCACTGGGTGGAATACGTCGAGGTGGCGATGTTCTGCGTCGGCCTTGCGGCGCTCGCCCTCAAGGCCGGTGACATCGCCAGGCAGCGGCGCACGCTGGGCGGTTGCACGCTCGGCGCGATTCCTCCCGGAGGCCAGGATCCGGCGGAGGCTGCCGCGCTGCTCGACCGACTGCCGGCCGCGGAGGAGACCCGCGGCTACCTGCCGGCGCGGCTGCGGGAGGCGGTCGATCTCGTCGTCCGCACCGGGTCCGCCGACGGCCTCGAGGATCACGTCAAGTATCTCTCCGATCTCGACGCCGCCCGGGCCGCGCAGGGCTACGGCCTGGTGCGGTTCGTCATCTGGGCGATTCCGATCATGGGATTTCTCGGCACAGTGATCGGGATCACCGTCGCCATCGCCTGCCTCTCCCCCACGCAACTGGAGAACATCTCCGGGGTCGTCGCCGGTCTGGGCACGGCCTTCGACACGACGGCGACCGCGCTTGGCCTGTCGATGGTGCTGATGTTCCTCCAGTTCCTCATCGATCGCTACGAGCAGGGCTTGTTGTCCGCCGTCGATCGGGCGGCCTGGGAACAACTCGCGGGCCGCTTTCAGTCGCTCGCCGGCGCTGATGGCACCGTGCTCGCGGTCGCGAAACTCGGCGAGTCGCTGTCGCGGGGCAGTTCGCGGCTGCTCGAGGCCCAGGAACAGGCCTGGAAATCCCTCGAACGAACGGCGGCGGCCGGTCTCGAGCAGGCCCTGGGCAATGCCGCCGCGACCCTCCGGAACACGCTCGCCGAGTCGCTCGACGCCAGCCTGGGGCGTTGGGGCGAGGCGCTGGCCCGCGTGCATGACGAGCACGCATCGCGCCGCGAGCAGCGTTGGACCGACGCGGCGGAGACGCTCGCCGCGGCGGTTCGCGGACTCGAGCGGCACCAGCAGGTCCTCGACGACCAGACACGGATGCTCGGCGAGGTCGTCGGCGCGACCCGCGACCTCGCCGCCCTGGAGCGGTCGCTCGATGCCAACCTCGGCACGCTCGCCTCGGCCGGCCGGTTCGAGGAGGCCCTCGCCACGCTGGCGGCCGCCGTGCAGCTGCTTGCCGTGCGGGCCGGCTCCGCCGACGAACGGCACGTCGACCTGCGGTCCACCCGTCGCGTCGGAAAGGCCGCATGAGTCGCCCGCGCCCGGCCGAAGGGCCGACGGTCTCGCTGTTTCCCTTCTTGGCCGTGCTGCTCTGCACGATGGGGTCGCTCCTCGTCCTCCTCGTGCTCTTCAGCAGGTCGGCCCGCGATGCCGACCGGATCGTGGACGAGGCCGCCGTGCGTCGGCGTCAGGAGGAACTCACGCTCGCGCGGGACGAGCTGGCGTGGCGGCTGGAGCAGTTGCGGGACGTGCGCGAGCGGACGGCTGCCGACCTCGCCCGCGAGCGGCTGCGGCTCGCCGGTGCCGAGGACCACTCGCGCCGGCTAGCCGACGAACTGGCCGATTTGGAACGCGTCGCCGCAGCGCTCGCCGCCGAGGTGACCGGTGATCGGTCCGCGGACGACGAGGAAAAACTCGCGGCCCGGCTCGCCTCCGCCAAGGAGTCGCTCGACAAGGCGCGAAAGGACGCGGCCGCCAAGCCGCCGGCCTACGCCGTCGTTCCCTACGAGGGCGTCCACGGCACGCACCGCCGGCCGCTCTACATCGAGTGCTCGCTCGACGGCGTCTACCTGCAGCCGGAAGGGATTCGGCTCGGGCCCGCCGACTTCGAGGGGCCGCCCGGGCCGGGCAAGCCGCTGGCCAGCGGCCTGCGGGCCGCCCGCGAGCACCTCGCCACGCACACGGGCGATTCCGGTGATCCCGCCGCCCAGCCCTACCCGCTGCTGCTCGTGCGCCCGTCCGGCGTGATGGCCTACTACGCGGCACGCGAGTCTATCCAGTCGTGGGGCAGCGAGTTCGGCTACCAGTTCATCGACGAGGACTGGACGCTCCAGTTTCCACCGGCCGATCCGCTGCTCGCCCAGGCGGAGCAGCGAGCCGTCGACGAGTCGCGCCGACGGATTGCCTGGCTGGGAGAGGTGCGGCGCCAGCGGCCCGCGCGGCCCACGCAGCAGTTTCGTGCCGCGACGACCCGTGGCGGCGTCGTCGCCGCCGGCGGGCCGAGCGTCCTCGGCGATCGGTCGCGGTTCGATTGGACAGAGGAGCAGGCGGCACAGGCCGCTGGCGCGGCTCCAGGCCGCGGATTTTCGCCGCAGGGGCGATCCAGCCGACAATCCGCCGACGGATCGACGCTGGCCGGTGCGGGGGCCGATCCACTGCGCGGCCGACCGGGTGGCAATGCCGCTGGCGGTGGTGACGGCCTGGGCGGCCAGGGAACGGGCGGCGCGGCCGATGCTGGCAGCGGCGTTCCGCCGGGAGGACAGGCGCCGGGAGGACAGGGTGAAAACGGTCATGGTGGCCGGTACGCCGGTCCGTCCCGCTTCTACTCCGGCGCCGCCGAAGGCGGGCCGGACGCCGCCGGCGGCCAGACCGCGGCAGCGGACGGGACCGCGGCAGAACGCAGCGATCCGACGGCCGGGAACGCACGCGGGGGCAACGGGCCTTCCGGCTCAAGCGGGACCGCGGCGAGCATGACTGCCGCTGGCGCCGGCACCGGCGCGGACGTTGCCGGAGCGACGGGTGGTGCGAGTTCCGGACAGTCGTCGCAGTCTGCCGGCACCGGCGGGGGCGGTGGCAGCATGCAAGGCCCAGCGGGGCTTGGCGCTTCGGCCGCGTCAGCATCCGCCGGCGGCGCGTCGGGCGGATCGGCGACGATGTCGCTGGCGGGTCAGCGCGGCAGCAACTGGGCGAGCCTCGCCAGCGCCGATCGTCCCGTGCCCTTGCGGCGGCCGATCCGCGTCGTCTGCACCGCGCAGGATCTGCAACTTCTCGACGATGGCGGCCGGCGCATCGAAGCCCGGATACCGTGCCCGGGGGCGACCGTGTTCGCGGTCGATCCGCTCGTGGCCGCGATCCATGCCAAGGTGGCCGGCTGGGGAATCGCGGGGGATCGGATGTACTGGAAGCCGGAACTGATCCTCTCGGCAGCCGTGGAGGGAGAAGGGCGACGCGAAGAACTGGAGCGACTCCTCGCCGACAGCGGACTCGACACGCGCCGTTCCGAGCCACGAAACCGTTTCGAGAAGCTGCCCCCCGTCGAACGTACGGGCGCACTCGGACTGCAACGCTGACCGACACCACACTGGCCGACCGAAGAGCACGGAGATCCGCCGATGGCACGCCCCAGGCCGGAGGAGACGAGTTCCGCCGGGCAGGACTCGTTTCTCGACGTCGTCACGAACATCGTCGGCATCCTGATCATCCTCGTGATGGTCGTCGGGGCCCGCGTCCGGCAGATCGTCCTGGCGCCCCGCCCCGCCCCGCCGGCCGCCGCGGGCGAGATCGACGGCGAAGACGCCCTCCACCAGCACACGGTCGATTCGACGGAGAGTGAGATCGAACAACTGCAGGCCCAGGCCAGGACCTTGGCCCTGACGGCGGCCCACGTCGGCGACGTGCGGCTGCAGCTGGCGACCGCCGTCGCCGCGGCGAAGCACGTGGTCGAGGAGCGGAAGCGGGGCGTCGATGCGGCGCGGGCGGCCGCCGCCGACGCCGAGGTGCGCCGTCAACGCATTGCCGAGGAGATCGAGCGCTGCACCATTGAACTCGACGGGCTCGCGCATCGTCCCGCCACCACCCGCGAGCTGCTCGCCTACCCGACGCCGATCGGGCGCACCGTCCACGGCGACGAACTCCATTTCCGGATCGCCGGCGGGCGAATAGCCTACATCCCGCTCGAGGAGCTCTTCGAGCGGGCCAAGTCGCACGTGGAACGGAACCAGCGGCGGCTCGACGATCTCGTGTCGCGGCCGCAGCGGGTCGGCCCCGAGCAGGGCTTCATGCTCGAGCTCGTGATCGACGTGCGGATCGACCAGGCCCGCGGCCAGATGCTCACGACGTCGCGCGAGTGGGTCGTGCAGCCGGTCGCGCCAACGGCGGGGGAGACGGTGGACGAGGCGCTGGAGTCGTCGTCACGCTTCCGCCGCGTGCTCGCCGGCGTCAAGCCGGACACGACCGTGACGCTGTGGTGCTACCCGGACAGCTTCGCCGGATATCGGCGCGTCCGCGAAGAACTCTATCGGCTCGGCATCCCGACCGCCGGGCGGCCGCTGCCCGAGGGGGCAC
>JBKDUV010000144.1:0-8693 GCA_046339335.1 Planctomycetia bacterium | reverse complement strand
TTATTTCGGTGATCACCGACATGTGCCTCCCCGACGCGCTGGAAGTGGCGACGGTCGAGAAGATCCTCGCCGTCGCCCGCTCCGCGGAACCAAAGCTTCACGCCCTGATCACCGCGGCCCTCGCCGCCCACGTTCGTCCCTGAGGAGTGACCCGCCATGAGCAGGCCGATCCGGATCCTCGTCGTCGGCTGCGGCCACATGGGGAAGTCTCACGCCAAGGCCTACCACGCCCTTCCCGAGTTCGAGATCGTGGGCGTCGTCGCTCGCGGTGAAAAGTCGCGACGCGAGCTCCTCGACGCGGTGGCCGCCGAATCTCCGCAGTTCGCCGACTTCGCCTCGGCGTTGGCTGCCACGCGGCCCGACGCGGTCTCGATCAACACCTATCCCGACACCCACGCCGACTACGCCAGGCAGGCCTTCGCCGCCGGCTGCCACGTGTTCCTCGAAAAGCCGGTTGCCGTGACGGTGAAGGAGGCCGAGGAGGTCGTCGCCGCCGCACGCCAGGCGGGAAAGAAACTCGTCGTCGGCTACATCCTCCGGGTCCATCCGACTTGGAAGAAGTTCATCGAGACCGCGCGGACACTGGGCCGGCCGCTGGTGATGCGCATGAACCTCAACCAGCAGGCATCGGGGGACATGTGGAAGACGCACAAGGCGCTGATGCAGTCGATGTCCCCGATCGTCGACTGCGGCGTGCACTACGTGGACGTGATGTGCCAGATGACACGGTCGCGGCCCGTCCGCGTCAGCGCGATCGGTGCCCGGCTGACGGAGGAACTTGTGCCCGGCATGTACAACTACGGCAACCTCCAGGTCACGTTCGCCGACGGCTCGGTCGGCTGGTACGAGGCGGGCTGGGGCCCGATGATGAGCGACGTCGCCTACTTCGTGAAGGACGTCGTCGGCCCCAAGGGCTGCGTGAGCATCACGGGCGTCAAGGAGGGAGACGCCTCCAGCGACGACGTCGAGGCCCACACCAAGGCCGCGCTGCTCCGGGTGCACCATGCCGACCTCGCCCCCGACGGCTCGTTCGCCCGCAAGGACGAGTACATCGACTGCTCGGGCGAGCCGGACCACGACGGCCTGTGCATGCTGGAGCAGCAGTTCTTTCTCGACGCGATCCTGCACGATCGCGACCTCGGCGACCACATGGCCGACGCGGTCAACAGCCTGCGGATCGTGCTGGCGGCGGACGAGGCCTTCAAGACGGGCCGCACCGTCGAACTCACCGGCTGAGATCCTGCCGGGCTGCGGCCGCCCCCCCCGTTCTCCCTGCCGCCGCCGCGTGTACGATCATTCCTTCGGCACCGGACCGACCGCCACCCAACACGTACCCGATGTTCGAACCCGTCCGCGGCAAACCCGACTTCCCCGCCCTCGAAGCCGCCATCGCGAAATTCTGGCGGACTCGGGGCACGTATGCCAAGTCGCTGGAGCGTCGTTGCGGCGCACCCCGGTTCGTGTTCTACGAAGGGCCGCCGACGGCCAACGGCATGCCCCATCCCGGCCACTGCCTGACCCGGACGATCAAGGACCTCTACCCGCGCTACCGGACGATGCGCGGGCAGTACTGTGAGCGCAAGGCGGGCTGGGACACCCACGGTTTGCCGGTCGAGGTCGAGGTCTGCAAGGAGCTCGGCATCCATTCCAAGGCGGAGATCGAGGCCTACGGCGTGGAGCCGTTCATCCACAAGTGCCAGGAGAGCGTCTGGCGGTACATGAAGGAGTGGGAGACGCTCACCGAGCGGATCGGATTCTGGATCGATCTCTCCGCCGCCTACGTCACTTACCAGCGCACGTACGTGGAGAGCGTCTGGTGGGCGCTGGCCGAGCTCTTCGATCGCGGCTTGCTCTACCAGGGGCACAAGATCGTGTGGTGGTGGGCACAGGGGGGCACGGCGCTGTCCAGCGGCGAGGTGGGCCAGGGCTACCGCGAGGTGGCGGACCCGAGCGTGTACGTCGCCTTTCCGCTCGTCGACGAATGCGGCCAGGCCACGAACCGCAGCCTGGTGGCCTGGACGACGACGCCGTGGACGCTTCCCGCCAACCAGTTCGCCGCCGTGAAAGCCGACCTCGACTACGTCGTGCTCCGCGACTCGGCTGCCGAAGACCGCGAGTACATCGTCGCCGAGCCGCTCGCCGCGATGCTGGGCGAACGCGCGAAGAAAACATTCGCGGTCATCGACCGGATGCCTGGCACGGCCCTCGTCGGTCGCTCCTACCTGCCCCCCTTCGACACGTTCCGGCCGGCCGGCCCTCCCGCCACTGCCTCGCTCGCGGCCGGTGGCCGCGAGGCCGTCGCCTGGCGGGTCGTGGCCGCCGACTTCGTGACCACCGATTCCGGCACGGGCATCGTCCACGTGGCGCCGGCTTTCGGCGAGGTGGACTACGGCGTTCTCGTCGCCGAGCAGGCGCGGTTCGTTGCCGGCGCCGGGCCGACGCTCCTCAATCCCGTCGCCCCCGACGGCACGTTCACCGACGCCTTCCCGCTGGGCAGCGGCCGGTTCGTCAAGGACTGCGACCGCGACGTCACCCGCGACCTGCGGTCCCGCAACCTGCTGGTCCACCAGGAGCAGTACCTCCACGACTACCCCTTCTGCTGGCGGGCGGAGAACGATCCGCTCATCCAATATCCGCGGCACAGCTGGTTCATCCGCACGAGCCGCTACCGGGAGCAGATGCTCGCCAACAACGCCCGCATCGACTGGCTGCCGGAACACATCAAGCAGGGCCGGTTCGGCAACTTTCTCGCGACGAACGTCGACTGGGCCCTGTCCCGCGAACGCTATTGGGGCACACCGCTGCCGATCTGGAAGTGCGAGACGAGCGGGCGAATGGAAGCTGTTCATTCCTACGCGGCGCTCCTCGCCAAGCCGGGCGTCACGGGCACCGAGGTCTTTTCCCGCGCCAAGGCGGCGAACCCCGCCCTGTGCGACGATCTCGCCGTGCACAAGCCGTACATCGACGCCGTGACCTACGAGTCGCCCTTCGTGCCGGGGGCGCGGATGCGGCGGGTTCCGGAGGTGATCGACTGCTGGTTCGACTCAGGTGCGATGCCCTTCGCCCAGTGGGGCTGGCCGCATGCCGGCCAAGACGAGTTCGCGGCCCAGTTTCCCGCCGACTTCATTTCGGAGGCGATCGACCAGACCCGCGGCTGGTTTTACAGCCAGTTGGCGATCAGCACGCTGTTGTTCGGCGAACCGGCCGACGAGTCGGGGCCCGCCGCACTGACCGCCCCCACGGCCCGTCCCTACCCGCACCCCTTCAAGACCTGCATCGTGCTCGGCCACATGCTCGGCGAGGACGGCGCGAAGATGTCGACGCGCAAGCGGACTTACCGTGAGCCGGCAGAAATCTTCGACAAGTACGGTGCCGACGCCCTGCGCTGGTTCTTCCTCGCCGGTCAGCCGCCATGGACCAGCATCCGCTACAGCGAAAGGGCGATCCGCGAGAGCGTGCCCGAGTTTCTCCTTCGGCTCTGGAACGTCTATGCGTTCTTCGTGATCTACGCCCGCATCGACGGCTTCGATCCCGCTGCGCCCCTGGCGGAGCCGGGATCGCTCGACCATGCCGCTCTCGCCCGCGCCTGCGGCTGTCGGCCGGTGGGCCAGCGGAGTGAACTCGACCGCTGGATGCTCTCCGAAGTCAACGCCGTGGCGGCCTCGATGACGGAAAAACTCGACGCCTACGACCATTTTCCCGCCGCCCAGGAGCTTTCCCGGCTCGTCGACGCGGTGAGCAACTGGTACGTCCGGCGCAGCCGCGACCGCTTCTGGGCAGCGGGGCGGGCCGACGGCGGTCCGGCGACAAATCGTGAGAAGCTCGACGCTTACTGGACGCTGTACGAGACCCTGCTCGTGACCACGCGGCTGGCGGCTCCGTTCGTTCCCTTCGTGACCGAGGAAATGTGGCGCAACCTCGCCGTCGTGCCGTTCGGAGGCAAGGTCCCGGAGAGCGTCCACCTTACCGACTTCCCGACGGGCGACGCCGCCCTCGTCGACCGCGATCTCGTGCCGCGAATGGCCCTGGTCCGCGACATCGCCTCGCTCGGTCGAGCGGCCCGTGCGGCCGAGAAGCTCAAGGTGCGGCAGCCGCTGGCGAAGGTGGAGGTGATCCTCGGCGGTGACGACGAGCGCCATGCGTCCTGGCTCGCGGCCCACGCCGACCTCGTCTGCGACGAGCTCAACGTCAAGCAGTTCGAGCTCTGCCGCGAGCCCGACCGCTACATCACGCGGTCGATCCAGCCCGACCTGAAAAAACTCGGTCCCCGGCTCGGCAAGGATCTGCCCAAGGCCCGTGACGCGATCGCCGGGGCCGACGCCTCCGCCCTGCTCGCCAGCCTCGCCCGCGACGGGCGGGCGACGCTGCCGCTCCCCGGCGGCGGCGCGGTCACGATCGCCCCCGACGACGGCCTCGTGCGGACGACCGCCAGGCCGGGCTGGGCCGCGGCCGAGAGTCCACGGGCGGTGGTCGTGGTGGCCAGCGAGCTGACCCCGGCCCTCGTCGCCGAGGGGCTCGTCAACGAGGCCGTGCATGCGGTCCAGTCATTCCGCAAGAAGCTCGACCTCGAGTTCACGGAGCGGATCGACCTCGCCTTCGTGACGGACTCGGCCGAGCTGCGTGCGGCTCTCGAGGCCCACCGCGACGCCGTGGCCGCGGAGACCCTCGCCACCAGCCTCGACTTCGGACCGCTCGCCGGAGCCATGACCGACGCCGTTGACGTCGATGGCCACGCCCTCTCGATCTCGATCCGCCATGGGGACCGCCAAAAGGTGCCAGCCACCAAATCTGGTTAAGATACGCCCTTTCCTTGCCTAGCCTCCCCAGATTTGGTGGCTGGCACCTTTTTTATCGGGATGCCCGGTCATGAGCGACGCTCCCGCGCTGCGGCTCGTTGTCCTTCTCTCGGGATCGGGGCGGACGTTGGAAAACCTTCTCGAGGCGATCGGCGCTGGCCGCCTGCCGGCCCGTGTCGCAGCGGTGGTTTCCAGCCGCCCCGACGTCCGCGGCGTGGCCATTGCCGCGCGGGTGGGCGTGCCGGTCCACGTCCTGCCGCCGGCCGGCCGGCCCATCGAAGACTGGAGCGACGCGATCTTCGCCGTCTGCCGTGACGCCCGGGCCGATCTCGTCGTCATGGCGGGCTTCCTCCACCTCGTGCACATCCCGGCCGACTTCGCCGGGCGTGTCGTCAACATCCATCCGTCGCTGCTCCCCGCCTTCGGCGGCCGCGGGTTTCACGGCATGCACGTCCACCGCGCGGTGCTCGACCGGGGCTGCACGGTCTCCGGCTGCACAGTGCACCTCGTGGACGACGAGTACGACCATGGGCGAATCCTCCTCCAGGAAACCGTCCCCGTGCTGCGCGACGACACGCCGGAGTCGCTCGCCGCCCGGGTGTTCGCCGCCGAATGCCGGGTTCTGCCCGAGGCAATCCGTCGGATCGCGACCCGCCACCATTGAAAGGACGACGCCCATGCCACGCTCCCTTGGAAACGTGATCGCCGATTCGCTCGGCCTTTCGCTCGGCTATGCCGAGCGGCTCCTGCGCAACGTACCCGCCGGCCGCTTCCCACGGTTCGCCACGCCCGGCGGGGTGATCGTCACGTCGAATCACCCGGCCTTCATTTACGGCCATCTTTCCCTCTACGCTCCGAAAATTCTCCACCAGATCGGACATCCGGCGCCCGCCGTCCCCGAGCACTTCGAGGTCCGGTTTTCCAAGGACGCCACCTGCGTGGACGATCCCGATCTCGACCTCTACCCGCCGCTGCGGGAGGTGTTCGAGTTCTTCACCGAGGGGCACCGCATGGTGAGCGCGGCCTTGCGCAGCACGCCGGACGAGGTTCTCCAGCAGCCGAACCCGGCCGAGGGACGGATGCGCGACCTGTTCCCCACCATCGGGTCCGTGCAGGCCTTTTACTGCGGGGGCCACATGATGATGCACCTCGGGCAGATGAGCGCCTGGCGGCGCATGGAGGGCATGCCGGCGGCCTGACGGCATTCAGGGACCGGCCGGCGGCCCTTTCTCCACCGTCATGTCGCGGAAACTCCGCAGCATCATGCCGATGCCGGCGGCGACCATGCCGAGCATGAGCAGCAGGTTGCTGACAGGCATTCCCATCTGGAAGCGGATCCGGCTGAGAATCTCGATCAGGATCAGGGCCAGGCCGACGTAAAACAACGCCCAGCCCCACTTCAATTTGGCATCGTAGAAGAGCAGCACGAGCCCGAGGAAGATCGGCGCGAAGACGATGCCGGTGCGCATGGCCGCGCCGGCAAGACCGAATCCTCGGCCGAACGCGCCCGACACCATGCCGAAGGGCTCGGTCATGACGTGGACGTTACTGAGAAAAAACCACAGCCCCGCGGCGGCAAGGACGAGGCCGATGAAAAACATCCACGTGCCGCCCGGCGTGCCGCCGGCGCCGCGGACGAGCTCCTCGTGCATCTGCCGCACGTTGTCGATTTCCTTCTCGAACTCCTGCCGCGGCGAACTGCCCATTGCTCTCTCCCTGCCGATCGTTCCGAGGCTGTCCTTCACCCAGCGAACGAGGATAGCAGGTCAGCCGTCCGATCGCTCCATCGTGAACCCGACGGCCTGCCAAAACGCTGCGGCGGGCCATGACGCCGATGTCTCCGCCCGCACCGCTTCCGCGCCCGCAACGCGGGCCTGCCGCACGGCGAAGGCGACGAGCCCCCGGCCGAGTCCCTGCCGCCGGACCGTGGGGTGGACGATCAGCCAGCCGATCGACCAGCGAGGGCGACCGGTGCGGTCGAGGGCGTGAACGAGCGTCACGAGACCGCAGGGGGCCGCCGCTCCATTCGCGTCAGCCGAGTCCCGCCAAGCCAGCCAGCAGGACACGCCGCGGCCGGGCCGGCTCTGGAGTTCGGCGAGCAGTCCCGACGGTCGCGGTGCGGGTCCGCCCGCCCCGGATGCCGCGGCGGTCGAAGCCACAAGGTCCGCGACCCGATTGGAATCCGCCGCGGAGAACGGCCGGACGGCGTAGCCGTCGCAGGAGGGAGAGATGGTCCGGGCCAAATCCCGACATGCAAAGCTGAATACGTTCACGAGACGCGCCTGAGCAAACCGCCAAAAAACCGGCAACCCTCCGCCTCCAGAAGCACATTCTTGCAAAGCCATCCGGCTTTCGAACGGCAAAATGCGTCACAATCACGTTGTTTCACGTCCGCGGCGAGCCCGGATTTCACCGACAGTTTCTGCCGAGGGGGCTTTTTGGCCCCGAATGGCAATTTTTGGCCCAAAGCGATTGATTTCGTTCACATTAGTGATTGTTTTCAATCGAACAGGTCTTGAAACTTGATTGAGTCCAGCCATACTCACGGCTGAAAGATGTTTGCAAACGTGCAAAACCACGACCGACGCACGCGAGTTTTGGAGTTGATCCGCGTCCGCGGATTCGTGGGGATCGAGGAACTCGTGCGGGAATTGGCCGTATCCGAATCGACGATTCGCCGCGACCTCGATGCCCTCGAGGAGCGAGGGGCGGCGCGGCGAACCCACGGAGGCGTGCTCTATGCCGGTGGCATGCCCCGGCTCGCGGAATTCGACGAGCGGCAACCCGCCCACTGGGCCGCCAAGCGGGCGATCGCCGCACGGGCCGCCGACCTGATCGGCGACGACGAGACGGTGCTTCTCGACGGCGGCACGACGACTTACGAGGTTGCCCGCCTGCTCGTGGGGCGGCCGCTCCAGGTCGTCACCAACAGCCTGCCCGTGGCCAACCTCTTCGCCTCCGAGTCTCGGACCGAGGTCGTCCTCCTCGGTGGCTACGTGTCGCCCCGGACCGGCGTCTGCCTCGGGCCCTATGCGAACGAACTGCTCGGCCGCCTCCATGTCACCACGACCGTTCTCTCCGCCGCCGGCATTGCCGCAGAGGGGCTGTTCAACTCCCACCTCCTTCTCGCTGAGACGGAGCAGGCGATGCTCCGCGCAGCCGGCCGCGTCGTCGTGGTCGCCGACAGTTCCAAGTTTGGGCGGCGTAGCCTGACGCTCGTCGCTCCGCTCGCCGAGATCGACGTCTTCGTCTCCGACGAAGCGCTCGCGCAGTCGTGGCGCGATGCCATCGCGGCGGCCGGTGCCGGGCTGGAACTTGCCCCGGCGGACGCTCCCTCGCACCGGAGCCGCCACACATGAGCGTCGCCCCCTCCTTCGTCCCGTTCGGCAGCCTCGACCGCGCCGCCGTGGAGCGGGTCGTCCGCGAGATCGTCCTCCGCGCGGCCGGTGGCCCGCCCCCGTCGCAGGCCACGACGACCGGCAAGACCGAAAAGGCCGAGCCGAAGTTGGTCGTCAGCATCTCGGCCCGCCATTGCCACCTCACCGACGAGCACGTCGAAAAACTCTTCGGCCCGGGCCGCACGCTGACCCCGATGAAAAACCTCTACCAGGACGGCTTCTATGCGGCGGAGGAGACGGTGATGCTCGTCGGCCCGAAGCGGAAGATGCTGCCCACCGTCCGCGTCCTCGGCCCGACCCGCAAGGCATCGCAGGTGGAACTGGCGTTCACCGACGGCATCTCGCTCGGCATCGACCTGCCGGTGCGGCCGAGCGGCAAGATCGCCGGCACTCCCGGCTGCGTGCTCGTCGGCCCAGCCGGCGCCATCGAACTCGCCGAGGGGGTGATCCGGGCCGAGCGGCACGTTCACATGAACTTCGCCGACGCCGCGCACTTCGG
>JBKDUV010000143.1:0-9419 GCA_046339335.1 Planctomycetia bacterium | reverse complement strand
GCCTGGTGATCTCCGGCAGCCCACAGGCGTCCGATTCGGTCGATCTCGCGGTCCAAGGCTCCGGCGATCTGCCGGCCGAGGATCTGCGCGGCCACCGTCCCGCCCGCCCGGCAGATCGCGATGCGTGCCTCGTCGGCGGCGTTGCCTTCGGCCAGCCCCCTTCGCAGCCACGACTCCCACGACACGACCGCGGCCCCGCGGGCCACGAGGGCGTCGATGACGGCCCGCGACGCGGCCAGGCCGCCATGGCAGTGGACTTCACAATGATCCGCGGCCAGCCGGGCGACGACGACGTCTTCCCCCGCCCCGAATGCCTGGCTCTGCAGGCGTCCGAAACAGATCTCGCCATCGGGCCGATCAGCCACCCGCCCGCCACCGCGAGGTCGGAACATGCCGTCGATCAGGGCCGCGGCCCCCGCTCCGGCGACGCCGACGACGGCAAGCGCGCCGCGGCCGGCGGGCGTCAGCAGGCCGACGTGCACGAGCCCGCCACGGTCGCCGTCGCCATGGTGCGCGTCATCTGGATCAAGCATGCGTCTTCACCTGCATGAATCGTCGCCCGACCACGACGCGAATGGCGGCGGGCCGCTGGCCGCCACGCCGTCGTTGGATATAACCTTGCAACGAATCCCGCCCCCTGCGGAGCGACACCCATGGCCGATTGGATCGAACCCGGCGCAAAGGCGCCCGACTTCTCCCTCCGCGCCCACGACGGCACGAAGGTGAAACTTTCGACGCTCCGCGGCTCGTTCATCGTCCTCTATTTCTACCCCAAGGACGACACGCCCGGTTGCACCCGTGAGGCCTGTGGTTTTCGCGACGCCCGCGCCGCCCTGGCGAAGGCGGGAGCGGTCGTGCTGGGCGTGAGCCCGGATCTGCCGGCGAGCCATGAAAAGTTCCGGACCAAGTACCGGCTGCCATTCACGCTCCTCTCCGACCCGGACCACATCGTGGCCGAGAAGTATGGCGCGTGGCGGGAAAAGACGCTCTACGGCAAGAAGTCGCTCGGCATCGTCCGCAGCACCTACGTCATCGACGCGGCGGGGAAGGTTGTCAGGGTGTTCAAGGCGGTCCGCCCCGATGGGCATGCCGAGGCGGTGCTCGCCGCCCTGGCCGCGGTCGACACCCGAGCCTGACACCCGTTGACCGCGTCTCCCTCAGGGGCTGACCTCGCGGCCCTCCTCCCCGTACGACCCGCATTCCGGGAACGGTCGCCCCGTGCGGGTGGCTCGTGGAAGGGCGGCATGCCGGCCCTGTCGTCGGTCTGGTGCATACTTGTACCGTTCGCAAGCCGCGGTCCACCGTCCGCGATGCGTGAGCGCCCCGAATCGCCGCCGACATCGCCATGCAGAACTTCCTGGCCCGCTGCGCCGTCATCGCCATCATCGGCGGCGGATTCGCCGCCACCGGTGACGTATCCCACGTCGTCAGCCGCGGTCTGCGGCTGATCGAGGCGGCTGACGTGCCCCTCCCATCGGCCGCAGAGGCTGCCGAGCCCACTGCCGAGACCACTGCCACGCCGGCTCCACCGTCCGCCGCACACGAGGCACGCCCCGTGCCCCTCCGGCCGGCCCCGCGCGGCCCCGAGTCGGCGGCCCCGCACCGCCCCGAGGCGGCAACGCCTGCTTCCTTCGACCCGCATCCTTCGGACGACGGCGGCGAGCCCGTCGATCACAGGCCACCGGCGAACGGCCCCGAGCGGATCGACGTCTCCGCCCTGCGGGCCGGCGATCGGATCACCATCTGGCTGCGAACCGCTGCAGTCGGCACACCGGAGCGGCTGTTCTGCGACCTGATCGATCCGCCGGCGGGTGAGGTGCTCGTGCACGGCGGTGCCGGACCATCGGCCCGCGGCCTGATTCTTTCCACCACCGGCCGGCCAACGGTGCTTCTCGTCCGCGGCGGAACGATTCGGATGCAGCGGATCGGAGCCGGTGCGGCGCTACCCACTGACCTGCTCGCCTCGGGCACGATCGTCGCCCTGGCCCACGGCCATTAGCCAGAGCCGCCGCAAAACCGACGCTCGTTGATGCGTGAGGATCCGGAGAGATCCGTGTGAGCCGTATCAGGCGTCCTCGTGAGCGGCCTCGGCTTCCTCGCGCTCGCGCGACCAGCCGACCCGCTTCATCGAGAGCCCGATCTTCCGCTCCTCGACGTCGACCCGGAGGATCTTGACCTCGATCTGGTCGCCGATCTTCACCACCTCCTCGGCGTTCTCCACCTTGTCGTCGGAGATCTCCGAAATGTGGAGCAGTCCTTCGAGCCCGTCCTCCAGCCCCACGAAGACGCCGAAGTTGGTGATCTTCGTCACCGTTCCCTTGACGACGTCTCCCGACATGTAGCGGCCGGGAATGTCGGTCGTCCAGGGGTCGTCGGCCATCTGCTTGAGGCCGAGGGCGATCCGGCGCCGCTGCTGGTCGACCGAGAGCACCTTGCACTCCACCTCCTGCCCCTTCTCGAGCATTTCGCTCGGATGGGTGACCTTCCGGGTCCAGGACATGTCGGTGACGTGCAGCAGCCCATCGATGCCGTCGTCGATCTCGACGAACGCGCCGTAGTTGGTGAGATTCCGGACCACGCCCTTGACGAGGGCGCCCGGCGGAGAGTCGGCGGCCACCTTCTCCCAGGGATTCTGCTGGGTCTGCTTCATTCCCAGCGAGATCTCCTGCTTTTCCTTGTTGATCGCCAGCACCACCACCTCGACCTCGTCTCCCGGCTTGACGAGTTCGCTGGGATGGCTGACCCGCTTCGTCCAGCTCATCTCGCTGATGTGGACGAGCCCCTCGACGCCGTCCTCGAGCTTCACGAACGCGCCGTAGCTCATCACGTTGACGACCGTGCCCTTGCAGACCGTGCCGACAGGATACTTGTCGGCCACCTTCGCCCACGGGCTCGCGGTCCGCTGCTTCATGCCGAGCGCGATCTTCTCCCGCTCGCGGTCGATGTGCAGCACCTGAACTTCGATCTCCTGGTCGATCTGCACCATCTCGCTCGGATGGCCGATCCGCGCCCAGCTCATGTCGGTGATGTGCAGCAGACCGTCGATGCCGCCGAGGTCGACGAAGGCGCCGAAGTCGGCGATGTTCTTGACGATGCCGCGGCGGATCTGCCCCACCTCCAGCGTCTCCATGAGCTGCTTCTTGCGCTCGGCCCGCTCCTGCTCGATGAGCGCCCGCCGGGAGACGACGATGTTCCGCCGGGCCTCGTCGATCTTGAGCACGAGGCACTGGATGCAGCGGCCGCAATAGTCGCCGATGTCGGCCGGCCGCCGGATGTCGACCTGGCTGGCGGGCAGGAAGACGTTGACGCCCGAGATGTCGACGAGGAGCCCGCCCTTGATCTTGCGGGTGACGAAGCCGGTGACGACGTCGTTTTCATGGACGCTCTCCATGACGCGGAGCCAGTCCTCGATCCGCCGTGCCTTCCGCTTCGAGAGCGTGATCAGGCCGCGCTGCTCCTCGAGACTGCCGTCCTCGAACTCCTCGAGGAGCACCTTGACGACGTCCCCGACCTGCGGCGGCGGCTCCGACTCTTCCCACTCGTTCCGCGGGATGTGGCCTTCGCTCTTGTAGCCGACGTCGACGAGGACGAACTCCTCGTCCACCCGCAGCACCCGCCCCTCGAGCACCGCGTTCACCGCCAGCGTCGCCGCCCCCACCGAGTAGCCTTCGTCGGCCGACCCGGCCATCGCCTGTTCGACCTGCTGTTCGAGTTCGTCGCCGAATTCCAGTTCACGTATGAGGTTGCGGTTGACCATGCTGTGGGGGTGCGGGGAGGGCTGTTGAGGGTGTCGGGGGAACGTATGCGGGCCACGGAACCGAAGTCGAGGAGTGTAACAGCCGCGGCTGGGCGTCACAATCGAGCGTTTTCCCCCCGCCCTCCCAGGCTCCGCGGCCGACCGCACCGGTCGCGACTCGGGCCCGCGAGCCCCGGCGGCCGATGCCAAGCGGTACGATCGCCGGAGGTGTCCGATGAAACCGCAACGCTCGCTGCTCGTTCTGGCCGCCATCTGCCTCGGGTTCGTACCCCCCTTCGGCTCCGTGCAGCAGACGGCCCGCGGCCAATTTCTCGACACTCCGGTCGCCCCGGGCGGTCCGGCGGTCGGCGAGTTCGCCACGCAGCGTTACCGGGTGGGCGTCGTGGTCACGGCCCAGGGGGGACCGTGTCGCGGCATCTACGCCACGCTCCCCGTGCCCGACGCGTGGCCCGAACAACGCGTCAAGATCGTCGAGGAGAAGATCTCGCCCGAGGTCCGGTCGGTGCGGTACCGTGAACTCGCCGGAGGCGTGAAGCAGATGGTTGTCGAGATTCCGGAACTGCCGGCCGGCCGGCAGGCCCAGGCGATCGTGACCTTCGCGCTCGATAGCGCGCCGCTCACGGCCCCACCCGTCACCGACCAATTTCGCATTCCCGCCAAGCCCGACAAGGCGCTGAAGACGTTCCTCATGCCGAGCCCCTACATCGAGACCCGAAACCCGAAAATCGTCGCCGTGGCGAAGGAGGCCGGCAAGGGACTCGACGGCTGGCGCAAGGTCGAGGCGATCTACGACGCCGTCCGGGAAAAGGTCGAATATCGCAACGGCGAACTGAAGGGGGCGGCACGGGCGCTGGCCGACGGCTGGGGGGACTGCGAGGAGCTCACCTGCCTGTTCATCGCCGCAGCCCGGGCCGAGGGCATCCCGGCCCGCACGGTCTGGGTCGAGGGGCACTGCTACCCCGAGTTCTATCTCGTCGACGACGCGGGCAACGGCTGGTGGTTCCCCTGCCAGGCGGCCGGCACACGGGCCTTCGGCGCGATGCCCGACCGGCTGCCGATCCTGCAGAAGGGAGACAACTTCCGCGACCCCGACCGCCCCGGCAAGCCGCTTCGCTACGTGTCGGAATTTCTCAAGGGGGCGATGATCGAGGGGAGCGGTGCCCCCGACGTCCAATGGATCCGCGAGGGAGCCTGAGCCGGACCACGAACGCCCCGCTCATTCCACTCCGGCGAGAACCTCGTCGCCGATCGGCCGGCCGAACTGATCGCGGGCGACGGGCGTGAACCAGCGGGGCACGATCGGCAGGCCCGCGGCCCGCCAGGCCGCATCGACCCGATCACCCGCCAGCCGCACGATCTTCTCGCGGCCGCGACCAGTGAGGGTGGAGCGGTCCGCCCAGGGCGTAACCGGGCCTTCGAAACCGGCGGCCTTGGCATGCGTGAGGATGGCGGCCGAGTCGATGACTCCGGTCTCGCCCGGCATCAGCCGCTGAGCATGCACCAGTTCCACCGGCTCCGTGCCCCGCGGCGCGTCCGACAGCCGCACCTCCACGAGCCGCCCCTTCGGCGTCTTTTCAAGCACGGCGGGCGACTCGCCGGCCACGTGGAGCGCCCAGGCGTCGGCGACCGCGCCGATTCGTTCGTGGGCCACGGCGACGAGCCCGAGCAGGCTTTCATAGGTGTAAATGAACTGGTTGGCCTTCCCCTCGCGGGCCTCGGCCTCGGGAGTGACGGCGAGTCCGAGCATGATGCCGCGGGCGGCGAGCAGATCGCCGACGGCGTGCAGCCGCGTCCGGTGGAGCTCGAAGAAATCCTTGAACGAATGCTCGTCCGACGCGGAGGCGAGCGTTGCCACGGCCCGAAAAGCCTCGGTCGCCTCGGCGAGTTCGAGCCGCCGCGGGAGTGCCTTCATATCTTGCTCGAACGACTTCTCGTCGGCCGACAGCCGCACCGGCAATTGGAACACCCCCGGCTTCAACCTCGCACTCACCATCAGCCGCCGCGCGTGGGGCACGCCGAAGGCGTCGGCCTGCTGCTGGAAGTCGAGGATGTCGATGTCCATCGCGTCGAAGCCGAAGGAAAGCGCCAATTCGATGAGTTCGCTGGGGCGGCCCGAAAGGGGAAGGCCGATGGTGCTGAGATTGCGGAACATGCGGAAGTGAGACTCCTGGAACGGGACAGCTGGAACGGGACGGCTGGAACGGGACGGCCCGAGACACGACTCGTGGGGGGAGACAGTATGCCCGAACCCGCGTTCAGACAAAAGGGGCGGGGAACGGGTGGCCTGGACGAGCCGGCGCGCCGACTGAGGCCGTGCCCAGGGTAGACTGGAGGGCTCGTCCGATTCACACTCCATCCACGCGCGACGCGGTTTCGCGTGACCGGCGCCCTATGACCGTCGTCGAGGCCATCGTGCTGGGGATCGTCCAGGGGCTGACGGAATTTCTCCCCGTGTCGAGCACGGCACACCTGCGGATCGTCCCCGCGTTGCTAGGTTGGCGCGATCCCGGCGCCGGCTTTTCCGCCGTCATCCAGTGCGGCACGCTGGTCGCCGTGCTGGCGGCCATGCGCCGCGATGTCGCGCTGCTCGCCAGCGGGCTCGTCGTCGGCCTGCGGAGCGGGCGGCCGCTGGCACGGCCGGAATCCCGGGTGGCGATCCTGGTCGTGGTCGGCACGCTGCCGATCGTGATCGCCGGCTTCGTGGCCCGCGACCTGATCCGCACGCAGTTTCGCGACCTGCACGTGGTGACCGCGGCCCTGCTCGCCGCGACCGCGCTGATGGCCGCCGCCGAGACCTGCTGCCTGTGGCGGTCGCGTCGGAGGCGCGTGGCTCGCGAAGGGCTCGCGGGGGTGCGGATCGCGGATGGCCTCGCGATGGGGCTCGCGCAGGCTTTGGCGCTCGTTCCGGGCGCCTCGCGGAGCGGCGTCACGATCTCCTCGGGCATGCTCGCCGGCCTCGACCGGGCGACGTCCGCCCGATTCTCCTTTCTGCTTTCGCTGCCGGCGGTCGCCGCGGCCGGATTGCTCGAGGCATGGCAGCAACGCCGCGAGATCTTCGGCACGCCGGGGGACGCCGGCGCGACGGCCCTGGGGACGCTGGCCGCATGCGTCGTGGGCTACGCCTCGATCCGCTGGCTGCTCCGCCTGCTCACGAGCCACACGCTCTGGCCGTTCATCGTGTACCGGCTGGCACTCGCCGGCCTCCTCGCCTGGTCGCTCCGGGCCGGCATCGTGCCGGCGAGCGGATGACGCGACCGTTCCGGATCGATCGCATCGATCGGCTGAACAGGCAAAACCTCCGAACGCGAACTGCCAAACTCGAACTGCCGCCCCAAAAACATCCGCAATCGAATGGACGCGACGCCCCCTTCCCTGCCCCGCCACGCCGCTGCACGGCGACCTGTCGGCCCGATTGGGCGGCTGCTCGGCCTGGTGGCCGGCGGCCTGTTCGCCGCCACGTTCGCGGGCTGGTGCGGCCGCTGGCATTGGATTGCGGAACTTGCCGGCCACTTCAGTTGGTACTGGTTCGGCATCGCGATGGCGGGCTTCGCCGTGGCGGTCGTGGCCGGCCGCCGGCGGACAGGGATCGCCCTCGCGGCCGCCATGGTCCTCAACGCCTGGCCCCTCGTGCCCTACTGGCTGCCCGCCGCCGCACCGCCGCTGGGCACGGCTGCCCGGGCCGCGGCCGACGCCGATGCCGCGGCGCCGGCCGGCGTCTCGATCGTGTCGCTCAATCTCCTCGCCTCGAACAGGGACACCGGCCGCGTCGTCGCATACCTTCGCGACCGCCGTGCCGACCTCGTCGCCCTCCTCGAGGTGGACGACTTCTGGGCGGAAGCGATCGCCGGCCTCGCCGATCTCTATCCGCACCGCTTCGTCGTGCCGCGAAACGACAACTTCGGCATCGCCCTCCTCTCCCGGCTCCCGCTCGACGCGGTGCGCGAGGCCGAGTTCGGCGCCGCGGGCGTGCCGACCATCGTCGCCGACGTGCCGCGGCCCGACGGCGGCTTCATGTTCATCGCCACGCACCCCCTGTCGCCGGAGCGGGCCGAGTGGTCGCGGCTGCGGGACGCGCAACTGCGGGACATCGCCGCCTTCGTCGCGGCAGCGGGACGCGCGTGCGTCGTCGCCGGGGACTTCCCCGCCACCCCCTGGTCACCCGTCTGCCGCGACTTCGCCGCCCGCAGCGGGCTCGTCGACACCGCGCTTGGCCGCGGCCTGCAGACGACCTGGAACGCCCGACTGTGGCTGCCGCGAATCCCGATCGACCACGTCTACGCGCCGCCCCGAACCATGGTCGTGCGCCGTGCCGTCGGCCCTGACGTCGGCTCCGACCACCTCCCCGTCGAGGCCGAGATCATCCTGCCCCGTCACGACGACATGACCGGCGGCATCCGCTAGCGGAAGGTGTCTCGGGAAATCCTATTTCCCCTCCAGCGTCGCCAGGTCCATGCCCAGCCGCTTCAGCTTCTTGTAGAGCGTGGTGCGGTTGATCCCCAGCGACCGCGCCGCCTCGTCCCGGCGCCAGCCGCAGCGTTCCAGCGCCTCGAGGATCAGCCGCCGCTCCGGGGCGGCGAGCGCCTGCTTGAGCGCCGCGGCACGGACCGGCGGCCCGGCCGGGCCGGCACTCACGGCCCCCGTCACCGCCGGCGGCAGATCGGCGACCTCGATCCAGCGGCCGCGGCCCAGAAACACGCCGCGCTCGATGGCGTGCTCCAGTTCGCGCACGTTGCCCGGCCAGGCGTGCCGACAGAGCGCGTCGAGGGCGGCCGGCGCAAGCCCCTCGACATCGCGGCCCGCCTTGGCGGCCGCGGTGCGCAGGAAGTGCCGGGCAAGGAGGGGAATGTCGCTGGCCCGCTCCCGCAGGCTCGGCATCTCCAGCACGACCACGTTGATCCGCCAGAAGAGATCGGCGCGAAACCGGCCCGCCGCAACCAGCCCCTCCAAGTGCTCGTGTGTGGCGAGAATGACGCGGGCGTCGACCGCGTGCGTGTGCCCGCCGCCGACCGGCTCGAACCGCATGTCCTGGAGGACGCGAAGCATCTTCACCTGCAATGCCGGCGAGGCGGTCGCGATCTCGTCGAGGAAGATCGTACCCTTGTCGGCGAGGAGGAATTTGCCGTCGCGATCGCCCGCCGCGCCCGTGTACGCGCCGGCCACGTGACCGAAGAGTTCGCTCTCCAGCAGCGACTCGGCCAGCGCCCCGCAGGCGACCTCCACGAACCGGCCCTGACGGCGGCTCTGCCTGTGGATCTCCCGGGCCAGCAGCGACTTGCCCGTACCGCTCTCCCCCGTGATCAAGACCGTGGCCGACGTGCCCGCGATCCGCGTTGCGATGTCGAGCTGCCGGCACAGCGCTGGGTGCGAACCGAGCAGCGTGGCCTCCGGGGCGCCCTGGACCACGGCCCCGATCTCGGCGGCTCGCCCCCGGCGGACGGCAGCGATCGCATCCTCCAAGGCGGCGAGCAGGTCGTCGTCCCTCCACGGGGCAGCCACCAGCGTGGCGGCCCCCGGCCAGTCTGCGGCCTGGGCCGCGAGCGAGTGTCCGTTTCGGGCCGCGGGCGTCGTGACGAGGACGGCGGCCGGCCGGCTGCCCCCGCTCACGGCGGCGGCCGCAACGTCGCGGCCGCCGGCGAGCGGGCCCGCGATCAGGCAGGCGTCC
>JBKDUV010000142.1:0-3510 GCA_046339335.1 Planctomycetia bacterium | reverse complement strand
GACGGATCGCCCACACCGCCGCCTGCGTCCGGTCTCCGAGCGCGGTCTTCCGCAGCAGGTTTTGCACGTGCTCCTTGACCGTCTCGACGCTGATCCCGAACGTCGCGGCGATCTCGCGGTTCGAGAGGCCCATCGCCAGCGACCGCAGCACCTGCGTTTCGCGCGGCGTGAGCGGCACGTCGGTGCCGGCGGGCAGGTCGCGGTTGGCGATGGATGCCGACACCGTCCGCATCGCGCTGCCGCGGGCCGGGGTCGTGCCGCGGGCGGCTCCCGTGACCGCCTCGATCAGGTCGGCCCGGCCGATCGTCATCGTGAGGCAGTCGTGGGCACCGGCGGAAGCGGCTCGGGCGACGTAGGTTGGGTTGTCGTATGCCGAGAGGACGAGGACGCGGATGCCGGGGGCGGCGGCGAGCAGCGGGCCGATCGCGTCGAGGCCGTCCTCGGTTCCCAGCCGGACGTCGAGCAGCACGACCTCCGGCCGGTGCCGCCGGGCGAGCCTGACGGCCTCCGCGCCCGTCGTCGCCGTCGCCACGACGCTCACTTCAGACCGCTCGAACATGCTCTCGAGACCGCATCGCACGACCTCGAGGTCGTCGACTATCAGCACCTTCACGGCCATCATCCGCTCCTTCGGACCGCTCCGGTCCGGGCTGGCAAACCCCCTCGGCCGAGGAAGTCTACCAATCGCTGGCGGCCCCCGCATCTCCGTGTCCGTGTCCTCGTCGGGGCCTCCGTGCCTGTCCCCGAGCCCCTCCGGCCCGAGCTCCTCCCGTCGGGGCCTCCGTGCCGACCGGCCACATCGCGGTCCGGTCCGCCGCTCAGTGCCCCGCCGTCTGCTACGCTGCGGCCGCACCGCAGCCACGTGGGTGGGCGACCGACACGGAATCATCGATGCTCGAGCCGCTCGTGCTCTTCGAACGCGCCGGGGTGATCGCCCTGGCCAAGCCCCCGGGCCTGGCCACGCAGGCGCCACCGGGCATCGACTCGGTGGAGTGCTGGCTGCGCCGACGGCTCCCGGCAAAGGCCTACCTTGGCATTCCGCACCGACTCGATCGGGCCGTGTCGGGCGTGCTCCTGATGGCAGCCACGCCCCGCGCGGCCCGGCTACTGTCGCGGCAGTTCGAGCGTCGCACGGTCGCCAAGCACTACGTCGCGATCGTCGAGTGCCACGGCCCGCTCCCCCCGCCCGCCGGCCAGGAGTGGCACGACCGGCTCGCCAAGCTGCCGGAGGAGCCGCGGGCCTGCATCGTCCACGAACCTGCGGGCCGCGCGGCCCTGACCGTGGCGCGAACGCTGACGCGATTGGCCACGCACGCCCCGGCCGGCGGCCGCGCCGTGCTCGCGTTCGAGCCGCGGACCGGCCGGATGCACCAACTTCGGCTCCAGGCGGCGACCCGCGGCCTGCCGATCGTCGGCGACCGGCTCTACGATCCCGCGGCCGACACCGGCTGGTGCGGAGCGTTCGGCGATGCGGGCATCGAGCCGCCGAGCGCGCGCCAGGCCTGGCGGAGCGGGTATCGCGCCCCGGTTACCGGCGCGGAGGTGTTCGCCGAGGTTCCGCTGCCGGAGACCTGGCCGGCAGCAGCACGGGCGGCCGTTACCTGAGGGTTCGCCCCCCATCCCGGGCCGCGGCCGTACACTTTCCGCACGGCCCGCGGTCCGCGGACCAAAGCGGAATCCCCCATGACACGGCTCGTCTCCCTCGGCGTGATTCTCGGCCTCGTCGCCGTCTTCGGCCTGCTCTCGCTGCGGGTCATGGCGGGCTTCATCCTGCCCCTGCTCCTGGCGGCGATGCTGGTCGTGATCTTCGGGCCGCTGCACCGGCGGCTCCGTGACCGGTTTCGCATTCCCGACTCGGTCGCCGCGGGCATGACGACCGCGTTCGTGCTGCTGCTCGTGCTCGCGCCCGTCTCGCTGCTCGTGTTTCGTGCCGGCGGTGAGGCTTCAAAGCTCGTCCACGCGCCCGGCGGCATGCGGCTCGATCCGGCGGTGCTCGACGGGCTCGTGGCCCGGGTCAACGAGGCGACGGGCCTGCAGCTCACGGCGGAGAGCGTGAACGCCGAGATCGGGAAACTGGTCGAGGAGGGGATCGGCCCCGTGGCGAGGCGGGCCCCGGCCGTGCTTCTCAAGCTCGTGATCGGGCTGCTCGTGATGACGGTGAGCCTGTTTTATTTCCTGGCGGATGGCCGGCGCATGCTCGAGGGCGTCACCCGGCTGGTGCCGCTCGATCCGCGGTATCAATGGCAACTGCTGCAGGAGTTCGAGGAGGTGAGCCGGGCCGTGGTCAGCGCGACGTTGCTCGGGGCGCTGGTGCAGGCGCTGCTCGCCGGCATCGGCTTCGCCTTTGCCGGCCTGGGCAACGTCTTTCTCCTCACGCTGCTCACCTTCTTCGGCGCCCTCGTGCCGTTCGTCGGCGCGGCGGCCGTCTGGGTCACGGCCAGCCTGTATCTCCTGTTCTTCGCTGAAAACACCTGGGCCGCCGTCGGCCTGGCGGCCTGGGGACTGTGCGTCGTCTCGACGATCGACAACGTCGTCAAGCCGATCGTCCTTCACGGCCAGTCGAAGCTCCACCCGCTGCTGGCGCTCCTCAGCGTGCTCGGCGGGGTCGGGGCCCTGGGGCCGATCGGCATCTTCGTGGGCCCGATCGCGGTGGCCTTCCTGCAGGCGGCCCTGACGATGCTTCAGGCGGAACTCGACACCGGGGCCACCGGCCCGGCCCCGACGAAAACCGGGTAAAAACAGGGATTCCAGCCGGCCGGACCGCCGTCGGCGTCGGTTGAGGTTGCAGAGAAGGCCGGCGGGACGTTGAAATCCGGCTGAGTTCATGTCCTTGGAGACCCGTCGATGACCCTCGACTCCCTGCTGTTCATGGCGGCGTTCCTGCTATCCGGCATCGAGGCGGCCTACGTGCCGCTGCCGCCGAGCGAGGGCGGGGGCGAGTACCTCGTCCGCGTCGAACCGGACCTGGTCCGGAACGCCAGCCCGTACCAATTCACCAGCGACGTCCCCGACGATGCCCGCGACGTGCGGCGCGTCAAGATCTACGTCGCCGACACCTGGCCGCCCGAGGCCGACCGGGCCGTGCGTCTGGCGGCGAGTCGGCCCCGCGACCGGGTTCCCGTGCAGGCTGCCGGACTGAAGACGATGGCGGTCGCCGACGGAGAGACGAAGCCCGTTCCGAAGGCGAGTTCGCTCCTTCCCTGGCTGTTGGCGAGCCTGATGGCGCTCTTTCTCTCGCTCGGTGCGAACGCCTATCTCGGCATGCTGCTCGGCAGCATGCGGCAGCGTTATCTCGACGGCATCCGGCAGGGCTTCGTCAAGGTGTAGTCCCGTTGCGCGATTCGGGCCTCCGGGGGCTTTTGATCTGAAGGCGGGCCCCGTCAGGGTGGCGGCGGTGGCGGCTTGATTTGGCCGCGCCACGGGACGGACGAACGCGGCTTGCGGCCGGTCGGCCTGGCGTAGAGGACCGCGATCCCGGTCAGCACAGCGAGCGTGAGGATCAGCCAATAC
>JBKDUV010000141.1:0-5040 GCA_046339335.1 Planctomycetia bacterium | reverse complement strand
TGAGATACGTGTGGCCCCTGCGCCACTGGATCTCGTCCACACCGATGGCCTCGATACCCGAGAGATCCCGGTGGGCGACTCCCCACAAGACAGCATGTTTTACCGAGCGAAACACGTTCTCCCAGGTCGTGCCGAAGGCGGCTGCCGTATCCGTCCACGACAGCCGCTTCGCCCAGCGGGCCAAGAACCAGCGGTAACTCGTCGTCAGATGCCCCTTGCCGGTCGCCCACGGCACTCGCTCCACCATGACGCCACAGGTCGGGCAATCGACCCGCCGCATCGTGTAGACGAAGAACACCGCCATGTTCCAGAGCGGGACGAACTCGAATCGTCTGGCCGCAAGCCGGTCGTAACCAGGACCCTTCTTGCCGCAGCGAGAGCAGATCGGCCGGCCGTTCGCCCGGGGCTCGATGTCCACCTCCAGAAAGGGCTGCTGCCCCGCGACTTCGACCAGTCTCTGCTCTTTGTAGACGAAGGACTTGAGCGGCTCGACGCGATTGAGAATACTCTTGAGGTGCATCCTGCGGTGGCTCCGGCAAAAGGGCTGTCAAAGCAACCGCATCTTCTACCGAAAAGCGCCGCAGGATGCTCCTTTCTCTCATTGCCCGCCCGGCAGGGCGGTGCTTCCAGGCGGCGGAACGCCGCCGCATGCTGGCCTGTGCCGAGAAGCAGCGGACCGCTTCAAGTCGCCGAGACTGCCACGCGGCGGCCGATCTCGCGCCAGCGATCGCGTGACTCTGCAACCGGAGGATCGCCACGGCCAACGCATGTGTCATGGCGGCACGCAACTCGGACCCGCAACGCCGAGGCCTATTCGGTAAGCGTTTTTACCCACAAATTCTGCTGAGGAACCTCTCAAATAATCCAGGCTGTAACCCAGCATATCCAAGGTCGGCGTGTCTTCCTTCACGAGAAGGCCGTACAACACGACGTTCATCTTGTGGCATGTGAACATGATGTCAGCAGCGACCGTTCCGAAGCTAGGTAGCCCTGCGACAGCCATGTCGACGTCGTACGGACTGTCAAGTTTCGTCATGGATCCAACCGGTGCAATCAGGACCCAGTCCAAGCCAACGAATGCCACCTGCTGAACTCGGGTGAGGATGTCGTAGTCGACGAAATAGGCGTCGATGGTTTTTTGGGCGTTCGCGAGGTTGGTCAGCGCCCCGGGGTAGATTTCGTACCCAAACAGCAATGGGTCGATCGAAACAACGCGAAACGGCGTTCCGTTGTCAACCGATGTCAGCAATGTACCCGGATTGAGCCAACTCGCGTTGAAGGTGTCTGCGGGAGCCCCTGCGACAACCGCGGCCGCGCTTGCCAAGCCGCCACCAAGCGAATGGCCGGTCACGACCAACTGGCCTTTCGGGATGTTGGAATCGTCGGCAAGATCGTCTGCGATCTTCATCGCCTCGGTGTATTGCAACGCTTGGCGGCCAAGCGCCTGCTTCACGTTGTTGACCCAGTCCCCATCCGTGAAGGTTTTGTCATCCGTGCCGCCGAAAGCCAGCGCGTAGTGATCCTCACCCGTGATGTAATCCTGGTAGACCATCGCCTTGAATCCGGGAACATTCGGACTCAGCGGGAACTCGTCGCCGTCGCCCAGGTCAAGATCTTTTGGCGACTTCGGCTGCAAGCTGAACTTCGGCATGGGAGCGAACGAGTACACGCCCCGCGACGCCAGGGCGTTGCGAACTTCCTGCCGCGTGTGCAGCGCGTGGTAGAAGGAGTCCTCGTTGGCGACGATGTACTTCACCTCGTCGAACGCGGCGTCGTCACCGTTGACCACCAGCGTGCCGCGGATCCGTTCGTCTACCCGCGGTGAGGCCTCGACGCCCGCGAGCGTCTTCAGTCATGCGTTCTCGCGGATGCCCTCGGCCCAGATCGTGATGGTGCCGGTAGTGGGGTTGTAGTTGAGGTCCGACAGCCTGCAGAAGATGCCGGCCAGGATTTGATCGCCACCCTCGGACACCGGAGCGGGGTTTCGCACACCGTCAGCTAGAACCCGGTTCCACAGCTGCACCTGGCCCGCGACCCCCGTGGCATTCCAGTCGACCCGCACGCCGACGGTCGGGGCGTTCTTCGGCAGCCCGGTCGGGAGTTCCATGACGATCGGTGTCAGGGGGCGGTTTGGGTTGTCCAGCATGATCAACTTGCCGATGCCATACTCATGATCTTCGAGGATGTCCTCCCACTCCGAACGCGCGGGCCGCAAGAAGCCGTTGTTGTTGTCGCTGTCGATATCGACATCGATCGTGCCGGGATAGGGTTGCACGGTGAGCCTGACCGTGTCGGTGACAGGCCCGGCGTTGGGAAATGCGGCCGTGACGAGGGTCGTCCCGGCCGAGCGACCCTCGGCATAGAACCTGCCGCCTGTGGCGGTGACCACGCCACTGGCGATCGGCCCACGGCGGTCGGGGTGAGCGTAGAGCCTGACGACCGACTCGTCGTATGTGACGACGATGCTGGCGAAAGAGGCAGCCGGGGCGACGGCAAGCAGGACGGGCGCCAGATCGTTTTCTGCCGCAATGGGTCCGGCGTCGAGTGCGTCCGCGACACCGTTCCTGTCGTCGTCGTCGGTGTTGGCAAAGATGATCTGGCCGGGCGACGGTTCCTCGATCCGATCGTCCGTGCCAGCCGGGCCGTTGTCGGGGTCGATCGTGCCGTCGTTGTTCGAGTCCACGTCGAGATCCACCGCCACCGCCGTGGCGCGGATCGTGTCGCTGGATGCGGGACTGCCGCCGGCGGGCGTGAGCGTGAAGGCGATGTCTGCCAGGCTCGCGCTCGGGGCGAAGGCCTCGATCCAGAAGGTCTGGGCTGTTGTTCCGCCGGCAATCGCCGTGGACAGCCGTCCCTGCTCGAGCACGACGGCGCCGGAGTTCGAAAAGACCTTTACCTTGGCTGCCGCTGCGGCATCGAAGGCCGGTGTGGCCGACTGGCCGTTGGGCACGTCCACGATCATCCGGGCCCGCTCGCCCCCGACGGGCACGATCAGGCCGGGGCGAGTCGTGTCGTCCTCAATGCCGTCTTCGAACGTCGATCGTGCGACGGAGCCCGAGTTGTCGCTATCGACGTCGAGATCGACGGAAGGCACGCAGACCACCTGGTCCTGCCTCGTCGGGCTCTCCAGGGCGTAGAGGACGACCGAGGCTCTGGCCGGGGCGGTGGTGTCGAACCCGGCGAGCCACTGCTCGGCGCGGAGCGTCGCGGGGAGGGAGCGGCCGGCGGGGTTAACGCTGAACTGCCCCGCGGCCAGGTCGAAGGCGAGCCTGGTGCCGGCCGGCCCGGCCGTCCGGCCGTCGTTGATGATCTCCCAGACGGCGATCTGGAAGGCGGCGGAATCGGTGTTGTCGGTGAAGCCCGAGGCGTCGGCGGGGCCGTATTGCCGCCAGAAGTCGGCAAGCAGGCCAGCGCGGGGGGTTCCGAGCAGGGAACTGGCGGCGATGGGTCTGACCTCCGCAAACGTGTTCGATCCCGGGGCGACCCCCTGCAGGCCGTCGATGCAGAACGACCTGAAGCTCGCTGGCACGCCCAGTCCGGCGGCGGTTCCGGTCATGCCCGACCAGGAGAGCTGGCCGACGTAGGCGGTGTTGGAGAAGCCGACGCTGCCGTCGGCGCGGAGGAAGGTGACGGGGATCCGGGTGAAGGGGGCGATGGTTCCCGAGAGCGTGGCCGTGGTGGCAAGCATGGCACGGGACTCGAGTTGCTCGGCGCCGATCGGCCGGCGGCGGCTGCGGGCGGGGCGGCGGCGCTTCGGCCCGGCCGAGCGACCAAAGAGCGTGGCGATGAACGAACGGGAACGGTCAGGCACGTTGCGAAGCATCGTTGTACCGAAGGAAGGAGGAAACGGGTGGGACGAATCGGCGGGACGGAGACCGAGCACCCCTGCCGCACGAAAAGATCGTGGAGCAGCGATACGGAATCTCCGCGGGGACCGTACCGTATCGGGGGGGGGGGGGCGTCAAGGGGCTGGTGAGGCAGTCGGGATGAGATTGCAGAACGTCAGCCGGCAGGCTTCAGGACCGCCGATGTGCCAGGCGGCGTGCGCCGATGCCGCACGGGCGTGTCGTTACGGCCGCGCGGCCGGCGCGGGCCCGACGTCGAGCGCGACGAGCGTCCGGTCGTCGCGAAGATAGAGCCGGCCGCCGGCCAGGGCCGGCAGCGCCCGAAGCGTGCCCGGCAGCGGCCGGGCCCGGGCGAGGATCTCAGGACCCTTGCCACCGTCCCGAAACAGCACCACCTCGCCGTCGGTCTTCACCGCCAGGAACGAGCCGCCGCACGAGATCAGCGTGCCGTAGCCGAAGTTTTCCTCGGTCCAGATGACGCGTCCGGTGGCGGGATCGACGCACCGCAGGTGGGCCGGCGGCACGTCGTCGCGGCCGTCGATCGCATACAGTCGCCCGGCGGCGAGGATCGGCGTGCAGTATTGCGTGGCGAGCGATTCGGCACCCCGCCAGACCGGCGCGGCCGCCGTCGCATCGAAGGTCGCGCACACGCTGCCGATGCCATACGACGCCGTGACGAGAAACCGGTCGGGAGCGAGGAGCACCGGCGTCGCGGCATTCACCGTGGGCCCGCGCTGGCCGAAGGGAAACTGCCAGCGGACGGTGCCGTCCGCCGGATCGACGAGCAGGCAGGAGAGCCGCGTCACCATGAGGACGTGCGGCGCCTTGCCCGCCCGCACGACGAGCGGCGCGGAATAGCTCGCCCCCTCAGCCGTCTTCTGCCAGACGGTCGCGCCATCGGCCAGCGCGAAGGCGACGACGCCTGCCTCGCGCTTCGTGCCGCCGACGTTGACGATCACGTTGCCGGCCGCGACCACCGGCGTGGAGCCGGCCCCAAAATAGCCCTCCTGGGCGGCGAAGTCGTGGTGCGTGCTTCGTGACCAGAGCGGTCGGCCGGTCGCGGCCGCCACGCAGGCAAGCGTCCCCTGCGCACCGAACGTCACCACGCGGTCGCCATCGACCACCGGCACGCACAGCGGCCCGTCGCCACCGCCGACCTGGGGCCGAAACCGGGTCGGCTCGGCATGCCGCCAGC
>JBKDUV010000140.1:0-4391 GCA_046339335.1 Planctomycetia bacterium | reverse complement strand
GTCCGGGTGTGATCGACGTCGGAGAGGTGGACCGGGTGCTCCTCGGAGAAGCCATCGACCGCGAGGCCGTGTCGCTCCGCTACCGGAAGTGGAAACTCAAGCCCGCCCCGGAGCCGCTGGCGCTGCGCGGCCAACGCCACGAGGATCCGGCGGTCGCCAGGCCGCGGGCGCGGATCCCCGTCTCCGAGCTCGCGGGAAATCCCGCGCCGCGGATGCCGCTGCCGCGGATCGACGGCAAAGGAAACAACAGGGGGCGGACCGCGTTGAAGGCCGAGCCCGGCAGGATTCTGGTGCTCGAGTTTTGGAGCGAGTGGTCGGAGCCGTCCCGCGAGACGCTGCCGACGATCATGGCCGTCGTACGGGGTCAGCCGCCGGGGGTGGTCGATGTCGTCGCCGTGAACGTCGGCGACCAGCCCGCCAAGGCGGCCGCGCCGCTCGACGTCCTCGGGCTCGACACCACCGCGCTCGATACCGACCGCAGCGTGGCCAGTGGGTTCGGTGTGCGCGACGTGCCATCCCGGGCGATCGTCGGTCCCGACGGACTCGTCGTCGACGTGCTCCGCGGCGACGGTCCGCAGGCCGTCGAGGAGTTTCGTTCTCTGCTCGCGGCGACCGTGGCCCAGGCCGCCCCGCTGCGCGAGGAATTGGGGCGGCTCAACGAGGTCCGGACGCTGGCGGAGCGGGGTGACCGCCAGTGCCTGGACAAAATCGTGCCCCTGCTTGCGTCGACGAACGACATCGTTCGCCAGGAGAGCGTGTCCCTGCTCCAACGCATCGTGCCGCTGGGCGCGATGCCGGCGCCGAGCGGCCCGGCGCGGCTGACCGCCGACGTGCGCCTCGACCGCGAGGTCGCGGCCTGGAAACGGTGGATCGCCCGCGAGGGAACCGTGGCCCAGCTGCGGCCGCTGCCGACGCGGCGCGGCGACGGCGGCGAGAAGCCTCCTGCCAAGGAAGTGGGGCGGTTTTTGGTCTGCATGCCCGCCGTCAACGCTGTCGGTGAGTTTTCCCCGGACGGCCAGAAGGTCTGGCATCGGGTCTTCAAGCAGCCGGGAGCGTGTCAGGGACTGCCAAACGGCCATCGGCTCGTCGGCTCCGCCGCCGTGCCGGGGATGGTCGTTGAATTCGACGCCGACGGCAAACAGACCTGGAACCTCCCCGACCTGCCGGCCGGAGTCACGAGCCTGGCCCGGCTCGCCGATGGCAATACCCTCGTCGGTTTCGGCAGCACGCAACGCGTCGCGGAGTATGACCCGCAAGGAATGAAGGTCTGGGAGGCGGCCGTCGTCGGGAGTCCCTGCGCCGTCTTCAGGCTCGAGGAAGGCACGACGCTCGTCGCCTGCCAGGAAAGCGACCGGATCGTGGAAATCGATCGCGACGGACGGGAACTGAAGGTCTTCGGCAACCTGCACGGGCTGCAGGGTGCCGCGCTACTGACAAATGGAAACGTCCTCGCAACGATGACCGACAGGGTCGTCGAACTGGACGCGAGGGGAGAGGTCGTCTGGTCGAAGGAAGGATTCGATGCCGCCGTCGGAGCCGACCGGCTGACGGACGGGCGCACGCTGGTTCTGGAATCACAACGCAACGTGATCGTCGAAGTCGACGCCGCCGGGCAGGAGCGCGGCCGAAGGCAACTCCGCGGCAAGACGGCGATGACGCGGCTGGATGCGTACTGATTGTCGCGCCGTCGCCGCCGTCCCGGCGTCGGCTCCGGCTTACGGTCGTCGGGCAGGGCCGTACGTGGGAAGATGCCGGGCGGGAACTTCGAGTGCGAGCAGATGCAGGGCGGTCACATACAGACGCCCCCCATAGATGCCCCAGCGATCCGGCACCGCGCCCAAAGGATCCCAACTGCCCGCCTTCACCCCCGACGTCTCTTGCCGCGCGGCGAGCGTCTCCACGAGCGCGGCATACCAGCGGTCCCAGTCGGGGCCTCCATCATGCACGAGCAGCTGCGAGGCGTAATACCAAAGGTAGGCGTCGCGGGTTCGGCTCGTCGGCGTCCCGTACGCGGGCAGCAGGCGGGCGAGCGTGCGACAGGGTTCCTTGACGCCCGGAGCGGCGGTCCCCTCTCCCGTGTGCAGCCGCATCAGCCCCCCGACGGCCGTCATGCAGGACATCGAGAGCACCGACGGACGCTGCTGCGGACTTCGCGGGTTGTAGGCGTAGCGGGCCGGCGCCGTGGTCGAGGCCGCCGCCTCCACGAGCCTGCGCACGCCGGCGACAGCCTCCGGCTCCGGCCGCAGACCGGCAAGTTCTCCCGACCGGAGCGCCACGAGCATCCAGCCGCTCACCGACAGGTCGGCATCCGTGCCCGGCACGTAACGCCAGCCGCCGCGTTCCGGATGCTGGCTGGCCGCGATGAATCGACAGGCTCTTTCCGCCGCCGGCCGGATCCGGGGGTCGCCCGTCATGCCCAGCGCCTCGCAGACCGCGATCGAAGCGATGCCATGACTGTAGAGCCAGGCACAGCTGTTCGAGAGGTCGTCGGCCGGCACGTAGAAGTCGCCGTCGGCCTTCTGCACCGCCAGCAGGTACTCGAGCCCGCGGCGCACCGTGTCAGCGTGCGGTCCGCCATAGTGATCGTGGCCCGCGCCCAGGAAACTGAGCAGCGCGAGGCCCGTCGCCGCCGTGTCGGATTGCAGCCGCGGGGCATCGTCGGCCGTCACGCCCGCGAACCGGCCCAACGACCAGCGGCCATCCGTCTGCTGGGAGCGAACGAGAAACTCCAGGCCCCTGTCCACGAGCCTGTCGGCCGTCTCGGCCGCCGTCCCGGGCGCGGGTTGCGGCCGTGACTGAACGCGGCGGGCGAACGCCTCGGCGACGTCGCGAACGCGGCCGTCGCCGGGGAGCGCGGCCGCGGCAGCCAGCCGCTCGAGACGCGCCGCCGGCAACGCGGCCGGCGTCACAGCGGCCGCGCGGAGCGCTGGTCCGGCCGAGATGGCGGTGATTCGGGGCACGGCAACCGATAGTTCCTCGTCGTCCGCGTCGCTCGGAGCCATGGCGGCTTGTCGCCGTGCGGCACTCACGGATGCCGGCCGATCGTCACGGCGGGCAAGGGGCTGCGGTGCCGGGACCGCGCCGGCGGCCTCCGCCGTCGGGACGCCGGCCGACGGGGCGGAAGGCAGAACGGGAGGCGGGGCGACCGCCACGGCGCGGTCGCCGTCGCCGAACGGTGCCGGCACGACTCCAGAACGCGCGATCGGCTGCGGTACGCTCCCCCCAGGCTCGTCTCGTCCGTGCCACGAAGGGGTGTTGCCCAGGGCGATGCTCGCCGCCGTCGATGCCTGTGCGCTACCCGGCGACGACAACGGCAGATCGCGCTGGGCGCTGGATTGTGTTGTGCCCGCGCTGACGGCTGGTGCGGCGGACGACTGCGGCCGGCCACCTGACTGCGGTGCCGCGTTCGCGAGCGAAGGCTGGCCAGCGACGGCGTCCGCCGGACCGAACGACGCCGCCACCGGCGGACCGGACACGGTCGCGACGGCCGCATCGACGCTGCCGATCGTGGCCGCACCGACCGCTGCCCGGCGTCCCGCACCGTTCGGTTGCGGGAAGGTCATCCCGTCGTCGGTCGGCAGCGACCGCGTCGCCGCCCCGTTCCCCGCCATGCGCGTGGCATCGGGACGAAGAATGGCGACGATCTGCGGTGCCTCGTTCATGCCCGCCGTCCGTGGAGCCGTCGCCGACGCCCTGCTCGGGTCCACGGCAGTCGCCCTCTGCTGAAGTGGCATGGCCGAAACGGCAGCCCGCGCGGGAGGCGGGGCGGGGACCGAGGCGACGGGGCCCGACAGGGGATCGACCGCGGCTGTCGGCGCCACTGGCTCGGCCGTGCGACGCGACATGGGAGTCGCCTGACCGATGGACAGAGCGGTTGCATCGGCCGGCCGCCCGGCCGCCGGTGTCGGCATCACGGGCGCCCCGAGCCGGTCGAGGAGTGCCACCTCGCGCGGCCGCCAGCGGGAGGCGATTGGCGGCGCCGGTTCCGCGGCGCGGGGACTCGCGGGGGCCGGTTCTGCAACCGGGGGTTTCGCGTCGGCATCGGCCGCGGCCGCGGCGGCGAGCGGTTCGACGTGGGCCTGCGGCTCGATCGCAGTCGATGCGGCCGCGCGGGAAAAACGGGATGGTGCCGCAGCCGCCAGCGCCGCGTCCAGCGGACGGCTCGGGGCGAGGTGACCGGTTTCCGCACGCACTTCCGGCGACGACGTCTTGGTCTCTTCCGGCCGCCGTTCGGCGACCTCGCGTGTCCGTTCTGGAACCGGCGGCGGACGTGGCCGCTCCGGCGGCGCCGTCAGGGGCATGGCGCGCGGCCGCTCGTGGGCCGGGGGGGGCGGCGGCGACGACTTCCGCACCTCGAGGGGAACGTCGGCCCGCGGCCGCTGCGTTTTCTC
>JBKDUV010000139.1:0-8960 GCA_046339335.1 Planctomycetia bacterium | reverse complement strand
CCTCGTGCCCCTGTTCGCAGAGCCGGATGAACGTGCCCCCCATGCCGATCACGTCGTCGTCGGGATGCGGGCTGAAGACGATGATCCGCTTGGGAAACTCGTCGTCCGCCGATGATCGGGCAGCCGCGGCCGCCGTGGCGGCGACGATCCGCCGCGGCTTGCCGGGCCGGCCGCCCGGCCACCCGGTGATCGTGTCCTGCATCGACCGGAAGACCTCGATGTTGATGTCGTAGGCCCGGCCCCGGGCGGAGAGCAGGTCCTGCAGGCCGTGCTCGTTGTAATCCTCGTCCACAAGCTTGAGGATCGGCTTGCCGACCTGGGTCGCCAGCCAGATGACCGCCTTCCGCGTCAGCGCCGTGGTCCAGCCGAGGCCCATCGCCTCCAGCGGGCCCACGAGCCAGGGCGACTCGAACCGCGACAGCCGCGACGCCGCCGCCCGGTCGAGCACGAAGCGGGCGGCCGGGTGCCGCTGCAGGATGCTGGCGGATACCAGCGGGTCGGGCAGCTGTTCGACCGCCCGCCGGACCACCGGCGCCTTGTGCTCGCCGAAGGCGAGGAGCAGGATCTTCCGGGCGTCGAGGATCGTGCCCACGCCCATCGTGATCGCCTGCCGCGGCACGTTTCGCTCGCCGAAAAAATCTCCCGCCGCATCGGCCCGCGTGACGCGGTCGAGCGTGATCAGCCGGGTACGGCTTTCGACCGGGCTGCCCGGTTCGTTGAAGCCGATGTGGCCGGTGCGGCCGATGCCCAGCAGCTGCAGGTCGATGCCCCCCGCGGCGCGAATCCGCTCCTCGTAGCGGGCGCAGGCGTCGAGGAGGGCCGCCCGCTGCACCATGCCGTCGGGAATGTGGATCGCTCCGGGATCGATGTCGACGTGGTCGAAGAGCTGCTCGCGCATGAAGCGGTGATAGCTCTGCGGGGCGTCAGGCGCGAGGGGCCAATACTCGTCGAGGTTGAACGTCACAACGTTGCGGAACGACAGCCCCTCGTCGCGGTGCAGGCGCACCAGTTCGCGATACACCCCGACCGGCGTGCTGCCGGTGGCCAGCCCGAGGACCGCCTGCCGTCCCGCGGCGGCACGCTCCGCCACGAGGTCGGCGATCTCCCTGGCCACCGCGCGGCTCGCTTCACCGGCGGCGTCGAAGACCGTCACGGGAACGCGTTCGACCGTGTTGCCCGCCGGCAGCGGACCGACTGCGACCGGGGCCGTTCGAGACTCGATCGGAATGTCTGGATTCATGGTTGGAAACCGAGATGTGCCGCACGGGGAGCGCGGCCGATTGGGAGGCGACGGGCTTCGCGGCGTCTTCCCGGAAGGGACCATGGCCGCGGTGAAAAAATCATACCGCGGCCTGGGGGTCACAACCATCGGAAATCGCACTCCCTGGCCGCAACTCGGACCCACCCGCCGGCGGCTCCGGCATCGGCTACGATACGCGGTTTCGCGGCACGGCCGGCTCGTGGCGGTAACGCAGCCTTCTCTCCGAGAGACGGCAACTCCTGGCAGACGCAACGCAATGGATATCGCGATCGTGCGGGATGCGCGGGCGGATGGCACCGTGCTCGTCGTCACGGGGCGGCTCGATGCCGAGTCGGCGGGGGAACTCGGCCGGGCCGTCGAGGAGGAACTTCGCCGGGGCATCGATGCCGTCGGCCTCGACTTCACCGCGGTCTCGTTCCTCAGTTCGGCCGGCATCCGGGCGCTGTTCGAGAATCAGCGGGCCGCAACGCAGGCCGGCGGCAGTTGCCTGATCGTGCGTGCGAGCGAGCAGGTGCGAAAAGTGCTCGACCTGACGCGGCTGACGCCGATTCTCATGGCCCCGGCGCAGGTCGCCGCGCGGCCCGGGCCGCAGCCGGGCGGCACGCCGGCGGCCGCCGGCCCGACCATCATCCGTCGCGCCGGCTTCGACCTCGTCGGCATCGAGGCTCCCCCGGCCGGGCCACTGCGCGGGGAACTCATCGGCACGCCCGCCGCCGCGCTGACCGGCACGCGGTCGGCCGATCCAGTGCAGCGGCCGCTCCCCCGACATGCCTGTGCGATCGGATTGGCGGCGCTCGGGGAGACGGCGGGGGCCGCAAGCCGGGCGGGCGAAACGCTCGCCATCGGCGGTGCCGTCTTTCAACGACCGCCGCAGCCGTTCGCCGCCGTCGACTACCTGGTCGGCAGCGGCGACCTCGTCGCCGAGGCGGCCTTCGTGTCCGGCCTGGTCTGGCAGGGTGTGCCGGGAGGAAGGACAGGCTTCGAGACCGCGGATGGCGGAGGCTTGCGGCTCGGCCATCTGCTCGACGCCATCATCGACCAGGCCCGGGCCGACGTCGTCGCCGTCGTCATGGCCGCAGAGGTGCAGGGCCTCGTGGCCGCGGAACTGATCCGACCGCTGGCCGAGGCGACGCCGACCGACCATCCCTGGACGGCCGACCGCGACACCGTGGCCCGCTGGCTCTGCTTCTCCCGGGAGCCGGTCCACGCCCGGCGCACCGCTCTCGTTGCCGGCGTCGCTGCCCGTGGCCGGCCGGACGGCCCGCTGGCGGCATTCGTCAGGCCGCTGGATGCCGCCGGAACCCTCCACGGCCACCTCCATGCGGCAGTGTTTCCGCTCCATCCGCTGCGGCGCGGGCCCCTCGACGTCGCCGCCACGGTCGACACCCTGACCAAGTCCGCGCCGCTGGCCGTCATGCACCTCGTCGTCGATCCGCAGCCGGTGCTGGGGAGCGGAGAGTCGGAGTTCGTGCGCGGCGGATGCTGGTTCGCCCCGCTCGAATTCGGCCCCGGGAGGGCGGCATGATCACGCTCCTCTCCACTTGGACGTTCGGCCTGGCGCTCGGGCTCGTGGCCCTCGGCGTGTTCGTCAGTTACCGGCTGTTCTCGTTTCCCGACATCACGACCGACGGCTCGTTCACGCTCGGTGCCGTCGTCGCCGCGGTGCTGCTCACGGCCGGCGTCGATCCGGCCGCGGCGACGCTCGCGGCCCTGGCCGCCGGCGGGCTGGCCGGGAGCTGCACCGCCCTGCTCCATGCCTTCCTCGGCATCGAGCCGCTGCTCGCCGGCATCCTCATGACGACGACGCTCGCCAGCGTGAACCTGGTGCTTCTCGGCCGCAGCAACGTGCCGTTGTCCGGCATCACGACGCTCCTCGACCGGGCTGAGAGCCTGCTCGCCTCCCCGTGCACCGCGGTCGGCTGCTCCGCGGAGGTCGCCGGCGAACTGGCGCGGCTGCTGTTCGTGGCGGCGATCGTGGGTGTGGCGATCGTGACCCTGTGGCTGTTCTTCCGCACCAGGCTGGGCACGGCGATGCGGGCCGGTGGCGACACGCCGACGATGGCCCGGGCGCTCGGCCGCGACACCGGCCTGCTCACCGTGGCCGGCCTGGCGATCGCCAACTCGCTCATCGCCCTCGCCGGCGCGGTCGTCGCCCAGTACCAGGGATTCACCGACGTGCAGATGGGGATCGGCATGGTGGTCTGGGGCCTGGCGAGCGTGTTTCTCGGCACCGCGCTCGTCGGCGACGTGCGGCTGGGCGGGGCCCTCCTGGCGACGGTCGCGGGCAGCGTCAGTTTCCGGCTCCTCGTCGCCGCCGCGCTGCGGGCCGGGCTCGATCCCGACTGGCTCAAGGCCGCCACCGCGGCGGTGGTGCTCGCCGCGCTCGTCGCCCCCCGTTTGCTCCGGCGCGGCCAGCGGCAGGGAGCCCGTTGACATGGTCACGTCCGTGCCCGAACGCGCCCCTGCCGAGACGCCTGCGGATGCCGCTTCCCCGCATCTCGAACTCCGTGCCGCCCGGGTCAGTTTCACCGCCCCCGGCGGGCCGCTCGTCCACGCGGTCGATGGCATCTCCCTGGCCGTGCCGCGGGGCACGTTCGTCGTCGTCGTGGGCACGAACGGGTCGGGCAAGAGCACGCTGCTCGGCTCGATCGCCGGCACCGTGCGGCTCGACGGCGGCAGCATCCACCTCGCCGGCCACGACATCACGGCCTGGCGCGAGCACCAGCGGGCCCGGCTCATCGGCCGCGTGTTCCAGGATCCGCGTGCCGGCACCGCGGGCAGCCTCACCGTGATCGAGAACCTGGCGGTGGCCGCGAGCCGCGGCCGGCCGGCCTGACTCGGCTGGGCGACGAGCCGGGCCCTGCGTGCCGAGGCCGCGTCCCGCCTGGCCGCCATCGTGCCCGGCCTCGAGGGACGACTCGACCAGCCGATCGGCTCGCTCTCCGGCGGGCAGCGGCAGATCGTCACGCTGCTCATGGCGACCTGGCATCGCCCCGAGCTTCTCCTCCTCGACGAGCACACCGCCGCCCTCGATCCGGCGGCCGCCGACCGCGTGGTGCAGGCCACGGCCCGGATCGTGCGCGAGGGCAACCTCACCGCGCTGATGGTGACCCACTCGCTCGCCCAGGCGGCCACGCTCGGCGACCGGCTGCTGCTCGTGCATCGCGGCCGTCTCGCCATCGATGCGCCGGGGCCGGCCAAGCGCCGCCTCGGTGCCGAGGATCTCGCCGACCGATTCGACCGCCTGCGGCGGGCCGACCAGCTCGACCAAGCGGCGGCCCGGACGCTGGCCGACCGGTACGCCTGACAGGAGCCCAGTGCCATGCCCACGTCGGTTCTCCGCTTCCTGCGCCAGGCGCTCCCCACCCTCGCCCTCCTCGGCGGCGCCTCGGCCCTGCTACTCGCCACCGATCGCGGCGGCGCGGCCCGGCGTCTGCCGGCCGTGGCGGTGCTCCAGCAGGTGAGCACGGCGGTGCTCGACGACGCCGTCCGCGGGATGATCGAGGGGCTCGCCGACCGCGGCTTTGTGGCGGACAAGACCGTGACGATCCGCCGCTTCAACGCCGAGGGAGACGCCGCCCAGGCCAACGCCATCGCGCGGGAGATCGTCAACGGACCGTACGACCTCGTGCTCACCTCCAGCACGCCGTCGCTGCAGGCGGTGGCGACGGCGAACAGGCGCGGCCGCATCCGCCACGTCTTCGCGGCGGTCGCCGATCCCTGCTCCGCGGGCGTCGGCCTCGACCGCGCCGACCCGCTCGTGCATCCGCCGCACCTCGTCGGCTACGGCAGCCTCGCTCCCGTCGACGCCACGTTCCGCATCCTCCAGCAGGCCAACCCCGCGGTCCGCCGGGTGGGCGTTGCCCACAACCCCGCCGAGAGCAACTCGCGCCGCTTCATGGAACTGGCCCGGGCGTCGTGCGCGGCACGCCGCATCGATCTCCTCGAGGCCGCGGTGGAAAACTCCGCCGGCGTGATCGAAGCGGTGCAGTCCACGATCGCCCGCGGTGCAGAGGCGATCTTCGTGCCCGGCGACACGACCGTCTCCAGCGTGGTCGAGTCGGTGATCGCGACCGCCGCGAAGGCGCGGCTCCCGGTCTTCACGGTGGTTCCAGGCGCGCCGGACCGGGGCACGCTGTTCGACGTCGGCTTCGACTTCCGCGAAGTCGGCCTGCTCGCCGGCCGCACCGCCGGCGACATCCTCGCCGGTGCCGACCCGACGCGGATCCCGATCGGCGAGACGGCCCGCGAGATTCCCCCTCGGCTGACGGTGAACCGGACCGCCCCGGGCTACGATAGAGCCGCCTGGAACTTCCCCGCCGACCTGCTGGACCAGGCCGCGGTGGTGATCGACGCCGCGGGCCGCCGGGATCGGCCGGAGGCGGTGCTTCAGGGGCCGTTCACCGAGGCGCTGCCGGAGCGGTGACCGGCGCGGGGAGGACATCACCCGGCCGAACGGTCGCGTGCTCCTCCATTTCGACGTTGAGCCTTCCCGGCGGCACCGCTACGCTTCCTCGGGGTGGACGCGGTCCTGGGGGTCAGGTCCGATTCCTCCGCGGCCCCGATGCGACAGGTCGATCGATGACCGCCCTGACCTTCTGCCTGCTCGCCGTCTGTGCGACGGGCCTCGGTCTGTATGCCACGGCCTGGCTCGTGAGCGTCTGCTGGTGCCGGGCCGCCTCGCGCCGCCGCCCCGTCGTCGATCACACCCCCGTGACGATCCTCAAACCGCTCTGCGGCTTCGACGAGGAGCTCGAAGAGAACCTGCTCTCGTTCTTCCGCATCGAGCACGACCAGGTGCAGCTCGTGTTCGGCGCCGCCGATCCGGACGATCCAGCCCTGGCCCTCGTCCGCCAGCTCGCCCGTCGTCACCCGGACCGCGACGTGGCGATCGTGGTCGGCTACGACAGCGACGCCGCCAGCCCCAAGGTCGGGCTCCTCGAGGCGCTGCTGCCGCACGCCCGGCACGAGGTGATGCTGCTCTCCGACAGCAACGTCCGCATCGGAGCCGACGAGATCGGCCGCGTCCTGCCCTGCTTCGCCGATCCGCGCGTGGGCATGGTCTACCAGCCCGTGGTCGGCGTCGGCGAGCGGACGCTGCCGGCCGCGGTCGAGAACCTGCACTACACCGAGCTCGCCGGCCTGCTCTCGATCGGCGCGGCGCTGGTGGCGGGACAGCATGCCGTCAACGCCAAGGGGCAGTGGGTGCGCCGCCGCGCCCTCGACGACGTCGGCGGCTTTGCCGGCGTCCGCGACCACGGCGCCGACGACTTCGTCCTCTCCCGGCTCGTGGCCGGCGCCGGCTGGCGGCTGCGGCTCGCCCCGGTGCCGGTGCGGATCGTGCACCGCGACTGGTCGTGGCGCGGCCTCGTGCAACGGCACCTGCGGCACTCCGGCCTGCGGCGCCGCATCTGCCCCTGGGCGTACCCGCTGGAGCTGCTCCTCAATCCGCTCCCCTGGACGCTCCCGCTCGTGGCGACCGAATACGCCCCCCTCGTGCCGGCGGTCGTGACGCTGAAGATCATCCTCGAGGTTTCGGCGGCCCGGCTGCTGCGGTCCGCTCCGCTGGCCGCGGTGCACGCCGCCGCGATTCCGCTCAAGGACGCCCTGTATTTCGCCGGCTGGTTCGCCTCGTTCACGGTGCGGACGGTAACCTGGAGGGGTCGGACCTATGCGATCGGCCCGGGAGGACGGCTGGCTCCGGTCGAGCCGCTCCCCGCGGCCGAACTCGCGGCCCGTCCGGCTGCCTGATCCGCAGCCGTCCTTTCCGCGACGGGATGCACGTCATGCACAGGCTCGTCTTCGCGTTTCTGGGCGTCATCCTCCCGGCGTGTGCCAACGCTGCGCTGGCGATCGCGGCGGAACCGCCGCTGCGGGTCGGCATGGAACTCTCTTATCCGCCGTTCGAGATGACCGACAGGCAGGGGCGGCCGACGGGCGTGAGCGTGCGGCTCGCCGAGGAACTGGCGCGGCATCTCGGCCGCGAGCTCGTCATCGAAAACATTCCCTTCGACGGCCTCATCCCCGCCCTGCGGACGGGCAGGATCGACTGCATCATCTCGTCGCTCACCGCCACGCCCGAGCGGGCGAAGACGATCGCCTTTTCCGAGCCGTACCTGACGACCGGCCTGGCCCTGCTCGTGGCCGCGAAGTCGCCCGTGCAGTCCGCGGCCGACCTCGACGCCCCCGGCCGGGTGATCGCGGTCAAGAAGGGGACGACCGGCCACCAGTATGCCGCGACCGCCATCAAGAAGGCCCGCCTGCTCGTGCTCGACAAGGAGTCGGCCGCGGCCCTCGAGGTCACCCAGGGGAAGGCCGACGCCTTCGTCTACGATCCGCTTTCGGTCTACCAGCATCACAAGCGGCATCCCGACACGACGCGGCCGCTGCTCACGCCGTTTCGCGCGGAGACCTGGGCGGTCGGGCATCGGCCGGGAAACGACGACCTGAAACGCAGGGTGAACGAGTTCCTGGAAAAGTTCCGTGCCGACGGCGGCTTCGAGCGGCTCGGCGACGAGTTTCTCGCCGAGGAGAAGGCCTACTTCAAGAAGCACGCCATCCCGTTCTTCTTCTGAGTCGGCGGCCATCGGGGCCGGATCGCCGGTCGCCCATCCGGGCCGCCGGCCGGGCATGGTATCCTCGCCGCATGCCCCGCTGGCTCGCCTTCACGATCGTCCTTGCAGCGCTCGGCATCGCCGTCGCCCTGGCAGCGGCCAGGGTCGACGTCGCCTGGAACTGGTCCGGCGTGTGGGACTACCGGGAAAAGCTCGTTCTCGGCTGGCTGATGACGGTGGGGCTGAGCCTCGCCGCGCTCGTCGTCAGCACGCTCGTCGGCGGCCTTGCCGCCGCCCTGCTCCGCTCCGGTCGGCCGCTGGCCACGGCCGCGGCACGTGTCTACGTGGAACTGATCCGCGGCACGCCGCTGCTCGTGCAACTGCTCCTCGGCTTCTACTTCGTCGGCACCGCCATCGGCCTCCAGAACCGCTACGTCGCCGGCGTGCTGCTCTTGTCGCTGTTCAGCGGCGCCTACATGGCCGAGATCATCCGCGGCGGCATCGACGCCATCCCGCGCACGCAGATCGACAGCGGCCGGGCGATCGGCCTCACGCCCTGGCAGATCCAGCGGTTCGTCGTCCTCCCGCAGGCGGTGCGGATCGTGCTCCCGGCGGTCGCGGGCCAGTTCGTCTCGCTCGTCAAGGACTCGTCGCTGCTCTCCGTGCTCTCGATCGGCGAGTTCACGCTCGCGGCCCAGGAGGTCAACTCCTTCACCTACGCGACGCTCGAAACCTATCTGCCGCTGGCCGTCGGCTATCTCGTCCTCACGCTCCCGCTGGCCGCGGTCTCGCGCTGGCTCGAACACCGCCTCCGCTACGAGGCGGCCTGAGCCGCGTCACACCCGCCATGCGTCTCTCCATCCACGGGCTCGTGCAGCGGTTTCCCAGCCCCGACGGCGGTCAGGCCACCGTGCTCGACCGGCTCGACCTCGAGACCGGCGCGATCCGCACGCTCGTCCTCGTCGGTCCCTCCGGCGGCGGGAAATCGACGCTCCTGCGGATCCTCGCCGGCCTCGGCCCGCGTCACCCGGACATCCGCCGGATCGTGCGGCTGCATGTCTCGCTCACGCACCGCGACGACGACGTCCTTGCCGCGGCCGACGCCCTCGCCAGGATTCTCGTCCGCCTGACGCGGCCCGATCGGC
>JBKDUV010000138.1:0-2942 GCA_046339335.1 Planctomycetia bacterium | reverse complement strand
GTACCGTATCGGGGGGGGGGGGGGCGGCCAGGGGCTGGGGAGGCACGCGTGATGACATTGCAGAACGGCAGCCGGCAGGCTTCAGGACCGCCGATGTGCCAGGCGGCGTGCGCCGATGCCGCACGGGCGTGTCGTTACGGCCGCGCGGCCGGCGCGGGCCCGACGTCGAGCGCGACGAGCGTCCGGTCGTCGCGATGTTAGAGCCGGCCGCCGGCCAGGGCCGGCAGCGCCCGTTGCGTGCCCGGCAGCGGCCGGGCCCGGGCGAGGATCTCAGGACCCTTGCCACCGTCCCGAAACAGCACCACCTCGCCGTCGGTCTTCACCGCCAGGAACGAGCCGCCGCACGAGATCAGCGTGCCGTAACCACATCGGTGTCGGAAGCGGATTCTGCGAAAACGGCAAACACTTCGCCGGTCAACGACAGCACAATCCGCTCCCGTCCCAGGTTTCCGCTCGCATGATCGCCGCATCCAGCCCGATCAGCCCTGGCTGTTGCTCCTCATGATCCGCTCCGCTCGGCCGCCCCAGGGCCGGCGAAGGTGCCACGCACCGCCCCCGAACGCCTGCATCTTGCCCAGATTTGGTGGCTGTCACCTTTATCCTCCTGGGGCGGGCCTCCGCTGACCGGGGTGGAGAGCATCCCTTGATCGAGCACGACTGTGCCTGATGCGGCAAAGACCTTTACCTTGGCTGCCGCTGCGGCATCGAAGGCGAGCGTGGCCGTGCGGCCGTGAGGCAAATCCGCTCCCGTCCCGGATTATTGTCCGTAGTCGCCGAATGCCGCCGGCAGCGGCGTGCTTTCGGGGATGATTTCCTCGCGGCGTGGCGAGCCACACAAAGGCTTATGGCACGGCCGCCGGGTCCGAGGACACCACGGTCCCGTCCTCCCGGAACGCCGCCCTGTACGCCTCGACCGCGTTCAGGATGATCAGCACCCGGTAGACGCGGGTTCCGCCGCGGGGCAACTCCGTCGTCCACCAGTGTTCCCGGCCCTCGACCCCCTTCGGATTCCACTTTTCGTAGCTCGCCACCACCGCCTTCGGTAGCCGTCCGCGGTCGAGGACCGGGTGGGCCGTCTCCTCGATCACCCTTGCGTCGGCAGACACCTCCAGGTGGTAGAGGATCGGTTCGGAGACGGTCTCATCCCCCACCAGCTGGGTGTGGGCCGCGGTGCAGGCCGGGTCGAATACCGTGCCCCGGTACACCGCCGCGCCCTTTTCCTCTCGCATGGCCATACGGACGCACCGGTGGTTCGGGAAGGTAGCCTCAAACACCTCCCGGATCGCGTTGGGCAGGTGCACGTACACCGGGTCCCGCCGCGGCTCGGCGGGGGGCGGTTGGCCCTCGTTCCCGGACGCCGTCGCCGCTAGGCCGCAACCGACCACGGCCGACATCGCCTCACGTCGCGAAAAAAACATGTGAGTACCTCATAGGTGGATAGACATCGGGCGTGGCCACTCGGTTCATACAACCGGGCTGCCACGCCGCCCGGCAACATTTGTGTAACACTCCCCGGGGTTGAGAACCACGCCCGACACCATCGCGGCCGTTGGGATCGCCCCGGCGACCGTGGCGGACGGAATCATTTGATGGTCAAAGTGGTGACTTTCAAGTCCGCCGTGCGCTTGGCCCGCTGGCCCGGGAAGGCCACGTCGAGGTAGTCGTTGAACGTCATCCCGACCCACGGGTCGCCGCCCATGTCCTTACGGGTCGACGGGTCGTACACCTTCCCGGCGAACTGCACGATCTGGTGGAAGTTGAACTTGACCGGCGGCTCGATCGTGTTCGATCCGGCGGGGAAATAGGTCGTCGGCTCCAGATTCGTGAAGCCGGGTCCGTAGAACCGCAAGCCTTCAGCGGCAACCCCCAGCGACCGGGCGAAGATTGCCACCGTGTTGGCGTTGTCGTCGCACTGCTGCTTGGTAATCGCGCCGGCGAGTGAGGTCATGAAGCCCACCAGGTCGAACTGTTGTGTCGTCCACCCGCCGCCGTTCGTCGTCCGGATCGCCCCGCTCGGGTCGTAGATGAGCGTGGCGGTGGTCTTGATAAACGGGTGCTTGACGGAAGTCCACTTGGAATGGTGGGTCCCGATCGTGAGCGCCGTCACCGCCTCCGCCCCGGTCTTCGCCCCGTCCGCCAGTTGGCCGGTCACCTCCAGCACCGTTGCCCACGGCTCGGCCATCGGAGCGACTGGGGTGTCCAGGACCGTGTACAGCCGGTGCTCGGTGTTCCGCAGGTCGATGGCCCATTTGTAAGTGTTCCCGGCCACCGTGATCGACTCAACCTTCCAGGAGAATACCTTTGTGTTGATGTCGATCTCGTCCACCTTGCTCGCCGCCGGCGTGGTGAACGTGGCCTTGTACTCGCCGCCGCCGCTCGGCAGCGCGGCGTACGTCACCGTCGTGGACTCGAACCCGTCGTAGGGTTGCTTGCTGTCGGCCTTGATCTTGAGCGCCTCGACCGCCACCGCCGGCGTCACTGCGAAGTGGACCTCGGCCGTCAGCACCTTGTTCTTGACGACCGCCGCCGGGGCCGACTGCGTCGTGTCCCATGCCGTCTCGCCCTTGTTCATCTTCTCCCGGGTGTTGCGGATCCACTCGACGTCCTCGGTCGCGGCGTAGCCCGGGAGGCCGCCGTTTCCGATGTCGGTCGTCTTGTCGATCCGGATGTCGATATTGCCGTCGCCCTTGAAGTTGATGCGATCGACGAGCACCTCAATGCTGGTCATCTTGATCGAATCCTGTACGCTGGTGCCAGTGACTTCGAGCGTGAACGCGATGTCGGCCAGGCTCTCGCTCGGGGCGAAGGCCTCGATCCAGAAGGTCTGGGGAGAGCCGCCGACGATCGGGGTGGAGAGCATCCCCTGATCGAGCACGACGGCACCGCTCGCCTCAAAGACCTTTACCTTGGCTGCCGCTGCGGCATCGAAGGCGAGCGTGGCC
>JBKDUV010000137.1:0-3597 GCA_046339335.1 Planctomycetia bacterium | reverse complement strand
AGGAGAAACGCATGTCCGCGATGGACGAAGCCGGAAAGTGTATCGTCTGTGGCACGTGCGTGGCAGACGTGCTCGTGCGGCCGATCGATTTGACGCGGCCGATCGGCGGCGGACGGCTGTTCCACGTCGATCCGATCGCGGTCACGACCGGCGGCATCGTCTGCAACACGGGCACCGGGCTGCGCCGGCTCGGGGTGGGCGTTTCCGCGGCGAGCCTCATCGGGGCCGACCTGTGGGGCGGACTGATCCGCGACCGGCTGGCGGCCGAGGGCATCGATGCGGCGGCCGTCGAGGTGCATAGGGAACTGGCGACGAGCACGACCGCCGTCCTGATCGAGGGCGGGGGCGAGCGGAGTTTCGCCCATCATGTCGGGGCTCCAGGGGCGCTCGACATCGCCTACGTCCGCCGGCAGTCCGGCGTTTTCGCCCGCCACTCGCTCGCCATCGTCGGCTACGTCGGGCTGCTTCCCGCCCTCGAGCCGTGTCTTGCCGAGGCGCTGGGCATGATCAAGGCCGCCGGCTGCAAGGTCGCGGTCGAGACCGGCGGCTCCGGCGGCACGCTCGCCGCGGTCGCCCCCGCCCTGCCCCTCGTCGACTTCTACGTGCCGAGCCTTGACGAAGCCCGCCACCAGACGGCCCTCGAAGCACCGCGCGAGATCATCGACTGCTACCGCAGCCACGGGGCGCGGGGCCTCGTGGGCGTGAAGCTCGGTGCACGGGGTGTGCTGCTTTCCCCGGTCGCCGACGAATTCCTGGAGATTCCCTGCGTTGCCGCCCCGGGGCCGGTCGCCGACACCACGGGTGCCGGAGACGCCTTCCTCGCCGGCCTGTTCGCCGGCATCCTGCGCGGCATGCCGATCCGCGACGCGGGGCTTCTGGGCGCGGCGACGGCCGCCTGCTGCGTCACCGGGGTTGGCGCGACCGCCGGCCTGCGTTCGTTCGCCGAGACGCGGCGTCTGGCCGGAATCTGACGCCGGCCGCGGGTCAGATCTCCGCCAACGGTTCCGTCGCGTCGCCGAACGTATCGGCTTCCACGCCCATCTTGTGCAGGATCGACAGATAGAGCCGGCAGAGTTGCCGCTGCTTGGGCTGCACCCAATCCTTCGGGTTGTAGTCGAGCACCCGTCCTCCCGGGATTCCCGCCGCCACGCCGCCAAGCATCACGGCCGGAAGTTTCTTGATGTCATGGTGGCCGTTGATCATGCTCGAGCAATGAAGCAGCATCGTGTTGTCGAGCAGCGTCCGCTCACCTTCCTGCACGGCATCGAGTTTCGCGGCAATCGACGCGGTCTGCTGGAGCAGGAACGTGTCCATCTGCAGTCGCATCTCGTTGTCCGCGTGGGAAATCGAGTGCCCTTCCTGGTTGAGTTTCTCACCGAGGAAATTGAACCTCGTTGCCGAATGATCGTTGGTGAGCTTGAGCGTGGCGACGCGGGTCGTGTCGTTGCGGAAGCCGAGGACGAGGATATCGCACATGAGCCGCATGTATTCCGGCAGATCTGTCGGAATGCCATCCTGCGGCCGCGGCACATCCGGCTTCTCGAGCGTCGGCCGCCAGCCTTCCATCCGCCCCTGCTTGCCGGCCGCCTCGATCTGCTGCTCGATCTCACGGACGGAGGTGAGGTATTCGTCGAGTCGCTGGCCGTCGGAACGGCTGATCCGGCCGCGGAGCGACGTGGCGTCCTCCCGGACCGCGTCCAGAACGCTCCGCATCGTCCGCCTCTAGCTGTCGCTTAACAGCCGGTCGAAGGCGATCGCGGGATAAAGTTCCAACGGCGTCGGCGTCTTGGCCGAACTCCAGGAAATGTGGCTGCTGTAAATCAACGAGTAGTTTTTGTGGATGGCGACGTTCGGCGGCTCACAGCCGAGCACCAGGCTCGGGATCTTCGTGCGGTTGCCGAGCCGCTGGGCGATGACCTGGTCGACGCTCGTGCCTGCGCGAATGGAACCACCGCTGGCGCAGTCGGCTCCCGACAGCATCGGCCCCGTCTGACCGCTGTGGATCTCCTTGCCGAGCGAACTCTCGTGCCACAAGCCGTCGATGAAGTTCATCTTGCTGCGGAACGGCTTCAGCGGCTCGAGCACCTTGCCCAGTTCCATGTCGGCCCCCGCGGCCTTGGCCCACCACTCATTGGAATGGAACCCGTTGCCGGTAAAGACCGCAGCGAAACGCATCGGGGCCTGGCCGGCCTTCGCCCCGGCCACCGCAAGGGGCAGGGACTCGAGCCAGGGAAGCGCCATGCTCACGCCGATGCCACGGAGCATCCTGCGACGCGAGACGGCGTCGGTCGACGCGCCGGCATTGTGGAACGCAGCGGTGCGGTGCATGCTGTTCATCCTCCTCTACGTGCTGACCATTCAAAGATTTTCTTGCGTTCGAGGCCGCGATCCGTACCTCTTTGCCGCGATCGACCGACCATTACCTGCCGGCCACGAACTCGACGCCGCGGATCTGCAGGAACTGCCTGCTCGTCACGATCATCTCCAGGGCCTTCGACAGCCTGCCATCGGCCTTGTTCAGTTCCGTGACCACGTCATTGACCAGCTGCCGGTCGCCGAGCTGCAGCTCCCGGCCGAGCGCGAAGCCGACGAGCTTGCGGCTGAACTGCTGCAGCACCTCGTCCTTCCGCCGCGTCAGCAGGTACTTCTTCAGGCCGTCGATGCCGACGAACGTCGTCCCGTCCCGGAGCACGGACTTCGCGTCGATCGGCTTCCCCGGCGACTCCTCCGTCCGCCGCCGACCGATCGTGTCGAACTCCTCCAGGGCGAACCCGAACGGATCGACCCGGTCGTGACAGGCGGCACACCCGGGCGCCTTGGCGTGCATCTCCACCATCTGCCGCACCGTCAGTTGCCCGCGATTCTCCTCCTCCAGCTTCGGCACGTCCGGCGGCGGCTTCGGTAGCCGCTGCCCCAGCACCACCTCGGAGAGAAAGCTTCCACGCAGCACCGGGCTCGTCCGCGACTCGCTCGAGTGCCGGGCGAGCACCGCCCCGAACGCCAGCACCCCGCCGCGACCATGCTGCCGCACGCCGTCCACCCGGCGGAACTCCTCCCCTTCCACGCCCGGAATCCCGTAGAACGCGGCCAGCCGGCCGTTCAGGAACGTGTGGTCGGCGTCGATCAGATCGCCGATCGGACGGTCCGAGCGGAACATGTCCATGAAGAACTGCACCGCCTCCTCCTTCATGTCACGACGCAGCGGCTCGTCGAACATCGGAAACAGCGTCTCGCTTTTCGCAGAGAACGTCTCGAACGTCCGCAGCTCCAGCCACTGCGTCCCGAACTCCACGGCCAATGCCCGGCTTCGCGGATCGGCGATCATCCGCCGCATCTGCACGGCGACCACCTGCGGATCGGCGAGCCGCCCCGTCGCGGCAGCCTCGCGCAGTTCCTCGTCAGGCGTGCTCGACCAGAGGAAGTAACTCAGTCGCGATGCCAGGTCCCAACTCCCCAGCGGCCCGGCCGCCGCCCCCGGGCCCGACTGCTCGACACGCATCAGGAACGACGGCGACATCAGCACGCGGGCCAGCGTCGCCCGAAATGCGGCCTCGTGATCGAGTTTGTCCTCGCCCGCGCGGGCCGCCGCGTAGAACG
>JBKDUV010000136.1:0-3044 GCA_046339335.1 Planctomycetia bacterium | reverse complement strand
CGTCGGGATCGTCGACCTCACGGACGGCGAGCCGACGCCGCGGTCAAGCGGCCCGGCGGAGCGACTCGCCGAGGCGGCCGCTGCGGCGAAGCTCCTCGGCATCGCCCACCGCGAGACCCTCGACTTTCCGAATCGGCGGCTGTTCGACGGCTTCGAGGTCCGCGTGGCGCTGGCGAAAGTGTTTCGGCGCTGGCGGCCGCGGCTCGTGCTCGGGCTCGGCGACCGCACCCCCATGGCTTCTCCCGACCACGCCCAGGCGGTGGCGATCACCGAGGCGGCGGTTTTTTATTCGCGGCTGACGAAGTGGGACGACACGTTCGCGGAGTTGCCTGTCCACACGGTGCCGCAGTTCTGGACCTATTTTCTCTTTGCCGGCGTGCCCGGCCTGCCGCACGGCCACTGGCCGCTGGTGGTCGACATCGCCGCCCACCTGGAGACCAAACTGGCGGCGATCGGCTGCTACCGCGCGCAGTTTCCGCCGGAGAAGGCCCATATCTTTCCGCGGGTCCGATCGATGGCCGAGACGGTGGGAATGATGGCGGGCTGCACGGCCGGGGAACTGCTCGCCGGCAGCCGGATGCCGCTCACGACCGACCCGCTGCGGACGCTGTTTCCCTGACGCGGCTCGCGGCCCGGGGACGCGGCCGTGGGCGTGGTCCGCAGACTCTCACCAGACTTCCATGACCTCAACGCCCGCGGCGCGGAGCAGATGCTTCGTCCCGGCGGCATCTTCGAGGACCACGACCACGTCGATCGGCTGCTTCCAGTCCGGAGCCTGTCGGGCGACCAACTCCAATGCGTCCGCGGCCGGACGGCTTTCGATCGTTTCCTGCGTCCAGATCTCCTCGCCGGAGATGCCGTGCAGGGCCACGCACCGCAGACCGCTCGGCATTTTCTTGCCGTCGCCGGCCGCGATTCGCATGACGAGATACGAGGCCGGGGGACGGCCGATCGTCGGCATGCGATTACGGATCACGGAACCGGTCATGGCCAGTTGGCGCCCCTGAATCAGCAGCGTTTCGGGAGTTTTCCTCAACATCTCCGCCCGCGACTCGGCGCGGTCCTGTGAGGCTTTCGTGGCCGGCGCGTCGCGGTTTTCTCCGAAACCTGCCGCGATGCAGGCGAGCACCGCGATCGCCATCCAAAAGCATTGTCCGCGACGGGTCATCGGAGAAGTCTCCGGGCGGGCCTGTTCGTGCGTCGGCTCAGCGGGATGTGGGCTTGGGCTGTTGAGCCGACCCTTCGACCGCCCCTTGAAGCGTATCGAATCCTCGGTGGAGGAAGCAAGTCGCACCGCCCGGAGGAAAAAGCCATGAGCCCCGACTGCGCGGCGATTGCCGATCTGTGGCTCGTGGTGGCGCTCGGCGTCACGACGCTCGTGCTGCTGACGACGCTCGCCTGCCGGGCGCTGCCGTGCCTGGCCGTCGTCGTCGTGCCGGTGTTGTTCGTGTTCACCGCGGCAGCGCGTTCGCAGCCGCCGTTGCATCACCCCACACCGAACGCCTGGCCGAGCAGTTTGACGCTCGCCACGACGAGCACAGCCGCCATGAGGAGGCGCAGCGTCGGCACCGGGAGGCGGAAGGCGCCGAGTTGGGCGCCGACGAGCCCGCCGACCGCCGCCGCGACGACGGCGGCCGGGCCGAGCGCCGGCAGGCTGCCCCCGGCGGCAAGCCGGCCGACAAGGCCGGCCGCCGAGTTGACGAGGATGAATGGAGCGGTGACGCCCGCCACCTGTTTGACAGGTGCCGCGCGCACCGCCAAAAGCACCGGCGTGAGGAACACGCCCCCTCCCACGCCTGTGAGCCCCGAGAGCATGCCGATCGCGGCGCCCAGGGCGATGCTTGCCGGCAGAGGCAGCGGCCGCGGTGCCACGCCATCGGAAGCGGCCGGGCCGACTGTGGTCGCGGTGCTGCGGGCCTCGAACACGATCCGCGCGGCCGAGAACAGCAGCACCGCGGCCAGCAGGGCCTCGAATGCGCCCGTGGCGAGCGTCAGCCCGCCACCGATCGCCGCACAGGGGACGCTGGAGGCAGCCAGCGGGAGGAACAGGCGGCGGTTGAAGTGGCCGGCGCGGGCGAACTGCACGGTGCCGATCGCAGCTACGACGACGTTGAGCATCAGCGCCGTCGGCCTGATCACATGCGGCGGAATCCCGACGAGCGCCATCACGGCCGTATAGCCCGTGGCGCCCGCATGCCCAGCCGCCGCGTAGACCAGGGCGACGATACCGATCGCGATGGAGACACTGATCGTCATTCAAAAAGTCACATGGACAAACAAAGACCAAAGCACAGGCATGTGAAAAGGGTGGCCGAAGACCGGGCAGGGTACCATGTGCTGAATCGACCTCGGGCACGAAGCCCGTTGGCGGGTGACACGTTCCGGGAGCGGATCGATGGACTCCGAGTTGTACGAGCACGATGTCGTCGTGGTGGGGGCCGGCATCGCCGGCCTGTGCGCCGCAGTGCGGCTCGTGGCCGCGGGGCTGCGGGTGGTCGTGCTCGACAAATCCCGCGGCGTCGGCGGCCGGATGGCGACGAGGCGGGTGGGCGACGCCGTCTGCGACCACGGGGCGCAGTTCTTCACGGTGCGCGGTCCGGAATTCGCTGAACTCGTGGCCGCGGCCCGGGAAGACGCGATGGTCATGCCGTGGTGCGAGGGCTTCGCCCAGGCCGCGGCTGACGGCCGAATCATGCCGGCCGCGGATGGTCATCCGCGCTGGCGTGGCCGCCGCGGCATGACGGATCTGGCGAAGTGGCTGGCCGCGCGGCTTGGCGAAACGACCGGCACGGGGCGGTGCGCGATTCGCACGCAGGCCTCGGTGACGGCCGTGGCCGCACGCGCGGACGGTGCGGCCGGCGTGCGGGTCGATGCCGCGACGGCGGCCGGCGCGACCGAGTCGATCGCGGCCCGGTCCGTGATCCTGACGGCGCCGATCCCGCAGTCGCTGGCCCTCATGACCGCCGGGGGGATGTTTGCTGAGGCGGGCACCGGCGTTGCTCCAGGAAACGGCAACGCTTGTGGCGATCCCGCCGCGCGGGAAC
>JBKDUV010000135.1:0-25096 GCA_046339335.1 Planctomycetia bacterium | reverse complement strand
CCTGGGGGCTGCCGGGCGTGAGTTTCGCGGTGGCCGCCTACCTGATCGGCGTCGGGGCCTGGCTCCTGTGGCGCGTGGCCGGCCGTCCTGCCGACGCCGTGATCCCGACGATCGCGCCGGACTGCAACCCGGTCGGGCTCCTGTTCGCGTCCGGCGGCGTGGCCTTCGTGGCGTTCGTGGCCGCCCGGTGGATGAGCGGGTTCTCCCGCGTCCGCGCCTGGCAGTTGCTGCGCGGCGGCGCCAGCTACCTGATGAGCTGTTTCGTGCTCGCCACTGTGATCTTCGGCGGCGCGGCGATCGCGGCGATCGTCGGCGACCGCGGGCTGTTCGCCTGGCTGGCCGGCGCGATCCCGGTGCTGATGATCCTCGTCGTCGCCGAGATCCTGCTCACGGGCCTGCTCTCGGCCTACCGGCCGCGGCGGCCCGGCGAGATCCCGCGGCCGGCGTTCGACAGCCGCGTGCTCGGCCTGCTCACGGCCCCCGACTCGCTGGGCCAGGTCGTGGGCGAGTTGATCAACTACCAGTTCGGCGTCGAGGTGTCGCGGAGCTGGGCCTTCCGGCTCCTCGGCCGGGCGCTGACACCGTTGACGATCTTCGGCGGCCTCGTGCTCCTCGCCCTGTCGACCCTGGTGATCGTCGGCCCGGACGAGCAGGGGGTGATCCTGCGCTACGGCGCCCTGGAGCGGGCGCCGCTTCCGCCGGGCCTCCACTTCAAGCTTCCCTGGCCGGTGGAAACGGCTGCCGTCTATCCCACCGGCAAGGTCCTCCAACTGACCGTGTCGAGCGATCTCCTCGGCCGGCCGAAGGCCGCCGACGCGCTGCTCTGGACCGGCGGCGACGACAAGACGGCGACGATGGGGGTGGAGTACTTCCTCTGCGGCCCGGAGGCTGAGGCGGCCGCCGCCGGGGGCATGGCCCTGGTGATGGCCGACGTCATCGTGCAGTACCGGATCGGCGACCTCGTCCGCTTCCTCGAGGGCTCGTTGGCCCCGCGCGAGGCGATCTCGGTGGTGACGCAGCAGGAGGTGGGCCGCGCCTTCTCCAGCCACGGCATCGACGCCCTGCTGTCCGCCAACCGGACCGCGCTGGGAAAGGGGTTGCGGGAACGGATCCAGGAGCGGCTCGACGGAATGGGGCTGGGCTTCGAGATCGTCGACGTCGCGATCACCGCGCTTCAGCCGCCGGCGGGGCAGGTGGCCCGGGCGTTCCATCGCCAGATCGGTGCCCAGCAGCACCGCGAGACGCTCATCCAGGACGCGGGCAAGTCGGAGATCGGCACGCTCGCCCGGGTGGCCGGATCGGTGGAGCGGAGCCGGCAGATCGACCGCGCCATCCAGGAGCTCGACCGGCTCCGGCAGGGGGCCGCCGGCACCGGCCCGGCCGACCCGCGGGTCGTGGCGCAGGAACTGGAGATCGAACGGCTCCTGGGGGAGGCCCGCGGCGAGGCGGCCGAACGGATCCACGCCGCCCGTGCCTACCGGTGGCGGCGGGCGGTCGGTGAACTCACCGCCCGCGGCCGGTTCGCCGGCGAGATGCTCGCCTTCCAGGCGGCCCCCGGCTATTACCGCACCCGCCGCTACCTCGACGTCCTCGCCGAAGGGCTCGCCGGCCGCCGCAAGCTCGTCATCGCCGGTCCCAAGGGGGACCTGCCGGTGCTGGAAATGGACCTCTCCGAGCCGACATCCGCCATCGAATCGCTCATCGGGGAGTGAGCCCCCGACGCCTTCAGGACCGAAACCATGAAGAACTCGTTCACCGTCCTCGTGGGGATCGTCGTTGTCGCCGCCCTGCTGTCGTACATGTTCCTGTACCAGGTGCGGTACGACCAGGTGGCCGTCCGCACGACCTTCGACCGGGCCGAGGAGGGGAGCGTGCAGTCGACGCCCGGGCTCAAGTGGCGGCTCCCGTGGCCGATCCACAAGGTCACGCACTATTCCAAGCGGCTGCAGCTGCTCGAGGACACGATCGAGGAACTGCAGACGGCCGACGGCAAGAGCGTGATCGTCAAGACGTACCTGACGTGGCGGATCGTCAATCCGCTGGACTTTTACAGGTCGCTCAAGGACCCGGCCGAGGCCCAGCGGCAGCTGGCCAGCAAGCTGCGGTCGATCCGCAGCGTGATCAGCAAGTACCGGCTCGACGAGCTCGTCAATCTCGACCGCGACAAGATCCGGCTCTCGGCGATCGAGGACGAGCAGAAGGCCGAGCTCGAGCAGGCGCTCGCCCAGTCGGGCTACGGCCTGAAGGTGGAGAGCGTCGGCATCTACAAGATCGTGCTCCCGGAGGCGACGACCCAGAAGGTCTTCGAGACGATGATCAAGACCCGCGAGCGGCTCAGCGAGAACGCGCTCCAGGAGGGGCAGGCCCAGGCCTCGGCGATTCGCAGCGAGGCGGAGAGCGCCCGCGACCGGATCCTGGCCTTCGCCGAACGCCGCGCCCAGACGATCCGCTCGCAGGGGGACCGCGAGGCCGCCAAGGAGTACCAGAGCTTCGCCGCCAACGAGGAGTTCGCCATCTTCCTGCGCAAGGTCGAGGCCCTGAAGAAGATGCTCGACCACAACACGACGTTCGTGCTCTCGGCCGACAGCCTCGGGATCCTCGACTGGTTCAACCGCGACCCCGGCCAGTCGGCCCCCGCCGGTAGCGCCGCCACAGCCGGGCCGGCGGCCGGTCGCCCGGACGCGAGGCCCTGACCGCCATGCAGCCCACCCCGCACGACATTCCCCGGGCCCGGCTCGCCGCCCCGCAGGACGCGGCCGGCGCCGGCGACCGGCTCGACCCGGCCCAGCAGTCGCTCGCCGACGCGCTCAAGGTGAGTTTCGGGATCCTCCGCCTGGCGCTGGCCGCGCTGCTCGTGGCCTGGCTCTTCAGCGGCACGTTCAGCGTCGGCTCCAACGAGCGGGCGGTGCGACTTCGGTTCGGCGAATACGTCGGCGCACCGGGGGAACAGGTGCTCGACCGCGGCACCTACCTCGCCGCCCCGTTCCCCATCGAGCAGGTGATCAAGGTCGACACACGGCCCGTGACCATCGATCTCGACAGGGAGTTCTGGTTCGAGCCCCAGGAGGGCTTGGGGGCGACGTCGCGGGAGGGGCTGCGGGCCGGACGGGCGGGGCCGCTGAACCCGGTCCGGGATGGGTCGCTCCTCACCGGCGACATGAACATCGCCCACGCCCGCTGGAAGACCACGTACCGCGTCGTCGATCCAGTCGCCTACATCACCAACGTCGGCCAGCCGAAGCTTGCCGAGAGCCTCGTCCGCTGCGCCATCCAGCAGGGGATCGTGCAGGCCGTGGCCCAGTTTCCCGCCGACGAACTGCTCAAGGGCATCGTCAACCGGGAGACGGCCGTGGGGATCGCCCAGCGCCAGCTCGACGACATGCAGACCGGCCTGGCGATCGACGCCCTCGTGCTCGACCAGGTGACGCCGCCGCTGGCGGTCGTGGCCAGCTTCGAGGCCGTCACCACGGCGGAGAGCCAGCGGTCGCAGCTCATCGTCACGGCCCAGCAGGACCGGGCGCGGATCCTCGGCGAGACGGCGGGCGAGGCCGCCGACGGGCTGCTGGCGCTCCTCGCCGCCTACGAGCGGGCCGGCGAGACCAGTTCCCCCGCCGACGTCGAGGAGGTGGACCGGCAGCTCGACGAGGCCCTGTTCTCGCTCCGGGTCGGTCCCGCCCGGGTCGGCGGCGCCGTGGCCCGGACGGTGAACGCGGCGGCGACCTACCGCACCCAGGTCGTGGAGCGGGTCAAGGCGGAGCGCGAGGCCTTCGAGCGGCTCCTGCCGCAGTTCCGGTCCACGCCGCAGATCATCTACTCCCGGCTGTGGTCCGACGCCCGCGAGGCGATCCTCACCGGCGACGTGGAGACGTTCTACACCCCGGCCGGCCAGAAGGCCTTCAAGATCAACCGCGATCCCGAGATCGCGAAGCGCCGGCAACAGGAACAGCTCAAGGCCCTGAAGCAGGAGCAGAAGGACAAGGAAATCCAGCGCCAGTTGAAGTAGCGGCCCGCGCCGCCAGGAACCGCACCGGAAACGCAGATGACCTCCAGCGCAACGCTCGCTCCCACTCCCGACGTGCCGGCCGCGGACGGGGTCGACATCAAGTGCGTCGGCCTCGTGAAGACGTTCCGCGACTTCTGGATGCGGCCCCGCGTCCGGGCCGTCGAGGGCGTCGACCTCGAGGTGCGCCGCGGCGAGGTGTTTGGGCTGCTCGGCCCCAACGGCTCGGGCAAGAGCACGACGATCAAGATGCTCCTCGGCCTGCTCACGCCCACGTCGGGCAGGATCGCCGTCCTCGGCCGCCGACCCCGGCATGTGCAGACGAAGAAGTTCATCGGCTACCTGCCGGAGGAGAGTTATCTCTACCGCTTCCTCTCCGCCCGCGAGACGCTCGACTTCTACGGCCGGCTGTTCCGCATCCCGGCGGCGATCCGGCGCGAGCGGGTCGACATGCTCCTCTCGATGGTCGGCCTGGAGGCCGTCGAGCACCGGCCGGTGGGGGAGTTTTCCAAGGGGATGCAGCGGCGCGTCGGCCTCGCCCAGAGCCTGATCAACGATCCGCAGCTCTTGATCCTCGACGAGCCGACCAGCGGCATGGATCCGATCGGCGCCCGGCAGATCAAGGACGTGATCGCCAGCCTCGCCGCCCGCGGCAAGACGATCCTGCTCTGCACGCACCTGCTCTCCGACGTCGAGGACCTGTGCAGCCGGGTCGCCATCATGTACGGCGGCAAAGTGCGGGCCGAGGGGACGATCGACCAACTCCTCCAGGAGGAGCACCTCACCAGCCTGGAGACCGACTCCCTGCCCGCCGATGCGCTTGCGGAAGTCCGGGCGGTGCTCGAGCGACGCGGGCTGGTGATCAAGTCGGTCGCCCAGCCCCGGCGCCGGCTCGAATCGCTGTTCCTCGAGATCGTGGACCGGGCCCGGAAGGAGGGCCTGCAGACCAGCGGCGCCCGGAACGGCGGCGCCATCGCCGGCTTCCTCCGTCCCGACGCCGCTGCGGAGCGGGCGGCTGAAGCCGACGGGGGCGCGGTCCTCGAGCAGCTCACGGCCCGGCCTACGATCGGTGGTGGGTCCGCCAGCGCCAGTCCGGCCCCCGCCTCAGTCAACGCTACCCCGCCTGCCGAAGCCGATCCACTCGCGCGCCTTACGGCGGCCCAGCCGGCGGGGCCGGGCGGGTCCACGCCGGAGACCGCGCCGCCGGCTGCCGTCGATCAGGGCATGCTCGACAGCCTCGTGAGGAAGCCCTAGGGCATGGCAGTGGACAGGCGGGAATCGTCGGCTGTCGGGATCGCAGCCCGGCCCGGGGACGACTGGCGGTCGTTGCTCGTCGCCGGCGCCGGCGCCGCGGCGCGGGCCTTCGTCGGCGCGTTCGCGGCGCGGCTGCTTCTCGCCCAGGGGGCGCCGACGGCGGCGGCCGTGGTCCACGGCTGCTCTGCCATCGGCGTTCTCGCCGTCTCGTTCCACACCCTCTTCGCCCGGGCCACGACGGCGGCGGTGTTCGCCACCGGGGTCGTGCTCGCATTCCTGGTCGGCGGCGGACTGCTCGCCGAGGCGGCGGCGCGCTGGCTCGCCCCGGCGGCCGGCGCCGTGCTCGAGCTCGCCGCCGGCGCGGGGACGATCTGGTGGACCCGGCGCATGTTCGCGGCGGCGCCCCGGCAGCGGTTCAGCGCCACGGCGCTGGCCGCCGTGGCGGCGGTCGCGAGCCTCGTCTGGTTCGCATGGCGCCGCGAATGGTTCGGCACGGCGCTGGCCCTCGGCGGGATGGCCGTCATGGGCTGCGGCTTCCTCGTCGGCCTCGCCCTGCTCCGCGGGCTGCTCGTCCTGCCGGGGGGCGTTCCCGCCGTTGCCCGGACGATGCTCGACGAGGCGATCCGGATGCGGGTGGCGCTGGTCCTCGTCGTCCTGCTCCTCGTCAGCCTGCCGCTCCTGCCGCTCCTGCTCGATCCCGGGGAGCGGCTCGAATACCGGCTGCAGTTCCTGCTCTCCTGGGCCCTCGGCGGCACGGGAATGATTCTCGGCATTCTGACCGTGCTGCTCGCCTGCGGCAGCGTCTGCGGCGACATCGACACCAACCGCATCCACATGACCCTCACCAAGCCGATCACGAGGCTCGAATACCTCGTGGGCAAATGGCTTGGCCTCGTGCTCCTCAACCTGCTGCTCGTGACGCTCGCCGGTGCGGGCATCTACACGTTCGTCCGGCTCCTCGCCCGGATGCCGGCCGGTGCGGAAGACAGGGCGGCGGTCACCGCCAACGTCCTCACCGCCCGGCGCAGCGTCCTGCCGGGACACCCGCGCGGCGCGGCCTTCGAGGCCGACATCGCCGCCGAGATCGACCGGCTGCGCCGCGACAACCCGGACTTCTTCAAAAGCGGCGATCCGGGGATGCAGCGCGGCCGGATTCGCCAGGAGCTCGTCTGGCAGTGGCACACGGTGACCGCCGACAACGAGGGGGTGTTCGTGTTCCGGGGGCTCGGCGAGGCCCGCCAGCGCGGCGCCGCGCTTCAACTCCAGCTCAAGCCGCATGCCGACAACGTCGCACTCGACAAGGCGGAGGTCAGCTTCGCCCTCTGGCTCAACGACCGCCCCTATCCGCTCGTCGCCGGCCGGCACCAGCCCTACACGCTCGCCAGCCGCACGCTCCACACGCTCACGCTGCCGACCGCGGAGATCGACGAGGCCGGGGAACTGAAGGTCCGCATCGCCAACCGGAACGCGATTCCCCCGGGCGAGAAGGTGCCGACGAGCATCAACTTCTCCCCCGGCCGCGGGCTCCGCGTGCTGTATGCGGCGGGGGGCTTCGAGGCCAACTTCCTACGCGGCCTCGTGGAGATGTGGCTCAAGCTCGTGACGATCGCGGCCGTGGGCGTGGCCGCCGCGGGCTGCCTCGGTTTTCCCGTCGCCGCCCTGCTCGGGCTGATGACCTTAGTCGCGGCCAGCGGCGGCGGCTTCCTCGGCAACGCTGTCGACATGTACACCGGCCTGGATGCGGCCGACGCCACGCTCGCGTCGATGCTCCGGCTGCGGGCGGGTGTGTTCCGCGACTTCATCGCCGCCGGGGAGATCTGGGAGGCCGTGAAAGTCGTGATGGCGATCGGCGGGGAGCTGTTTCTGGCAGTCGTCCCGTCGTTCGCCCGCTTCGACGGCGTGACCAGCCTCGCGACGGGCATGCGGATCGGCACCGGCCTGCTCGTCGAGTGCCTGCTCCGGCTCGGCGTCGTCGCGCCACTGGCGATCGGCAGCCTCGGCTGGGCGGTGTTCGAGCGCCGTGACCTCGTCCGCTCCTCATCCTGACGGGAACTCCACGCCGATGCACGACACCTCCGCCCCCCGCGCCCGCGGCGCAGCCGCACCGACGGCCGGCGCACCGCTGGCCGGCGGCGACGGCCTGGCGCAGGCCGTGGCCACGGCCCTGCTCGTCGCCAGCCTCGTCGGCGCCGGCTTCACGGCCCGGACGGTCGCCCGGCAGCGTGACGCCCTGCAGCTCGTCGTCTCGCGCGAGGCGGCCGGCGGCATGCCGCCGCACGTGGCCCTGGCGACGGCCGCCCTGGGGACGTTCCGCGGCCTGGCCGTGGACGTGCTCTGGATCCGGGCCGACGAGCTGCAGAATACCGGGCAGTACTTCGAGGCCCAGACGCTGGCCCAGTGGATCACCGCTCTGCAGCCCCGGTTCCCCCAGGTCTGGAACTTCCAGGCCCACAACCTGGCCTACAACATCTCCGTCGCCTCCGACGTCAATTCCGAGCGCTGGGGCTGGGTCGATCGCGGCATGCAGCTCTTGCGCGACCAGGGCATCCCGCTCAATCCCAGCGCGCCGCAGCTCTATGACATGCTGGCCTTCATCCTCCACCACAAGGTCGGGGGCCGGATCGACCGCGCGCACTGGTACTACAAGGCCCGCGTGGCCGCCGACATGCAGGAGGTGCTCGGCGACATGGCCGGCGGCAAGACGACCGCCGAGGCCCTGGCCGCCTTCCGGCGCGTCGCCGACGCGCCCGCCGACCTCGAATCGACTGCCGCCAGCCGGGCGGACCTCCGCGACCTGCTGGCCCTACTCGCCGCGCATGGCGCCGCCCCCGACGAGGACTTCCTGCGCATGCTCGGCCGCGTGATCATGGCCGAGGGCTCCCGCGACGGTGGCATCCTCTACGGCCGCGGCTTTCCCGCGGGCACGAACCGGCCCTTGGTCCTCGCCATCCGCAAGCAGCCGGAGCTCGCCGCGCCGCTCTTCGAGCTGCTCATCCCCCACCTTCAGAAGCGGGTCCTCGCCGACCGCTTCCGCATGGATGCCGGGCGGATGCTGGCGCTCATGGAACGCTACGGCCCACTCGACTGGCGGCACTACGACGCCCAGAGCATCTACTGGTCCGAGCAGGGGCTGGAGGTGAGCCGGCGCCGGCTGCGCCGCGACGAGATCAACGAGCTGCTCATCGTCCGCAGCCGGCTGGCCGCGATCGCCGAGTTGATGCGGACCGGTCGCGTCGAGTACGACGGCGTCACCGACCGCATCGACCTCCTCCCCGACCCGCGGTTCATCGCCGCCTACGAGCGTGCCATCGACGAGGTCAAGGAACTGATCGACGCCACGGGGGGCTTGTCGGCGGCCGGCTTCGCCCCCGCGGAATTCGCCGACTTCACCAGGGCCTATGAGCGGTTCCTCAACGAGGCGGTCGTGCTCGCCTTCCTCTACGGGGACGAGCGCAAGGCCGCCGAGTGTTTCCGCCGACTCGTGCTCCTGGCCCGCGAGCAGGGCATGGCCGACCAGCCGATCTATCGCGAGTCGCTGGAGACGTTCGTGACGCTGCGGCTGGCCGACGTGCTCAAGCTCGACCTGAACAAGATCCGCGAATTCGTCGACGGCATGGTGCAGCGGGCCCTGCTCGACGGCCTCGCCAAGGGGCGACTCGACGTCTTCAACCGGTTCGTCGGCCTGGCCTACAAGCTCCACGAACGGCACCAGGGATCGGCCAGGACCGGCCCCAAGGTGGTCCTCGACCCCAACAAGCTGGGCTCGTTCGCCGATCTGTTCGCCACCAGCTTCGAGGGCATGATGCGGCAGGGATCGGGACCGGTGCTGGAACGGGCCCGGATCTGGTCGCTGGCGCCGGACGAACTCAAGCAGCGGACCTGGAAGGCGCTCCAGAAGCCGCTCACGGAGCAGGCAGTGGCAGCCGGTCTCGACCCCGCCCGGGCGTTTCCCGCCCCGCCGGGCACGGATGTCGAACAGGAACCGGCCGATGGCGCGCGGTCGTCCGGTTCCGCCGACGAAGCCGGCGGCAGCGGCTCCCCGGCCGGGAAAGGCATGACTTCACGATGACCATGGCCGATCCGGTGTTTCTCGACCACGCCTCGGCGACGCCGCTGCGACCGGAGGTGGCCGACGCGATGGCCCGCGCCGCGGGTGACGCCTGGGCGAACCCTTCGAGCCAGCACGCGGCCGGGCGACGCGCGAAACAGGTCCTGGAAGAGTGCCGCGAACGGATCCTCGCCCTTGTCGGGGCACGCAGCACGGGGAGCAGACGCGATCGGCTGGTGTTCACCAGCGGCATGACCGAGGCCAATCGTCTTGCAATCCTCGGCATGGCAGCCGGCCACAGTGGCTGCATCGCCTCGTCCGCCCGAGACCACTCCAGCGTCCGGGGGACGGTGCGGGAACTTGGGGACCGCGGCTGGCGGGTTTTCGAGCCTCCGCTCGACGGCCGTGCCGCAATCGCGGTGGGCTGGTCGTTTCCCGCGGACGCGCCGGGACCGAGAATCCTCTGTCTCACGCTCGTCTGCGGCCAGACCGGCACGGTCGAACCACGCATCGCGAACCCTGCGAACGACGGCGCGAACGCCGTCTTCCTCCATGCGGACGCCGCCCAGGCGCCGCTCTGCCATCGCGTGTCGTTCTCGGAAGCGGGTTTCGCCACGCTGGCAATCGCGCCATGCAAATTCGGTGGACCACGGGGGATCGGGGCGACCATCGTCCGGGCCGGCATCCCGTTCGCGGGCCTCGTGCCCGGACCGCAGGAGTCTGGGCTCCGCGGCGGAACGGAGGCCGTGCTCTTGGCCGCGGGCTTCGCCCGCGCCCTGGAGATCGTCGTCGCCGAACGTGCCGCAGTCGCCGAGCGGATCGGCCGGCTCCGCGACCGGCTGGAAGCGGGAATCGTGGCCGCGGCCCGGACCGCGGGGATACCCGCGCGGGTCGTGGCCGATGCAGGACACAGGGCGACCAACCTCCTCGTGGTGACGTTTCCCGGGATCGACCGTCAGGCATTCGTGATGGCGGCCGACCTCCAGGGAGTGGCGTGCGCAAGCGGCACGGCCTGCGCGAGCGGTTCGAGCGAACCAGCACCGGCACTGGCGGCCCTCGGCCTGGAAACGGAACCCGCCCGCTCCGCGGTGCGTTTCAGTTTCGGCACATCCTCCTCGGCGACGGATGTCGACCGTGCGGTGACACGTTTGGAACAGGTCTTCACCCGGCTCAAGCCGCACCCGGGATCGTGACGTCGGACTGTCGATCCATCGTCGGCAGGCTGGCGATGCACGACGTCGCACGGATTCGACCCAACACCAGACGCCGGACAGCGTTTCCTCCGACGCTGATGAGACCTCGACATGGCCTCTTTACGAACGTTCCTTGTCCACGTTCCCGCCCCATTCCGACCGGCCGTGGCCACCGAACCGACACGGCAACGACACCGAACAAACTCGTTCAGGACACCAAACCCCGGCATTCCGGCCGGTTTCCACCGAATGGATCATTGGGTGGCAATTCCTCCTATTCTTGCTGTGCCTTCTGATTCATTTCTGTTCTCCCAAATCAAATTACTTCTTTGAATAGAAAGTGCAGCCGAGCCGGCCGACACCCTCCACGTCGGCTCGTGTACACAGACCGTTGCCCCAGACGCCTTGTCGGAGTGGTCCCAGAAGGCGACAAACCCGGCCATCCGCGGCCATTTTCCCCAGGGATTTATCGGGTACAGTAGGGGCTTGGTTCCGCTCCCTGTGGGCCACCGAAACCGACCGCGCATTCCCGAGGACAACAGGTTCCCATGAAGGTCCGTTGCACGAGAGAACCGTTGCTGGCCGCGCTGCAAAGTGCCGCGGCGGTGGTGCCGGCGCGATCCCCGAAACCCGTGCTTGCGAGCGTGAAGTTCGAGGCTGCCCGGGACGAGGCGGTGCTCTCCGCGACCGATCTCGAGATCGGAATCAGGATCGCCGTCGAGGGGGTGGAAGTGGCCGCTCCGGGCGCCGTCCTCTTGCCGAGTGGCCGGCTCTCCGCCATCGTTCGCGAGAGCGGCCCGGGCACCGTGTTCGACATCCACAGTGATGGCACGGCAACCGTCGTCAAGGCGCCGCGGAGCGAGTTTCGGCTCCCGGCGGAGGATCCGCTCGAGTTTCCCGCCGTCGCCACGTTTCCCGTCGACGCCTGCTTCGAGATCACGTCGCAATTGGCCCGGGAGGTCGTCCGCCGGACGGTGTTCGCAACCGACAACGAGTCGAGCCGCTACGCGCTGGGGGGCGTGCTCGTCGAACTCAGCGGGGAATCGGTGATCGCCGTCGGCACCGATGGCCGACGGCTGGCGAAGATGGAGGGACCGGCCAAGGTTCAGGGGGGAAGCCCGCCGCCGGCCCAGCCGATCGTGCCGGCCCGGGCGATGCAGCTCATCGAGCGGTGTCTCGGCTCCGCCGACGTGCCCGTGCAGATCGCCCCCCGACAGAACGAGATCCTCGTCAGGATCGGTGGGACGACGATATCGTCGCGGCTCGTCGATGGTCGGTTTCCGCGCTGGCGGGACGTGTTCCCGGACCGGCCCGAGGCGGCGCGTGTCGCACTCGTCTGCGGCCCGCTGATGGCCGCCGTGCGGCAGGCCGCGATCGTGACCAGCGAACAGTCGAAGGGGGTCGATTTTTCATTCGAGAGCGGCCAACTCGTGCTCTCGGGCAGGTCGGCCGAGAGCGGCGAGAGCCGCATCGAACTGCCGATCGATCATGCCGGTGCGCCCGTGCGGATCAAGCTTGATCCACGGTTCATGGTCGAGTTCCTGCGCGTCCTCGACGCGGCCACGACGGTGACAGTGGAACTGACCGACGCCCAAAGCGCCTGCGTCTGCCGTACGGACGACGGCTACGGCTACGTGATCATGCCCTTGGCGGCCGACTGACCGATCCCGGGAACGACCGCATGGCAGCCACCCCGTCCCGCCCAGCCGTTCCGTCCGGACCGACGTCGATCGGCCGGCTCATGTCGCGGCTCATGGCCCGGACGGGCTACGACCGGGAACTGGCGACGCAGGGGTTGGCCGACGCCTGGCGGCAGGCGGTCTCCGGTCCGCTCCGTGACGGCTCGCAGCCGGGACTGGTGCGGCGTGGCGTGCTCGAGGTGTTCGTGAGCCATTCGGCGCTGGTGCAGGAACTGGGCTTTCAGAAGCGCGACGTGCTCGCCCGGCTCGCGGAGCTGGTGCCGGCCGCCGGCATCAGCGACGTCCGCTGTCGGCTCCAGGCCGACGCGGGCCGACGAGACTGAGGGAGGATTGCGATGGCAGACGAGTCGAAGCAGCAGGAATACACCTCGGCCGACCTCAAGCACCTCTCCGACCGGGAGCACGTGCGCGAGCGGTTCGGGATGTACATCGGCGACAATACCAGCCGCGGGCTCCATCACCTGGTCTACGAGGTCGTGGACAACTCGATCGACGAGTGCATGGCGGGCCATGCCCGGCACGTCTCCGTGACGGTGAACGTGGACGGCAGCGTGACCGTCGAGGACGACGGCCGCGGCATACCCGTGGACCGCCATCCGCAGCTCTCCGAGGAGATGGAGCGGGACGTCTCCACGCTCGAGGGCGTGATGACGGTGCTCAAGTTCGGGGGCAAGTTCGAGAAGGGGGCCTACCAGACGTCGGGCGGCCTGCACGGCGTCGGCGTCACGGTCGTCAACTTTCTCTCCGAGTGGTGCGAGGTCGAGGTCTCGCGGCATGCCCAGGTCTGGCAGCAGGAGTACCAGCGCGGCGAGCCGACCGGCCCGGTGCGGACGATCGGCAGCACGACGCGGACGGGCACGAAGACGACCTTCAAACCCGATCCACAGATCTTCCCGCAGACGAAGTTCTCCTGGGACGTCCTCTCGCGCCGGCTCCGCGAACTGGCGTTCCTCAACTCGGGCGTGCGGATCGGGTTTTCCGACGCCGCCGGCGGCAACAGCGAGGAGTATTTCTACGAGCGCGGCGTCGAGGAGTTCGTCGAGCATCTCAACAAGGCCAGCGACGCCGTCCACGCCGACGTGATCACGATCAAGGGAGAGGCCGAGGGTGTGTCGTGGGACATCGCGCTCCAGTACACCGGCGAGTACACGGAGAGCCTCCACAGCTACGTCAACAACATCTCGACGACCGAGGGGGGGACGCACGTCTCCGGGTTCCGCGCGGCGCTCACCCGTGCGCTCAACGCCTACGGCAAGAAGACCGGGCTCTACAAGGACCTGATCCCAACCGGCGAGGACGTCCGCGAAGGATTGACGGCCGTGATCAGCGTCCGCGTCCCGCATCCTCAGTTCGAGGGGCAGACCAAGACGAAGCTGGGCAACGGCGAGGTCGAGGGGATCATCAACTCCGCCGTCGGTGATTTCCTCGGGAAGTACCTCGAGGAGAACCCGAAGAGCGCCAAGGCGATCGTCCAGAAGGGAGTGCTCGCCGCGGAGGCCCGCGAGGCCGCCAAGAAGGCGAAGCAGCTCCTCCGCGAGCGCAAGGGGGCGCTGTCCGGCGGTGGCCTGCCGGGCAAGCTCCGCGACTGCACCAGCCGCGACGTCGAGCGGTGCGAGTTGTATCTGGTGGAGGGGGACTCGGCCGGCGGCTCGGCCGAGGGGGGCAGGCACCGCGAATACCAGGCGATCCTGCCCTTGCGCGGCAAGATCATCAACGCCTACAAGAGCCGGGATGACAAGGTGCTCGCCAACGAGGAGGTGCGCAGCGTGATCTCGGCGATCGGCGCCGGCATCGGCGAGGAGTCCGACCTCTCCAAGCGACGCTACGACAAGATCGTGATCATGACCGACGCCGACGTCGACGGCTCCCACATCCGCACGCTCTTGCTCACCTTCTTCTACCGGCAGATGTACCGGCTCGTCGCCGAGGGGCACGTGTACGTGGCCCAGCCGCCGCTGTTCCGCGTCCGGTCGAAGAAGACGGTCTACTACGTGCAGACCGAGGACGAGATGAAGACGCAGCTCCTCGACCAGGGGCTCGGCGAGGGGGTGTTCCTACCCGGCGACGGCCGGGAGATCGCCGGCGAGGCGATGCAGAAGCTGTGCCGGACGCTGTCGGGGCTTGAGGACGCGCTCGTGGCGCTGGAGAAGCGCGGCGTGAGCCTGCGCGACCATGCAGGAAGGCGGGATCCGCAGACCGGCCGGCTGCCGATGTACCACGTCTACTACGGCCTCGAGGAGCGCTGGTTCACCAGTCGCGACGACCTGGAGGCGTTCGTCAAGGGAAAGGAGCGGGCCACCGGCGGCGCGCTGGCGGTGGGGCGAATGGAGGAGGCTGTGGCGGCCGGGGACACGACCCCGGGTACGGCGCCGGGAACGGGTGACGACCAACTCATCGTCATCGACCTGCACGAGGTGCGGAGCATCAACGCCGGCCTCAAGGAGCTCGAAGGGATGGGCTTCGACATCGAGAGCCTGCTCCCCCAGGATCGGACCGGGAGCGACGAGCCGCGGTACAAGCTGCGGCGTGGTGAGAACGAGATCGGCCTCCAGGACCTCCGCGGCCTGCTCACGGCCGTCCGCCGGGCCGGGGAGAAGGGGCTGTCGATCACGCGGTTCAAGGGACTCGGCGAGATGAATGCCGAGGAGCTCCGCGACACGACGCTCGACCCGAAGAACCGGACGCTGCTGCGCGTGACGATGACGGACGCGGCGGCGGCGGACGACCTGTTCCGGATCCTGATGGGGGAAAAGGTGGAGCCGCGCCGCGACTTCATCGAGAAGCACGCGCTCGACGTCAAGAACCTCGACGTGTGATTGTCGCGCCGTCGCCGCCGACCCGGCGTCGGCTCCGGCTTGCGGTCGCCGTGCAGAGCCCGGCTCACATGCCCCGTGTCGCGCCGTCGCCGCCGACCCAGCGTCGGCTCCGGCTTACGGTCGCCGTGCAGAGCCCGGCTCCCATGCCCCGTGTCGCGCCGTCGCCGCCGTGAGGCCTTCGTGGCCCGCGCAGTCGCACGCTCGGCCGCGTGCCGTGCGTGGTGGCTTTCGGACCGGCGGCGTGTCTTCAGGACCGCCGCTAACTAAACTACTACCCCGAACCGTCGGGGCGTACTGTCAACTATTGGATGCTCCTGGTGGTAAGGACCGCTCGAGTCTCGCAGATGCATGATGGAGAAACTTCGATGCAAGACGTTGCGGGTGTCCCTCGTGCGACCATCCTGCTCGTGGCAGCCGTCCTGATCGGGATCCTGCCGCTGGTGCCGGCCGCCGGCAACGCTCCGGAACCGGCGGCTGGAGAAGCCGTCCGCCCCCGGCCCGCGGTGAGGAGCCCGGTCGCGGCCGAGGCGGCCGTCGCCACACTCGCCACCGCTCCCGGCCTCGAGGCGACGCTGTTCGCCGCCGAGCCGATGCTCTCCAGCCCATCCTCCATCGACGTCGACGCCCGGGGCCGCGTCTGGGTGTGCGAAGTGCTCAATTATCGCGCCAAGAAGGATTCGCGGCCGGAGGGGGACCGGATTCTCGTGCTCGAGGACGCCGACGGCGACGGGAGAGCGGACCGGCAGGTGGTGTTCTATCAGGGGCCCGAGGTCGATTCGGCGCTGGGTGTCTGCGTGATCGGCGAGGGGCCGGGGCGGCGGGTGATCGTCTCCTGCTCTCCCGACGTGTGGGTGTTTCACGATGACGACGGCGACCTGAAGGCCGATCGCAAGCAGCCGCTGTTCACGAAGACCGGTGCCCGTCAGCACGACCACGGGGTGCACGCCTTCACGGTCGGTCCCGACGGCCGCTGGTACTTCAACTGCGGCAACGAGGGATCGGGAGTCTGCGACGCCGGCGGCCGACCGGTAAGCGACCGATTCGGCAACGAGGTGCGGCGGGGGAGCGTCTATCGCCAGGGCATGGTGTATCGCTGCCTGCCCGACGGCAGCGACGTCGAGGTCCTCGGGCACAACTTCCGCAACAACTACGAGGCGGCCGTCGACTCGTTCGGCATGCTCTGGCAGAGCGACAACGACGACGACGGCAACAAGGCGACGCGCGTCAACTGGGTGATGGAATATGGCAACTATGGCTATACCGACGAGCGAAACGGAGCCGCCTGGCAGGCACCCCGGCCGAACATGGAGCGCGAGATTCCGGACCGTCACTGGCATCAGAACGACCCTGGCGTCGTGCCCAACCTGTTCGTCAACGGTGCCGGTGCGCCATGCGGCATCTGCGTCTACGAGGGATCGCTGTTGCCGGAGCGGTTTCACGGGGCGGTCGTTCTCTGCGAGGCGGGGCGGAGCCAACTCCTGGCCTACCACGTGCGACCGTCCGGGGCAGGATACGCCGCCGTCGCCGAGACGCTGGTCGACGGGTCGGCCGACAGGTGGTTTCGGCCGAGCGACGTCTGCGTGGCGCCGGACGGGTCGTTGATCGTCGCCGATTGGTACGACCCGGGCGTCGGCGGGCACCGGATGACCGACTCGCAGATGGGCCGGGTGTACAGGCTCGCGCCGGCTGCGGCGGCCTGGCGGGTTCCGGCGGCCGATTTCGCGACGGTCGCCGGATGCGTGGCGGCGCTGGCGAGCCCGAACCTTTGCACGCGGGCCACGGCCCTCGAACGGCTGGCTCGGGAACCCGCCGCCGAGGCGGCGGTTGGCGAGGCGTTCGAGACGGCAACCGACCCGCGGCACAAGGCCCGGCTCGCCTGGGCCGCCGGCATGCTCCCGGGGGCTGCGGAGCGGTGGGTCGGGCGGCTGGCCGCCGCGGCGGACGAGCCGCTGCGGATCATCGCGCTGCGCATCGCCCGGCTCACGCGCGGGGACGTGATCGGGCTCGTCGAGCGACTTTCCCGCGATCAGTCCGCCGCGGTGCGGCGTGAATGTTCGATCGCGCTGCGGGGACTGGAGGGGGAACGGGCCGACCGGGCGTGGGCGGTGCTGGCTTCACGGCACACGGCCGGTGACCGCTGGAGTCTCGAGGCCATCGGCATCGGGGCCGACGGCGTCCATGGCTCGGGCCGCGCCGGGTTGTGGGACGGCCGGCTGGCTGCCCTGCTGACGCTCACCGGTGCGGACCGGACGACGCCGGCCGTGCGGGAGATCGTCTGGCGGAGTCGGGCGGCCGCCTCGGCGTCCATGATCGGCGATCGCATGCTCGCAGCCGACACGCCCGCGGCCGAGGCGGTGGCGCTCCTCAGGGCGCTCGACTTCCAGGATCCGAAACAGGTTGCCGCGGTCCTGCCGCGCCTGGTCATGCACCTGCAGGGGACGGAGGAGAAAATCCGGGCCGTTCTTCCCGGCCTGGTCATGCGGCTCGACCCAGCGCAGGCCGCCGACCCGACGGTTGCCGACGGCATCGCCGCGGCCGTGAAGGCGGTGGCCGGAACCGACGAGTTCATCTCCATCGTACGCCGCTTTGGGCTCGAGCAGCGGTACTGCGACGACCTCGTGGCCCTGGCGGCCGCCGAGGGGCAGATGCCGCAACTTGCCGCCGACGCCGCCGATGCCGCGGTCAAAGGCAGCGAAGAACGGGTCAAGGCGGCGATGATGCGGGGCGACCTGGCCGCGAATCGCCTCCTCGCCGCGATCGGCATTCGTGGCTCGGCGGCCGCGATCGCCATCCTCAAGGGCGTCATCGCCGACACGGCCGCCGCGTCGGAGACGCGGGCGGCGGCCGTCCGCGGGCTGTGCCGCTCGCGCCACGGGGCCCAGGATCTGATCGCACTGGCGAGGCAGGGCGGGCTCGGTGGGCCGCTGTCGCAGGTCGCCGTGCTGGCCATCAGCGGCTGTCCATGGCCGGATGTGCGCGAGGCGGCCGCCGCGGTGCTGCCGATGCCGAAGGCGAAGGGGGGCGGGGATCTGCCGCCGGTTTCGGACTTGTTGAGACGCAAGGGGAACTGGGCGGCCGGCAAGGCGGTGTTCAACGGCGCGGCCAGCTGCGCCAAGTGTCACGTCGTCGATGGTGCCGGCAAGGCCGTGGGCCCGGATCTCTCGGGGATCGGTGCCAAGCTGTCACGGCAGGCGCTCTACGAGGCGGTGCTCGCCCCCTCCGCGGGGATCAGCCATGGGTACGAGACATTTCTCGCTGTCCTGGAGGATGGCCGAACGCTTCCGGGGCTCGTGGTGTCGAAGACGCCGGAAGAGGTGGTGATCCGCGGGGCCGATGGCATTGACTCCACCTTCCCTGCCGCGGAAATCGAGGAACTGCGGCAGCAGCCGTTGTCGCTGATGCCGGCCGACATCGCGGCGACGCTCTCGGCCCAGGAACTCGTCGATCTCGTCGCCTGGCTGGAGACGCTCCGCACGACGCGCTGACGGCGGCCGCCGTCGCCTGCGGTCGGCAGGCGATAGATCAGTGTCGAAGCGGAGGGCATGGGACTCGAACCCACAACCCCTTTCGGGGCACGACATTTCCAGTGTCGCCGCTAGCCATTCGCTTACCCTCCGAACAGGCCGCGAACACGTGGCGAATATACCACCTGAAATCCGCCCCAGCCCGGCGTTTCCCGCCGCCACGGCCACGCGTTGACGGCGACCAGCGGCGAACGTAGATTCGACCCGTTTTCCCCCGGATTTCCGGCGTCACGCCCGGCCGCCGGGCTTTCTCCGTATTCGTTCTCTCCCGCGAAAGGTCTCGTACAGCCTATGGCCACCTCCCTCGGAAAGAAGTCCGCCAAGAAGTCCGCCCGGAAGCCGGGGGCCAAGTCGGGGCGGATGATCTACTACTTCGGCGCCAAGCGGTGCGATGGCGACGGGACGATGAAGCCGCTGCTCGGCGGCAAGGGGGCCAATCTCGCCCAGATGACGAAGATCGGGCTCCCCGTGCCCCCGGGCTTCACGATCACCACGCAGGTCTGCATCGACTACTACGCGAACCACAAGAAGTTTCCCAAGGGCCTCGAGGAGGAGGTCACCTCCGCCATGAAGCTCATGGAAAAGGAGGCCGGGAAGAAGTTCGGCGACCCGAAGAACGCCCTCCTCGTCAGTGTCCGTTCCGGCGCCCGGGACAGCATGCCGGGGATGATGGACACGATCCTCAATCTCGGCCTCAATGACGAGACCGTGAAGGGGCTCGCCGCGGCGACCGGCAATCCCCGGTTCGCCTACGACTCCTACCGCCGCTTCATCCAGATGTACGGCGACGTCGTCATGGGTGTGCAGAAGCGGCACGAAAACGAGCACGAGCCGTTCGACGAGGTGATGGACGGCCTCAAGCACCAGCTCGGCATCCACGACGACACCGACCTGACGGAGTCGCACCTCCGCGAGCTCATCGCCCGGTACCTGCGGCTCATCAAGGAGCGGACCGGCAAGACCTTCCCCCAGGACCCCTTCGAGCAGCTCATGGGGGCGGTGGGCGCTGTGTTCGGCAGCTGGATGAACGAGCGGGCGATCCTCTACCGCCGCAAGTACAAGATCCCGGACGAGTGGGGCACGGCCGTCAACGTCCAGAGCATGGTGTTCGGCAACATGGGGGACGACTGCGCCACCGGCGTGGCCTTCACCCGCGACCCAGCCACCGGCGAGGACGTGTTCTACGGCGAGTACCTCGTCAACGCCCAGGGTGAAGACGTGGTTGCCGGCGTGCGGACGCCGAAGCCCGTGGCCGAGATGGCCCACGAGCCGATGTTCGCCGGCACCTACAAGCAGCTGGAGAAGGTCCGGGCAACGCTGGAGAAGAAGTTCGGCGACGTCCAGGACTTCGAGTTCACCGTCGAAAAGAAGAAGCTCTACATGCTGCAGACGCGGAACGGGAAGCGGACCGCGCTGGCCTACGTGAAGATCGCCCACGACATGGTCAAGCAAAAGCTGATGACGGCCGAGCACGCCATCCAGTCGGCCGACCCCGACGCGCTCTCCCAGCTGCTCGCGCCGATCTTCGACCGGCACGACTACGAGGGGGCGAAGAAGTCCGGCCGTCTCCTGACCACGGGCCTGCCCGCCGGGCCCGGCGCCGCGACGGGGCAGCTTGTGTTCTCGGCGGCCAAGGCCGAGCAGCTTGCCCACAAGGGGACGAAGGTCGTCCTCGCCCGCGTCGAGACGAGTCCCGAGGACCTGCGCGGCATGATCGCCGCCGAGGGGATCCTCACCAGCCGCGGCGGTGTCTCCAGCCATGCCGCGCTCGTGGCCCGGCAGATGGGGAAGGTCTGCGTGGCCGGTGCCGGCGCCATCCAGATCGACTATGCGGCTGGCACGCTCACCTGCGCCGGCAAGACGCTCCGCGAAGGGGATGCCATCTCGATCAACGGTTCCACCGGCGAGGTCTTCGCCGGCGGCATCAAGACCGCCGACAGCGAGCTCAAGCAGGTGCTGATCGCCGGAACGATGAAGCCGTCCGACTCGGAGGTCTTCCAGTACTACGACTTCATCATGAAGCTCGCCGACAAGCACCGGAAGCTAGGGCTACGCACCAACGCCGACACGCCGGAGCAGGTGCGGCACGCGATCGCATTCGGTGCCGAGGGGATCGGCCTGACACGGACCGAGCACATGTTCTTCGAGGGGGACCGGATCGACGCCATGCGCGAGATGATCCTCGCTGCGGGCGAGGATGCCCGCCGTGAGGCCCTCGCCAAACTCCTGCCCTACCAGCGAGACGACTTCGAGGGCATCTTCCGCGCCTTGGACGGCCGGCCAGCCACGATCCGGTTCCTCGATCCGCCGCTGCACGAGTTCGTGCCCCACGACGAGAAGGCCCAGGCCGACCTGGCGAAGAAGCTCCGGCTGCCGCTGGAGACGGTGCAGGCCCGCGTCCACGCCCTGCACGAGTTCAATCCGATGCTCGGCCACCGCGGCTGCCGTCTCGGCATCAGTTATCCTGAAATCTCCGAGATGCAGGCTCGGGCGGTGTTCGAGGCCGCCGCCAAGGTCCAGAAGGACGGCGTCAAGGTGAAGCCGGAGATCATGATCCCGCTCGTCGGCTTCAAGAGGGAACTCGACAACCAGGTGGCGATCGTCCACGCCGTCGCCGAGAAGGTCCAGAAGGAGACGGGGCAGAAGATCAAGTACCTCGTCGGCACGATGATCGAGATCCCGCGCGGCGCCCTGACCGCGGGCGAAATCGCCGAGACCGCCGAGTTCTTCTCCTTCGGCACCAACGACCTGACCCAGACCTGCCTGGGCATGAGCCGCGACGACATGGGCTCGTTCCTGCAGAAGTACACGGAAGAGGGCATCTTCAAGGCCAATCCGTTCGCCTCGATCGACGCCACCGGCGTCGGGCAGTTGATGGAGATCGCTGTGGAGCGCGGCCGCAAGACCCGCAAGGACATCAAGCTCGGCATCTGCGGCGAGCACGGCGGCGATCCCCATTCGGTGCTCTTCTGCCACCATGTCGGGCTCGACTACGTGAGCTGCTCGCCGTTCCGCCTGCCGGTGGCCCGGCTGGCGGCGGCGCAGGCCGCGCTCGGCAAGACCTACTGAGGAACGCGGCGGGTGGCCCGGTGCGGGCCGCGCCGGAACGTGAAACCGCGGCACGGGATCGTCGAGGTCGAGGTCACCCGCGGGGGCCGGCGGGAGAGCGTCCACGCCGTCGCCTGGGTGGTTGCCGGGGCGGATGACCGGCCCGTCGACGGCGTGGGCGGCGGTCTGCCGGATGTGTTTCCGCGGTCGGCCGTCAAGCCGCTACAGGCGCTCCCTGTCGTCGAGACGGGGGCGGCCGATAGGTTCGACCTCGGCAGCGACGAACTGGCCCTCGCGGCCGCGTCGCATTCCGGTGAGGCCGAGCATGTCGCGGGCGTGCGCGGGATGCTCGCCAAGGCGGGCTGCACCGTGGCTGAGCTCTCCTGCGGCGTGCATCCGCCGTTCGCGGCGGCCGCGGCCGCGGACCTCGTCCGCCGCGGCCTCGAGCCGTCGGCGGTCGAGCACAACTGTTCGGGGCAGCATGCGGCGTTCCTGCTCGTCGCCCGCCAGCTCGGTGTTTCTCCGCAGGGCTACACGGCCGCCGACCATCCCGTGCAGCGGCTCGTGACACAGGCCCTGGCCGACCTCGCCGGACTGCCCCTGGCCGCCGACCGGCTGGGCATCGACGGCTGCGGGATTCCCACGTTCGCGATCCCACTCGATCGGCTGGCGGTCGCCTGGGCGCGGCTTGCTGCACCCGATGCGGTTGCGGTGCCGCACCGCGCAGCGGCGCGACGGGTGCTCGCCGCCATGATCGCGAATCCCCGGCTCGTCGCCGGCAGCGACCGGTTCGACACGCTCGTCATGGAGGCAGTCGGTCCACGGGTCGTGGTCAAGGCCGGGGCGGAGGGCGTGTCGTGCGCGGCGCTGCCCGACGCCGGGCTCGGGATCGCGGTCAAGGCGCTCGACGGCGCGGGGCGGGCCGCGGAGGTCGTCATGGCGACGCTGCTCGGCCGGCACCTGACTGACCTTTCTCCCGGCGGAGCTGCGGTAGTCGCCGCCCGGGCCGCGCCGGTCATCCGGCGCGGCGACGGCCCGCCGGTCGGTGGCCTGCGGCTGGCGGCCGGCAGCCGCCTGGACTGATCGCACGGAGCGCCGGCATGGAACTCACCCCCGAAGCCCGGACGCTGGCCGGGGTCGTCGCGGTCGTGGTGGTGCTGTGGTTTACCGAGGCCCTGCCGCTGGCGGTCACGGCGCTCGTCGGGGCCGCCGCCTGCGTGCTCCTCGGGGTGGCACCGGCCAAGGAGGTGTTTCGGCCGTTCGCCGACCCGCTGATTTTCCTGTTCATCGGGTCGTTCCTGCTCGCGGAGGCGTTCCGCATCCAGCGGCTCGACCGCCGGCTGGCGTTCGCCGTTCTCTCCGTGCCCTGGGTCGGGGAGCGGCCGCGGCGGCTGCTGGCCGCCGTGGCGGTCGTGTCGGCACTGACGAGCGCCTTCATCTCCAACACCGTGACGGCGGCGCTGATGATGGCGATCGTCGCGGGCCTGGTGGCGGCGATCGAGGAGGCGGCCGATCGGGCGTCGCGGCCGGCACCGGCGTTCGCCACCAGCCTCTACCTGTGCATCGCGTTCGCGGCCTCGATCGGCGGCCTGGCGACCCCCATCGGCACACCGACGAACCTCATCGGCCTCGGCTTTATCCGCGCCGAGTTGGAGACCGCGATATCGTTTCCCGGGTGGTGCGCGATCAGTCTGCCCGTGGTCGGCGTGCTCGGCACCGTCGCCGTGCTCGTACTCGGAAGACTGTTTCCCGCCGGCGTGGACCGGCTCGCCGGCGTTTCGGCGCACGTCGCCGGTGAACGGTCCCGGCTCGGCCCGTGGACGGTCGCGCAGCGGTCCGCGGCGGTGGCGTTCGGAATCACGGTGCTGCTCTGGGTCGTGCCCGGAGCGCTCCTCGGCCTGCTCGGGCAGAGGCATCCGCTCGTCGCCTGGCTGCAGGCCCGAATGCCCGAGAGTGTGGCGGCGATCGTGGGGGCCGTGCTCCTCTTCGTCCTGCCCGGCGGGCGGACGGAGTTTGGCCGCCGACGGCCGGTGCTCCGCTGGCAGGAGGCGCGGATCGACTGGGACATCGTCCTCCTCTACGGCGGTGGCCTGGCGCTCGGCGAACTCTGCTTCTCGACCGGGCTTGCCGCCGCGGTCGGCGGCGGGATCCAGGGCTGGCTTCCGGCCGGGCCGTGGGCCGGGGTCGCCCTCGTCGCGGCCGCGGCCGTCGTCGCCGCATTGACGAGCGAGTTCACGAGCAACGTCGCCAGTGCCACGATGGTGGTGCCGGTGGTGATCGCCGTCGCCCGCGCCGTGGGGGGCGATGCCGTCACGGCCGCGCTGGCGGCGACGCTCGCCGCCAGTCTCGGCTTCATGATGCCGGTAAGCAGCCCGTGTAATGCGATCGTCTATGGTTCGGGGCGGATTCCGCTCCGGGCGATGATGGTCTCAGGCGCGATTCTCGACGTCGTCGGCGCTGTCGTGATCACGATCGCGCTCGTGCTGGCCGGCGGCGGCCGCTGACGCTCGTTCCTCCGCACGGGACACCAGGTCGTCCCGACCGGCGCCGCGCCGCCGCCTCAGAAGCCAGGCTGCTTCAGAAGCCAGGCTCGATCAACGCGCCGCAGTGGTGGCACCGCGGCAGCGCCGGCGGCCGCGGCGTGGGCAGGTAGCCTTCGGTGCAGAGGATATTGAGCCGGGGAAACAGCGACGGCATCGTGGCCCCGGTCTCGTGGAGCTGCCGGCGGATGCACAGCTGCCCGTGCGGGTCGGCGTGAAACATGGTGCCGTGCTGCCGGCAGCTCGGCCCGCAGGCAGGCACCGCCACGTTGGCATGCCATGGTGGACGTTGCACGCTTCGGCAGCCACACGAGTCGCCGCGTTGCCCGGCCCCCTCGGGCGTCCCCGTGGAGACCGTCACAGGGGAGGCCATGACCGGACTCCGCGCCGCAGCTTCCCGCGGCAGGAGAAGCGATGCAGAGACTGCAACGATCAGGGCAGCGCCGGCGCTGCGGCGGATGGATGGCACCGGTGAACTCCTTGGGCTTGAGGGGCGCGGACCCCGTTCCGCGGCTCGACACCGGCAGGAGCATCGACGTCTGCCGTCGGGTCCGTTGAGCGGCCCTGACGTCGGGTGGGGTGGTGCCGGTCGGGCAGGCACTGCGGAGGCGTGACCACTCCGGCAGACCGCGCCGGACGGCCGCCGACTCCGTACAATGTCGGCCTGTCACGCCCTTTCGGCGTCTCCCCCTCCTCCGCTTTGGGTCCGCACGTGATCCGACTCGAAACCGGCAGCGATGCCCCCGTGCTCCTCGAAGTCGAGCCGGGCACGCTCGTGACGGAGTTTCGGGGGCCTGCCGGAGTCGCCGGCCCGGCCGTCGGCGATCTCGTCGGTCGGTCCCTCGCCGCCCCGGCACACGGGCCGCCGGCTCGAGTCCCACTGCCACGGCCGGGGCCGTATCGGCGGCGGCGGAGTCTCCCCATGGCCTGACGGCAGTCCACGCCTCCGGCGCCGCCGGCGGGAGACACGACC
>JBKDUV010000134.1:0-3293 GCA_046339335.1 Planctomycetia bacterium | reverse complement strand
GTCCGCCGACAGGCCGTACTTCTGCCCGATCTCGCCGAACAGCTGCGCCTTGCGGATGCTGTCGATCCCCAGATCACCCTCCAGATCGGCGTCGAGTTCCACGATCTCCTTGGGATAGCCCGTCTGCTCCACCACGAAGTCCACGAGGTATGCCTCGAGAGAGGCAGCGGCCTCGGCGGCGATCGGCTTCACTGCATCGACCTCGGCCGGGCGATCGAGCCACCGTGACTTTCCCGCACCCTGCGCGAGGATGACGGCGGCGTCGCCCAACACCGTGGTTTGCCGCAGCAGTTCAATGTCCCTGGGACCGACCTCGAACAACTCGGTGAGGGCGGCGAGAAATTCCCCTCCCTTATCGGGCATCGTGGCGAGCGGCAGCCGCACGTCGTAGTCCGCCGCCAGTGCCGCCAGCGTCTGCGCGATCGCGGGAATCGACGGCGCCGTCTCCCGCGTCGCGGCCGACGTGGCGGGCGTCGGATCAGCGAGCCGATTCACGCCCGCCGCGGCGCCGTTGCGCGGCGCCCCAGCAGCCGCAGGACGCGGTTGCTGGCCGCGAATACCGGCGGACGGCGGAATGACACCAGCGGACGCAACCACCGCGGAAACGGTATTCTCCGCCACGACGGCCTTCGCCGCTCCACCCGCCCTGTCCGCTCCACCGGTCGCCGGCCGACTCGCGCCGCCGGACCGGTTCCGGGCCCGCCGGCGGGCCGTGGCATCGAAATGCACGACCGATCCGACCGGCGCGGCCGTGCGTGGGGCCGCTTCCGCCGCCTGCACGCGGAGGGCACCGGCGGCGGCGAGTTGCTCGCGCACCTTGGCCAGATGGCTCGCCGCATCGCGGCCGCGCTGATCGAACTGGATGAACGTGGCTCCCTCGCGCCCCTCGAGGATCCGCCGCACGAGACCGGTCAGCACGCCCGACGGCCCGACCTCGACGTACGTGCGCACGCCCTCGGCCCAGAGCCGCTCGATCAGGTCGACCCAGCGGACCGTCTGCGTCATCTGGCGAACGAGGCTCTCGCGGACGTCGGCCGCGGAGACGAGCGGTGCCGCCGTGGTGCTCCCGTAGATCCTGCGGCTGGGCGGCTCGATCGGCAGCCGGCCGATCGTCTCGGCAAGACGCTCCGCCGCGGCCGACAGCAGGGGCGTATGGAACGGGCTCGGAACGGCGAGCCGCTTCGACCGCACCCGGCGGCCCTCCAGCAGCACCTCGACCGCATCCACCGCGCGGGCATGACCGCCGATCACGGACTGCTGCGGCGCGTTTTCGGCGCACAGCCAGACCTGGCCGGGGAACGTCGCCAGGGCCGCGGCCACTTCGTCCCGGCCCGCGATCACCGACAGCATGGCGCCGAACTGCGGCCCGCAGGCATCGACCGCCTCGGCGCGGGCGCGGGTGGCCCGCGCACCGTCGGCCACCGTCCAGGCGCCTGCCGCGACGAGCGCCGGAAATTCCCCGAAACTATGGCTGGCGATCACGTCCGGATCGAAGCCCATGCCGTCCAAGACACGCCAGGCGAGAAGGTCGCCGAGGAACATGCTCCACTGGGTGTCCCAGACCACCGTGCCGAGGCCGTTGGGCTGCCGCCAGGCGACGTCGGCGAGCGTTTCGAAACCCGCTGCGCGGACGGCGGCATCCAGCGACTCGAGACACGACCGCGTCGCGGCAGACTCGCTGACGAGGCTGCGAAACATGTCGGCATATTGCGACCCCTGCCCGGGGAAGATCGCGGCCACGAGACCCCTGCGGGCCGCAGGAGACGGCATGGCCATCGGGGCGGCGGACGACACCGGCGTTGCTGCAACGACCTGCGGAACGGGCAGACCGTTGTCGATGACAAGGTGCGCCGCCTGGTTGCCGTGAACGACCGTGATGGCACCGGCTCTGTACCCCGCCGATCCCAGGGTCGGCACGGTCTGCGATGCGGTTGCCGAGAATTTCAGGGCGGGCGTCACCCCGATTGCCCCGATCGTCGGCGGCATCCGACCACTCGCCAGCACACCGGCCATCTTCACGACCCCTGCCGCCGCGGCGACCGCCCCGAGATTACCGACCGCACCTTCGACGGCGCCGGCGACCCGGTCGGCCCCGTATTTCGTCGCCATCGACAGACACTGCGCCGCGTCGACGTCCGGCACCCCGGCAGGCACGACTTCGACCGCCGCGATGCCGGGGGTCGGCACGCCTGCCTGTCCGCACGCCTCCTCGGTGACGCGACCCAACGTCGCGGCGATGGACGGGCCCGCCGCCACCGACACGCCGCGAATGACGCCGTGAATCCGGTCGCCTGCCGCCCGCGCATCGGCGAGTCTCTTGAGCAGCAGGACCACGGCTCCTTCACCGGGCACGCGGCCCCGGCGGCCCGCGGCGAAGGGCGCCGGCGGCGCGTCGGCCAGCCCCCCGGCCAGCGACAACCCCTCGTAGGCCACGAGATCCAGGCAGCGTTGGCCTGCTGCGCAGACGACGGCATCGCAATCCCGCTGCCGCAGCATGTCGACCGCCGCGGCGATCGCCGATGCGGCCGAGCAGTCGCCGGAGTCGAGGGCCAGCGCACCCCCCATGAGGTCGAACGACTTGGTCAGCCGGCTGGCGAGCGTGGAACTGGTGAAACTTCCCGTCTCGTCGACGAGCGCCGGCATCTTTTCCAGGAGCCGCTTCCGATACGCCTCCGCGATCCGCTCCGCGTCTGCCCCCGTGACACCCCGCCGCGCGAGAGCGGCCCGCAGGTGCCGCGTCGTTTCGGGGAGCCGGAGCCCCATCTGCAGGTCGTGGGCGACCTCTCCGCCGACCGTCGCGCCACCCACCACGGCCGGGCGGATCCGGTCGAGGGCAGCGACTCCGCCGTCCGCGGCGATCGCCGCATCGGCCGCCTCGAGGAGCATGAACTGCAGCGGATTGGCGGCCGCGATCTGCTTCGGGGGCACCTTGTGCCGCCGCCAGTCGTACGCGAAGCCGGTGATGAATCCGCCGCGGGCCGCGGTGGTGTGCCAGGTCCGCGGCCCGGAGGGATCGAGGGCCCGAGAGGCGTCCCAGCGTTCAGCCGGCACCGGACCGAGCACAGATTCGCCACGCTCAAGCAGGGAGAGAAACGCCTCGCTGGTCAGCGCGCCGGGCAGCACGCTTCCTGTCCCGACGATGGCGATGGCCCGGTCGTCGGCATCCGCGGCGGAGGGGCCGGAGGCCGGACGCACGGCGACGGAGGGGACGTGCTCGGCGATCGCCAGGTGGACGTTGAGACCGCCGATACCGAAGGCATTGACCGCCGCGCGGCGGGGCTCTCCGGCACGCT
>JBKDUV010000133.1:0-7799 GCA_046339335.1 Planctomycetia bacterium | reverse complement strand
GTTCCACGCGGTGCGCGTCCGCCCGGCGCCGATACTCCGTGCCACCGGCGGGGTCGATCTTCGTCAGCGCCTCCTCGACCGCCGGGATGCACCGACTCCAGAGCCGGGCGTCGAACCAGATGTGCGGATCCTGAAATCCGCCGCCGGCATCGAGGAGCAACTCCCGCGGCACGGCATCGGCGACGACCACGACGGGCCTGGTGGCGGAGAGTTTGTCGAGCAGGTCGGAAAGCTTGCCCTCCAGGTGCAGGCCCGAGGCGACGACGAGGGTGGCGGCCCGCAGCCGGTCGGCGTCACGGGGGGTGGCCTTGTAGGAGTGCGGGTCGATGCCGTCGCCCAACAGGCAGTCGATCGCGACCCGGTCTCCGGCCACCTGCCGCACCAGATCCGCCACGATCGTCGTCGTCGCCACGACGAGCGGCTTGCCCCGCGGCGTTGCGGCCTCGCGGGCCGAGCAGCCGCCGACCAGCATGGCGGCGATCAGCAGCGGCACCGGCCGCATCACGGGCCGACCGGCCGTCGAGCCGACCGGCGGCTTGGCGAAGGCGCGGGGTTTTGGGATGCCAAAATTCATTTTTTGAAGGTTCAAAAATAGTACGCTGAAGCCGTGGCAGCCCGCAACCCGGCCGGATGATTTTGCCCGGGTTCCGCGTCCAACGCGACCGTAACCCCCCTTCCATGCATAAATCGACCGGCGCGTTGACCGTTTCGCGTGGCATTCTTACCGTGCAGGTTGTGGCGGGCCGGGATGGCACGCCTCCGAGCCGGAAGCCGGGCCGTGGAATCAACTTACTTCAAGCGGTTTCGGATGGAGGCGGACCGACGGTCCCCGGCCTTCACCGCCGACCTGCCGGCGGGCTACCGCTTCGTCGCCTGGAGCGAGGATCTGCTCGACGTGCATGCCCGCACGAAGCATCGTGCGTTCCGCGACGAGATTGACGCCGTCGTCTTCCCCTGCCTCGGCGACCTCGACGGCTGCCGCCGCCTGATGCGGGAAATTCGGCGCAAGCCCGGCTTTCTCCCTGCCGCCACCTGGCTGATCGTGCGCGGCGACGGCATCGCCACGCTCCAGTGGTGCGGCACGATCCAGGGCGTCGTGGACGCGACCGGCGTGGGCATGATCCAGAACATCGGCGTCGTCCCCGGCCATCGGGGTCTGGGCCTCGGCAGTTGCCTGCTCTCCCGGGCCCTGGCGGAATTCCGCCACTCGGGCGTCGGCGTCACGGCCCTCGAGGTGACCGCCGAGAATTCCCGCGCGGTACGGCTCTATCAGCGGTTGGGTTTCCGTCGGACGCGGACCGTGTACAAAGTGGTGCAGGCGTCGGAGCCGGCCTTGGCCGAACCGGCCCTGCTCTGCCCGGACCCTTCTGACCGCCGCTGCTCCGAGCGGTGCGGCCGGTCGTGCCCGCTGTATTCGCCATCGGTTCGCCGGCTCCGCACCGTGAAACAATCCCTTTTCTCCACGATTCTCGACAACGGCCTGACGCTCCTCGGCGAGCACCTGCCCGGGCTCGAATCGGCCGCCATCGCCTTCCACACGCCGGCCGGGGCGATCCACGACGGACCCGGTCGGTGCGGCCTGGCCGCGCTCGCCGGTGAGATGTGCCTGCGCGGCGCCGGCGACCGCACGAGCCGCGAGGTGGTCGAGGCGTTCGAGACCGCGGGCGTGCAGTGGTCGCAGGCCGTGTCGACCAGCCACGCCAGTTTTTCCGGTGCCATGGTGGCCCGGCAACTTCCGGCCGCGTTGCCCGTCTATGCAGACATCATCCGCCGACCGCGGCTTCCGGCCGACGAGTTCGAGAACGCCCGGCAGATGATCCTTCAGGGCCTGGCCGGCACGGAGGACGACCCGGCGCACCGCACCCTGCTCGCGCTGCGCCAGCTGCACTACCCGTCCCCCTGGGGCATGCCGGCGGAGGGCATCAGCGCCGACGTCGAGCGGCTCTCAGCGGCGGACGTCGGTATGTTTCTGGGCACCAACCTGCGGCCCGAAGGCACGATCGTGGCGATCGCGGGGAGGATCGACTGGGACGACTTCGTGGCCCGGATCGACAGGCTGCTCGTCGACTGGCCGCCGGGCGTCGCCGGGGCGGTGGCCACGGGAAGCCGCGGGCCCGCCGTCCGGCACGTGGAGCACGACTCACAGCAGACGCACGTGGCGCTCGGCTGGTCGGTGCCACCGTACCGCTGCGACGAGTCGTACGAAGCCACCGCCGCCCTGGCGATCCTCGGCGGCGGCTCGAGCTCGCGGCTGTTCACCGAGGTGCGGGAACGCCGCGGGCTCTGCTATTCGGTCTCCGCCGGCTACCAGACGCACCGCGACTTCGCCATGGCGGTCTGCTACGCGGGGACGACCGCAGCGCGGGCCCAGGAGACGCTCGACGTCATCCGCGCCGAGATCGACCGGCTGCCGGGCACGATCAGCGTTGACGAGGTCGATCGGGTCAAGGCCCGGGCGAAGAGCGGCCTCGTGATGCAGCAGGAGTCGAGTGCCGCCCGCGCCGGCGCCATCGCCCGCCAGTGGTATCACCTCGGCGGAATCCGCACGCTCGCCGAGGAACTCGCCCACTACGATCGGCTCACGGTCGACTCGATCGAGCGCTGGCTGGCGGACCGGCCGCCCCGTGACCTGTCGGTCGTGTCGCTGGGCCGCGAGCCCCTGGAGGTGCCCGGTGCCGTTCCTGCATGAGCGACTCGACAACGGACTCGACGTGATCGCCGAGACGACGCCCGGCGCCTGCTCGACGAGCGTCGGGTTCTTCGTCCGCACCGGCGCCCGCGACGAAAACGACGCGATCTGGGGCGCGAGCCACTTCCTCGAGCACATGGTGTTCAAGGGCACCGAGGACCTGTCGGGAGACGAGATCAACCGCCGGTTCGACGCCCTCGGCGCCTCGGCCAACGCCTTCACGAGCGAGGAGGACACCGTCTACTACGCCGTCGTCCTTCCCGAGCAGCAGGAGGCGGTCGTGGAACTGCTCGCGCAGATGATGAGGCCGGTGCTCCGGGCCGAGGACTTCGCCACGGAGAAGCTCGTCATCCTCGAGGAGATCAGGATGTACGACGACCAGCCACCGTTCGGCGCCGACGACCGCTGCCGCGCGGCCTTCTTCGGCGGTCATCCGCTGGCCCGCAGCGTGCTGGGGACGGTCGAGTCGATCGGAGCTCTGCCGGTGGAGGCCATGCGAGACTACCACCGGCGAAGATACGCCCCGGAGTCGATGGTCCTGGCCGCCACCGGAGCGGTCGATTTTCCGGCCCTCGTGGCGGCGGCGCGACGGCTGTGTGGCGACTGGTCGCCGGAGGACGACGGCGGCCGGATCCTGCTGCCGCCACCAACGCTGCCCTGCGCGGCGGGCACGAGCCACGTGGTCAGGCCGGCCGCGGCCCTCGAATACGCCGTGCGCATGTCGGCCGGTCCCGACGAGCGCGACGCCGACCGCTACGCCGCCAAGCTTCTGGCGACCGTGCTCGGCGACTCCTCCGGCAGCCGGCTCTACTGGGCGCTGGTCGACTCCGGAGCCGCCGAGCAGGCCACGCTCCACCATCACGACTTCCTCGACGCCGGCCTGTTCGTCACCCAGGTGTCGTGCGACGCCGAGGCCGTGGACGCCTCACTGGAACGGGCGTTGGAGATCTACGCCGCGGCGCGACGCGCCGGCATTGGCGACGGCGAGTTCGAGCGGGCCCGCAACAAGCTCGCCAGCCGCGTCGTTCTCGCCGGAGAACGGCCGCGGCGCCGGCTGTTCGAGGTCGGCGGCGAGTGGGCCCACGCCGGCCGGTATCGCACCGTCGCCGAGACGCTGGCGATCGTCGAGGCGCTGACGCTCGCCGACGTCCACCGCGTGCAGGACCGCTGGCCGCTCGACGCCGCGGCCTGCACGGTTCTCGCCGGCCCCCGCGAAGCCGGCTAGTGCAGTGTCTCGTAAATAACGCAACTTATTTACGGCAGTGGCGTTGAATTCTTTACTCATGGAGGATTCAACGCATGCGAGTTACCAAGCCAGTTGCCCTGACGAGTGAACAGCGAGCGACGCTGGTGAAGTGGTCGAGGGGGCGAAGCACCCCGGCGCGGTTGGTACAGCGAGCGAGGATCGTTCTTGCGGCGGCAGATGGGCAGAAGAACAAGCAGATCGCCTCAGAGCTGGGATGCACTCGACGAACTGGCGGGATCTGGCGAAGCCGGTTCGTGTCTTCCGGCATAGCGGGTATCGAACGAGATGCCCCACGCGGCGGCCGGCCGGTGCCCGTTCGCGGCCAGAAAGAGGCGGCGATCATTCGGAAGACCACCCAGGAAACGTCGCCCAACGCCACGCAGTGGAGCGTACGGTCAATGGCGAAGGCTGTCGGCGTGAGCAAGGACACCGTGCAGCGAGTCTGGAAAGACAATGGTTTGCAGCCACATCGCACGAAGAGTTTCAAGGTTTCGAACGATCCTCATGTCGTCGAGAAGTTGGTCGATGACGGAACGACGACGCTTTTCGCGGCGATCGAGTTAGCCGAAGGCCGCATCATCACCGAGTGCATGCCGCGGCATCGGCATCAGGAGTGGATCAGGTTTCTCAAGAACCTGGTCGTGGACAACTACTCCGCGCACAAGCACCTCAAGGTCCGGAACTGGCTGAAACGCAACAAGCGATTCCACATGCACTTTATCCCCACCAGCAGTTCATGGCTGATCATCATCGAACGCTGGTTCCGGGACCTGACACACAACCGAATTCGGAACGGTGTGTTCGAGAGCGTTGCTCAGTTGGTCGATGCGATCCGGCGCCATGTCGACCACCACCATGCCAATCCAACATTCTTCGTGTGGTCAAGGAGGGCCGAAGACATCCTTGAAAAAATCGCCCGAGCGAGAAAGGCCCTCGATAAGGCCCATCTGAGTGAGTCACGACACTAGGTCCGACTGAATCGGACAAGATTTCGGCACCGAAAGCTCTGTAAGTACTTACCCTCCAACAGTTTACGAACCAGAAAAAGGGCTGCAGAAAATCCGGATGAACGCAAGTCGTTGCCGCAAAACAACTTACGATGTCCGCAAATTTTGAGATATCCATAAGCATCTGTCTCACAATGACTTTTAGCTCGACCGCGAAGAATCGCTAATTTGCTGGGGCCTCTCCCACCACATGACGGACGCGCTCGCCCTGGCTTCTGAGCATCGGGGGGGAAGCGCCATGGCCGCCAAGGCCGCAACGGGGTGCCAGCTACAGCCAGCCGTACCGACAGCCGCCGGTGATCGCTGTTCCCCGCGGCCCGCGCTGCCGGCTCCTTGGCGCTGCCCCCTCGCAGCGGCTATTCTCCCCCGCGCTTCCATGTCGCTCGCCGATCAGGCGTGTGGCGTCGTGCAGTCCTGCCCGTGTTTGCCCCGCCTGTTCTAGCGTCCTGCCCGTTCCTGCCCTGCCCCTCCCCAGGTGCCCCATGCCCCGCTCGCGCCGCCCCCGACGTTCGTCCCTGCTCTCGCGCCTCTTTCGCAATGCTTCCCGCCCGCGTCCGTACGCGTCTGCTCGCCCCGGCCGCCCCAGCCGCCGGCGCCGCGGCCGGTCGATCGCCGCTGAGCCGCTCGAAGCCCGGCGCATGCTTGCCGGCGTGGATATCAACGGCGGCCTGTCCTGGAACGGCTGGCAGAGCCGGGGCTTTTCCAATCAACTCGGCGTGTACGGCTCCGGTGGCACGTCCGAGGTGTACGAGGTCTATACGACCACGTTCGCGTTCAATAAGGCGAGCAACACGATCACCGGCAACCCCGTGCAGGCGGTCGCGCCCGCACCGACCGGTTTTTCATCCGGGCGGCTCGCCCCCACTCCGTTCGGCCAGGTGGCCGTCTCCGCCGGGGCGTTCGCAAACGGCAACACGCTCCTCGGCGTCGGCGTCCGCGTGGTGAGCGGCGGCAGCGTAGCCGGCTTCAAGCCCACGCTCCGCTTCGATCTCGACAACGACAGCTACTGCCCGGCCTCGAAGGTCGGCGGCACGGACGGCCGCACCAGCTTCGGCTCGTTCTCGGAGCGCGGCGACTTCACCGTCCAGTTCGAGGGTGCGTCGTCATGGCGCGGCTCGACGATCAGCGTCCAGGCCGGCTCGCGGACCGGTCAGGGAGCGACCTACACCGGCACCAACGACACCGTCCTGCTCCCCGGCGGGATCGGCAGCGGCACGAGCTACGACTTCGCTTTTCGGGCGTTTGCCCAGCCGAGTGCCAACACCTACCAGATGTTCATGGACATGTCGGCAATCCCGCGGTTGTACGGCTCCACCGATCCGTCCTCGGTCTACAAGTTGTTCTTCCCGGCAAAGGCGGGCGTGGGCTCGATCGCCGATGCCGTGACCTTGTCGCTCAACGGCCTGGGATCGAACAACGTCGTCATCGGCCCGCGGCAGGTCTCGATCGCCGCCACCGACGCGATCGCCTCCGAGGATCCCGCGCTCGGCCCCGACCGCGGCGAGTTCGTGATCAGCCGAGGTGAAGGCAACGTCACCGGCGACCTGACGGTGGCGATTCAGGTGGCGGCGAGCCTGCCGACACCGCTCACACGGGCGACGCTCACCTCCGACTACACCCTCTCCGTCGGCGGTATGCCGCTTGTCCTCTCCCCGTCGGGCCAGGGCACGGTGACGATCCCCGCCGGCAAGTCGAGCGTGGCGATCCGGCTCGCCGTGGCGCCCGACGCGCTCCTCGAGTGGGACGAGACGGTGCGGATCTCCCTCCTCCCTGCTCCTGCCGGCAGCACGCACTACTGCATCAGCCTCGCCTCCGCCGACGTCACGATCCTCGACGATGAGTCCATCGGCGGGCTGCTCTCCCGCAACGTCGATCCCGAAAGCACGGGCCTGACCGCGTCCACGATCGGCCACGGCGCCGCCGCGATCGATCTGGCCACGGGCGAGGCGACCGTCTCGCTGCCTCTCGTGCTCGGCTCGTTCGGCCCGCAGTACACGAGCCACGACAACCTGCGGCCCATCGTGGCCCTGGAGACGCAGCTGCCGCTTGCAACCACCGGCCCCGTGACCGCCACGCTCACCTTCGGCGGGATCGCCTCCGAGGCCGTCACGTTCACCGGCGTGCCCGGGAACGAGACCGTGCGGTTCGTGCTGCTCGGCAGCGACGAGATCAGGAGCAAGCTCTCCACCGGCCGCTACGAGTACGACATCGTCCTCCGCGACGCTGAAGGCCGCGTCCGCACGATCCGCGGGGCGACGGAGATCGTGAACCGGTTGGAAGAGACGTTCGGCGAGACGGAGTTCGGCCGGCGCTGGTGGCTGCCGCTGCTCGACCGGCTCGTGCCGGGCGACGGCATCTCGCCGGTGATGCGGGAGAAGCCCACAGCCGTGCCACCGCCCCCGGCGCCCCCGGTCCCGGCCCGGGGCACACCCACGTCGCGGCTGGCGCCAATGGGCGCCGCAACCGGCAACGGCATGACGCTCGTCCGCGGCGACGGCACGACCGGCTGGTACGCCGCGAAGGTGAACACCGACACGGCCATTGTCACGAGCGAAGGCACCCCCACATCCATCTGGAAGTCGGGCACGGCCTCCGGCGGCCACGGTCAAGCGCATCTCGTCAGCGACGCGGGCCCGAAGTTGCTGACCGCCAAGCAGACGATCACGCTCGCGAACCTCGCCGCCGGCCAGACGTATCAGCTCTTCGCTACCTGGGTTCCCGGCGCCGACCGGGCGACCAACGCCGCCTACACCGTCTCGGGCGCCCGGCCGGTCAGCGGCGTCGGCACGACGACCACGATCCTCGTGAACCAGCGGTACGTGCCGGGCGAACTCGACGCCCACGACGTCCAATGGCG
>JBKDUV010000132.1:0-8622 GCA_046339335.1 Planctomycetia bacterium | reverse complement strand
GGCTCGATGACGGGCGGCGGGTATCCCGACGGCCTGCGGCCGGTCCTCGAACTCTGGCGGGCGGGCCGGCGTGACGAGGCCATCGCCCACTACAACCGCTGGCTGCCGCTGATCAACCTGGAGAACAGGCAGTGCGGCCTGCTGGCGGCCAAGGCGCTGATGCATGCCGGGGGCATCATCGCCTGCGACCTGCCACGCCATCCGTTTCCGCCGCTGCATCCCGAGACGCGTCGGCTGCTGCTGGAGACGGCGGCACGGCTCGATGCCCTCGCCCTGCGCTGGGCCGGTTGACGCATCGCTGATGCTTTTCGGGAGCTCGAGAGAGCTGGCCGGCTGCCATGCGTCGCCCTACCGAACCTGCCGTTTCTGCCGCTCCTGGAGCCACTCCGGGATCACCAGATCTTCCGTCACGCTTCCATCCGGTTCCTGAATCATCTCTAGCTTCTCGATGAGGGGAACGACGACGTCTTCTTTTTCGATGAGCGCGAGCAGCGTCTTGGGGGAAATTTTCTCGCGGTTCGGAATGACGAGGCTGCCTGGCCGAGTGGCGAGTGCTACGCCACCATCGAGCCTGGTCAGGCCGTTGAGGGCGAGACTTTTGCCGGTGAATCCGGCCAGGGCCCGGGCTGTGCCTGATCGAGCGTGCTCAGACCGTTGATCACCAGATAGCTGCCCCTGAACGCGGCGAGTCCGCTCGCCGTGGCGGCACATCACGCAGCTGCGCAACGATCTCCTCGGGACGGTGCTTCTTCCGTCGTCTCGTCGTCATCGAAAGTCTCCTTGCCCAATGGGCAGTAGACCTTCATATCGCCTGAATCAGGATTTCCAAGGCAGGCCAAGTTTTTCCGGTTTCAAAAACTGGCCCGCGGCAGGGAGCCGCGCAAAGAGCAGCCCGCCGGGACCATGGCAGGCCCGGCGGGCGTGAAATGGCGGGGACAGGATTCGAACCTGTGACCTCGAGGTTATGAGCCTCGCGAGCTACCGGGCTGCTCCACCCCGCGACGGTAATTGTGCGTCGTAAACCAAACTGCTCTCGAAAGTCTCAAATCTCGAGTAGGACCGGTGCCACGACTTTCTCATAATACACGACAGTCCCGCGAAAGCAAAGCCACTTTCCACATCCGGCTGTTTTCCTCAGGAACGCCGATGAACTTCCCGTCCGACGACATCTGGCCCCCGTCACCGCCGACGACTCGCTCCACGCCCACGGATGCGGACCGGAAAACCATCCTCGGCGGGCTCCCTGCAGCGGGCACCACCGCCTGGGACTCGATTCCCCGCACCGGCCGCGACCCCCTCGGCGTCTCCGCGCCGATCCAGGTGGCCACGGAAAGTTTCTTCGACGAACCCGCCGACGCAGACCCGTTCTCGTTGCGGTCGCTGCGTGCCCGACTCGACAAGTTTGTCCGCAAAAGCCCCCCGCTCACCGTGAGTATCTCGCTGCACCTGATCGGCGTGCTCATGCTCGCCATCTGGATGATCCGCGGCGAACCCCGCCAGGCTCCCGCGCTCGAAGTGGCGTTCGCGTCGTCCGAGCCGGCCGAAGAGCCTGGCGTGACCGTCGAGAAGGAGCCGGAGAAACCGCCGGAACCAGAGCCCGTCGACATGAACCTTCCCCCGGTCTCCGATCCCGTCGCGGCGCCTCCAAGTCCGGCCATCGACACGCCCGGCCCGGCGCAGGCGGGCGATGCCCGCGTCGCGGCGCCCGTCATCGGCACGCTGCTCCAAGGACGTGATGTCGGCCGGCGCGAAGCGCTGGTCCGCGCCTTCGGCGGCACCGAAGAGACCGAGGAAGCCGTGACGCTCGCGCTCGACTGGCTGGCCAGGCAGCAGCGGGCCGACGGGTTGTGGAGCCTCGTCGGCACGTATTCCGAACCCGGTTCCCAGGAAAACCAACTCGCCGCCACGGCGATGGCGTTGATCGCCTTCCAGGGCGCCGGCCACCTGCCTTCGGCCGGCAAGCACCGCGCGGTCGTGGCCCGCGGCTGGAAGCGGCTCCTGCAACGACAGAACGCCGATGGCCGGTTCGATTTCGATCAGGTGCCGATGCACCACACGATGTACTCGCATGCCCAGGCCACGATCGCTGTCTGCGAACTCTACGGCATGACGCGCGATGCCGCCTACGAAGTGCCCGCACGAAGGGCCATCGCCTACTGCCTGACCACTCAGGGGCCAAACGGCGGCTGGCGGTACCAGCCCGGCCAAGATGGCGACCTGTCCGTGACCGGCTGGTTCATGATGGCCCTGAAGAGCGGCCAGATGGCCGGCATCGACGTGCCGCAAAAGGCCTTTACAGGCATCGGCCAACTGCTCGACGCCGTTGCCGCAGACGGGGGATCGCGATACGGGTACATGCGGAACGCCTCCAGCGGCGCGATCGAGCTGGTGTCGCCGGCCATGTCGGCCGAGGGGCTGCTCTGCCGACAATACCTCGGCTGGACGACCCGCGAGCCACGGCTCATGGCCGGGCTCGAACAGCTCGTCGCCCGCCCGCTCGACGTCGCGGGCGAGCGGGACTTGTATGCCTGGTACTACATCTCGCAGGTCGCCCACCACGCCGGCGGCACGGCCTGGGACCGTTGGAACGCGGCCATGCGCGCGGCCCTGCCGAAAGCCCAGCTCAAGTCGGGCCCCAATCGGGGATCCTGGGATCCGGGGGGCGACCGCTGGGGCCCGGTCGGCGGCCGGCTCTATGCAACCTGCTTTTGCACCTTCATGCTCGAAGTCTATTACCGCCATCTCCCGCTCTATGCCGAGATCCCCCCGACGGACGCGGCGCCAACCACGCCCCGCTGACGCGGCCGACCGGTCGTGAACCCGTCATGCGTTCCACTGCCGCAGCGCCTCGTAGGCGACGATCGCCGCGCAATTGGAAAGATTCAGGCTCCGCACCTGCGGCCGCGAAGGAATCGTGAGCAAGCGGTCGGCGTGGGCGGCCTTGAGTTCCTCCGGCAGCCCGCGCGACTCGCTGCCGAAGACCAGCACGTCGCCCCGGGCATACCGCGGCTCGGTGTAGGACCGGCTTGCGCGGGCCGAAAACAGCCACTTGTCGCCGGCACCCGACGCGGCGAGCCGGACGCAGAGATCGGCCCACGAATCGACCACCTCCCACTCCAGTTCATCCCAGTAGTCGAGCCCGGCCCGACGCAGGTAGTAGTCGTCGAGTTTGAAGCCCAGGGGTCTGACAAGCCACATCTTCGCGGCGATCGCCACGCAGGTGCGGCCGACGTTGCCGGCGTTCGGCGGAATCTCGGGCTCGTGCAGGACAACGTGCAGGACCGGGGCGTACTTCATGGCCATATCGCCGCCCGGGGGCGGTTTGCTATTGTTTGAGGGTCGAGGCCGCCTCAGTCGGCGTGCCCTGAAAGTGTGGCGAAGGAGAGGCACGTGGTCGAGTTGCGACGAAATCCGACGCGGGGCGTGAAGATCGGCTCGATGACGATCGGGGGCGGCCATCCGATCGTCATCCAGAGCATGACGGCCACGCACACGCAGGACGTCCCCGCCACCCTCGAACAGGTCAACGCCCTTCATGCCGCCGGGGCCGGCGTCGTCCGGATCGCCGTCGACTCGAAGAAGGACGCCGCCGCGCTCCCGGCGATCCGTGCCGGGACGCCGGCCAATCTCGCCATCGACCTCCAGGAAAACTACCGCCTCGCCGCCGACGTCGCCCCGCACGTCGACAAGCTCCGCTACAACCCCGGCCATTTGTACCACCACGAGCCGACCAAGCCCTGGCAGGACAAGGTGAAGTTCATCGCCGACGTCGCCGCCGCCAACGACTGCGGCCTCCGCATCGGTGTCAACTGCGGCAGCGTCGATCCCGCCAAGAAGGAGCAGTTCGCCCCCGACGACTCCCTCGGCCCGATGCTCGCAAGCGCGCTGGAGCACTGCAGCCTGCTCGACGCGCTCGGATTCACCCGCTACGTCGTCTCGCTGAAGGACTCCGACCCGCTGCAGGTGATCGAGGTCAACCGCCGGTTCGCCGCCGAGCGGCCCGACGTGCCGCTGCACCTCGGCGTGACCGAGGCGGGCATGCCCCCCGACGGGATCATCAAGACGCGGATCGCCTTCGAACAGCTGATCTCGCGGGGCATCGGCGACACCGTCCGCGTCTCGCTCACCGTGCCCAACGCCGACAAGCCCCAGGAGATCGCCGCCGCCCGCGATATCCTCGCCGACATCGCCGCCGGCCGGGTGCGGAGCGTCGTCGACTACGGGCTCTCCACGCTCAACATCATCTCCTGTCCGAGCTGCTCGCGGGTCGAGAACGAGGCCTTCATCGAACTCGCCCGGCAGGTCAAGGAGATGACCGCCTACGCCCGTGACCACGCGGTCACGATCGCCGTGATGGGCTGCCGCGTGAACGGCCCGGGCGAGACCGATGACGCCGACCTTGGCCTGTGGTGCGGCCCGACCCACGTCAATCTCAAGCGCAGGAGCGCCGAACTCGGTGCCTTCCCCTACGACGAGATCCTGCCGAAACTGCGGCACGAGCTCGACAAGCTGATCGCGGAGCGGGCCTGATGCATCCCCTCCAGATCGTCGATGGCGGCCCCGGGGGCTGTGCGACCGCCGCCGCGCCGCTGCCTGTCATCGCCCCCGGCGATCCGGCGTCACGCCGCGGCACGTTCTCGATGGTCAGCCTCGGCTGCCCGAAGAACCTCGTCGACGGCGAACGGATGCTCGGCCTGCTCCGCGACGACGGCTGGCAGTTCGTCGCCGAGCCGGCCGGCTCCGATTTCGTGATCGTCAACACGTGCGCCTTCATCGACGCCTCGCGGCAGGAATCGTATGCGGCACTCCGCGAGATGCTCGACCTCAAGGCGGCGGGGGGCACCCGCGGCGTCGTCGTCTCCGGCTGTCTTGCCGAACGGCAGAAGGAAACACTCCTCGGGGAACTGCCCGGCCTCGACGCGGTGATCGGCGTCTTCTCGCGGGACGAGATCGCGCGGGCCGCCGAGCGGCTCGTCGGCGGCCTCGGCGACCAGCGCAGCGTCTTCCGCCCGGCTCCTGCCCGGCCGCTCGACGACACCGGCCGGATGCGGGTCACGCCGCGGCACATGGCGTATCTGAAGATCTCCGAAGGCTGCGACCGGACGTGCACGTTCTGCGCGATCCCGAAGATGCGCGGCAAGCACGCCACCAAGCCGATCGAGGCGGTCGTCGCCGAGGCCGGTGAACTTGCAGCCGACGGCGTTCGGGAGCTCGTGATCGTCGCCCAGGACACGACCTACTACGGCGTCGACCTGTACGGCGAGCCGCGGCTCGTCGAACTGCTCCGCCGGCTGGAGACCGTGGACGGCCTGGAATGGATCCGGCTCATGTACCTGTACCCGATCCATTTCACGCCCGAGCTCGTTGAGACGATCGCCGCCAGCCGACGAATCCTCCCGTATCTCGACATGCCGCTCCAGCATGCCAGCGACCCGGTCCTCAAGCGGATGCAACGCCGCGTCGGCCGGGCCGCCACCGAGGATCTGCTCGGCCAGCTCCGCGAGCGGATCCCCGACCTCACGCTTCGGACGACGTTCATCACCGGCTTTCCCGGCGAGACCCGCGAGCAGTTCGCCGAGCTCGTCGCCTTCGCCCGGCAGTGGCGGTTCGAGCGGGTCGGCGTGTTCACCTACTCCCTCGAGCCCGACACGCCGGCCGCCCGGCTCGACGGCCACCTGCCCGAAACGGAGAAGGCCGCCCGGCGCGACGAGCTGATGATCGTGCAGCAGGGAATCGCCCATGACCACGCCCGTCGCCAGGTGGGGCGGACGCTCGACGTGATCATCGACCGACAAAGCGGCGACCGCGAGGACGTCTGGATCGGCCGCTCCAAGGCGGACGCGCCGGAAATCGACTGCGTGGTCTACGTGACCGCCCCCGGCACCTCGGCCCGGCGGCCCCTGACCGGCCGGATCGTTCCCGTGGAGATCGTCGCCGCCGCCGGCTACGACCTCGCCGGCGTGCTCGCGGGCGAAACAACCTGACATCGCGACCGGCCAACGGGCGTACGATCTTCCTCCCATGTCCAGCTCCTCACTCGACCGCGTCTGGACGGTGCCGAACCTGCTCTCGGCGGCGCGGCTCGTGCTCGCCATCGTGCTCTTCGTCGCGATCGAGCGGTCCGCCTGGTGGCCGGCGCTCGTCCTGTTCGTCGTCGCCGCCTCGACCGACTGGGTCGACGGCTGGTGGGCCCGGCGGTTCGGGCAGGTGAGCCGGCTGGGAAGAATCTTCGATCCGCTCGTCGACAAGGTGATCGTCTGTGGCGGCTTCGTCATGCTCGCCGACCGGACCGGCTCGGCGATCGTTCCCTGGATGGCGGTCGTCGTCACCGTCCGGGAGCTCGTGGTCACGGCCGTACGGGCCGAGATGGAACGCGCCGGCCGCGACTTCTCCGCAGCCCTGTCCGGAAAGCTCAAGATGGTCCTCCAGTGCGCCGTCATCGGCCTCGAACTGGCCGTCCGCGCCGGTATCGGCACCGCCGCCGGCCTGCCGACGCTCGCCGGCTGGTGCGGCTGGGCGGCCGTCATCGCCACCGTCTGGTCCGGTGCCGAGTACCTCCTCGCCGCCCGCGTCCTGCTCCGCGGCAGCGCGTGATCCGCCCCGCCGTTGGCTCGCCACACGCATGCTGCTCGCCGCCGCCGACATCGCCGTCACGTCAGCTGCACCGTCCGCCACGACCGCCGTCTGGCTGGTGCTGACCGCGCTGGCGGTCCTCGCCAGCGCCGCCGTGATGGCGGTCATCCTCGGCCGGCTCCGGGCCGGCCTGCAGGTCATCGCACCGCGGCCCCACGCCCCCGTTTCCTGGAACGGCTTCGACGTCCTCCAGGTGCTGCTCATCCACTTCCTCGTCCTCGCGGTCGGCCTGACAGGCTTCCGCCTCCAGGACGATGCGGACAAGCTGATCGCGCTCAGCGTGTTCGCCAATCTGGCGACGACGGCCTTCGCGATCGCTTATCTCAGCCTTCGCGGCGCGAGCCTCGCGGACCTTGGCCTCGCGTCGCCGCGGCCGGCCGCGGACCGGCTGATCGCGATCGCGGGAGTCGCGCTGCTCGTCGCACCGCTGTTGACGATGTCCGTGCTGCTCAACGCGATCGTCCCCTACAAGCATCCGCTGATCAACTTCATGCACACGCACCGCGACCTGTGGTCGATCGGCACCGTGGTGGCGTCGGCCGTGGTCGCAGCCCCCCTGTGGGAGGAATTTTTCTTCCGGCGCGTCCTCCAGGGCTGGCTGGAGAAAAAACTTCCCGCTGACGACGGCCGCGTGGCGGTCGTCCTCGCCTCGGCCCTGTTCGCGGCCGCCCACGTCAACCAAGGGCTGGCATTCCTGCCGTTGTTCCCCCTGGCACTCGTCCTCGGGGCCATCGTCCGGCGCACCGGCTCGATCGTTCCCTGCATCCTGCTGCACGCCCTGTTCAACGCCGTCAGCGTCGCCCTGCTCCTCTGGCAGACGGCGGCGGCGGCGCGGCCGGCCGGCTGACGCCGCGGCAAAGTCTCGCCATCTTCCGGGCGGCTGGAGGAAACCGGGCAAAAAACCGATCTGTCCGCGGGCGGGCCCGGCGGCGACAATTCTTCCCGCTCCGCCATCCCGCGTCACGGATGCCCCCTTGGCCAGTCGTCCCCTCGCCACCCGTTGCCTCGATCTCGCCACCTATGCGGCGGTGCGGGTGCTGATCTGCGTGATCCAGGCCCTGCCGCGGGCCACCTGCGAGCGCGGTGCCCGCCGGCTCTCGTCGTTTCTCGCCAACCGCTTGCGGATCCGCCGCCAGGTGGTGCGCGACAACCTGCGGACGGCGTTCCCGGAGTTCGACGCCGAAACCCGGCGCGAGACGGCCCGAAAGATGTGGGAGCACCTTCTTCTGATGGTCGTGGAGCTCGCCCACGCCAACCGGGTGATCACCCGCCCCACCTGGCGGCACTACCTGCACATCCACGGCATGGAGGACTTCGTCCGTCTCCTCTGGCTCGACCGGCCGAAGGTGGTCCTGTCGGGGCATTTCGGCAACTTCGAACTCGCCGCCTATCTGTTCGGCCTGTTCGGGTTCCGCGTCTTCTCAGTGGCACGCGAACTCGACAACCCGCTGCTCGACCGGTTCGTGACCGAGTTTCGCGAGTCCCGCGGCCAGCGGATCCTCCCCAAGAAGGGAAGTGCTCCGGACGTGGCGCTGGTGCTCGACGAGAACGGCGCCATCGGTCTGCTCGGCGACCAGGCGGCCGGGCCGAAGGGCTGCTGGGTCGATTTCTTCGGACGCCCGGCGAGCGTCCACAAGGCGATCGGCGTCTTCGCGCTTTCGTCGTCGGCGCCCGTGCTCGTCTGCTCGGCAACCCGGCGCGGCGGGCTGTTCGACTACGACCTGCGGCTGGAGGGCGTGGCCGACCCAGCCAGCGGAAGCCCGGAGACCGCCGACCTGCGGACGCTGTCCCAGTGGTACACGAGTCTGCTCGAGCAGGCGATCCGCCGTGCACCCGGGCAGTACTGGTGGGTGCACCGCCGATGGCGAGGAGAGCCAAAAGCGGCTACAGTGATTCGACCGGCCGCCTGAGTCTGCCGGGCCCTCCGTACATCGGGCGGTTCGCCCGCTCCCGCCCCGTCAGGCACTTGCCATGCCCGCGTCCGACTGG
>JBKDUV010000131.1:0-4932 GCA_046339335.1 Planctomycetia bacterium | reverse complement strand
GCCGTGCCCAGTCGATCGAGAGCCTCGGCCGCGCGGGCCCCGGTGCCGGAAAGAACCGGTGCGAGCACCGTCTCGGCCACGGCCGGCTGGTCGGCTGCCAGCGCGAGGTCAGCCCGCCAGAGGGCGACGTCGGGGGCGAGTTTGTGCGTGGGAAACGAGCGGGCAAAGCGTTCGAGCGTGGCCGCCGCCTCGGCCCGACTGCCCGTCTCCGCCTGCCCGACGCCGAGCGCGTAGAGCACGTCGGCGAGACGCGGGGCGTCGGGGTGATCGGTGACGAACCGCGACCAGGTCGCGATCGCCTCGGGCCGCTTGCCTGCCTGCCACAGCGCCTCCCCGAGGAAGTGGGCGGCATCGGCCGCCTGCGGTTGCCCCGGAGACTTTTCCAGGAACTCCCGAAGGCTTGTCGCAGCGGCTGTCCAGGCCTCGGCGGACGGATTCGCCTGGGCCGCGACGAACATTCCACGGCCAAGTTCCCAGCGGGCGAGTGCCTTCGTAGCCTCGTCGGCGGGACCAGAGATCACGTCGCGGAGCGTCTTCGAGGCCGCCGGCCACTGGTCGCCGCGCTTGAGCTGGCAGATGGCCAGAGAGTCGCGGGCCTTGAACGCCCGCGGATCCTGCGGATGCCGCTGGATAAGAGTCTGCCACTCCTCGGCGGCGAGATCCCACGCCTCACGGTTTTGGAGGGCGGCCGCGGAGGCGTAGGCGGCCCGAGCCGCGTCGCTCGACTCTGGTTCGACGGCGGGCAGCCGGCCGGCCAGGCTCGGCAAAAACCAGGCGACGCAGCATGCGACGGCGACAAGAAGCCGGGAATCGCTGCGGTGCATGAATTCGGCTTCCAAGGCGTTCGGAAAGCGGCGTCCGGCCACGACTTGGGCAAGTCTACGAAAAATCCGCGGCGCCCACTCGGGGACGCCGCGGCTTGTCGGTTGCGTCGTCCGTGTCTGCAGGTCATCGGCAGATGAAGCGGCCGTGGAACGGTCGATCGCAACTTCTTTCAGCCCAGGTCACTTGCTGCCGCCATTCCGTCGCGACCGCCGGCGAAGTTCCAGGCCACCGAGGGCAGCCACACCGATGCCCGCCAGAGCGAGCGTGGAGGGCTCGGGAACCGCGTTGATCGAGACAGCGTACCGCGTGATTCCGCCCGAGGTGATCGGGGCGGTCCACGGTCCCGAAGGCAGCGGCGTGTTCCCTTCGCCCTGCGACAGGCCGAGGTATTGATACCCCGAACCGTTCTGCTGCGACGGGGATGCCGGCGTGCCAGCAACATAGAACCATTTGGCCCCATTCGGAACGATCCAGTAGCTCGTGCCCGCCGTCAGCGATGGCATGCTGGGACTTGAGAAACTGAACTTGGCAGTCCCGGTCACCAGGGTCGGACTCGACGTCCAGATCGAGGAACCCGGGAGCCCCGAGGCATCGCTGAAGATCGAAACGGTGACGTTTGTCCCGGTTACCGACGAGAGACCGAGCGTGAGCGAAGCCAGGTCGAGTCGAGACGATGTGCCGGTGGAAAAGCCCTGAGCGAGCCAACTTTCGGGTATCAGATCGGTAGAAGTCGTTCCCAGCGTTCGCTGATCGACATCCCCCAAATTGCCGAACACAACTTCCGCCCTTGCCGGCGAGGCAAAGTGCATGGCGGCGATACCTGGGACGGCCAGCGCACATCGGCCGGCGAGAGACTTGAGAGCAGTGGACCTCATGAGAAGTTTCCTTTTCGTTGCTGAAGAAAAAAAGACCTGAAGAACTCGCCGGGCCTTCCGGACCCGGATGGACGATGAAGACCGGAGCACCTTGTCACTGGTGACCCGACCCCGCAGGGCGACGGACGGAAACGCAACCCGCGTGCCAAATACCACGACTGCCTCGCTTTCCTCCGTTACCTGGCTCTGTTTCATGTGTTTTGCTGCGATGGTTCGCATGTGCCTGCGAACGATGGCGAACAACTCGGACAGTCTGCCGAACCCTGCTCACAGAATCGGTGATCACCAAAACCGTGACCGCCTCACCAAAATGGTGAGACCCTGGACCTTGGTGGTCCTGGAGCAGACGTAGGCACGCGGACACAGCGTGAAACCGCGGAAAAACCGCGGTTCCCCAGATGTGTCCGATGGACGTACGGCCCCACGGTCTGAGGAAACCGCCCCGCAGTTCCCCGGAGGAGAACCCGCGCAGCAGCCCCCACAGCAGTGAAAACAGCCGAAAAATCGCGAGACAAGGGCCTTTGAGGCCGCTATCCAGACGACTATTCAGGAGTGCGGTCGGAATGTCGACGCCGAGTTGTCATGCAGCGGTCCTTTCGCGCAAGGGGGGACAAAAAACCTTCAAAAAAGCCACAAAACGGTCCCTGGGCGGCGCGTTCGGGCGCGAGGCCGCACAGGGCCACGCGCAGTCCACGCCTGAATCAGAGGGCAAGGTCCAACGGACCATGCCCCCCAAGGACATGTTGCACATCACGTGCCAAAGCGGTCGAAAAGATTTTTTTCGCTGAAAAACAGCTGAAAATCATTAGACTGCTCCGTTCCCCTCTCCTTCCAGCGACGTGAAGTTCGATGCAAATCACTATTTTGGATGGTTGGACGACGAATCCCGGTGACCTTTCCTGGTCGCCGCTGGAATCCCTCGGGGTGCTCACCGTCCATGACCGCACAGCGGCCGGCGAGGTCGTCGCCCGAGGGGCGGGGGCGGAATGCCTGCTCACCAATAAGGTCCCGATCGACGCGGCCGCGATCGAGGCACTTCCGGGCCTCGCCTACATCGGCGTGCTCGCGACCGGCCACAACGTGGTCGATGGTGCGGCGGCCCGGGCCCGGGGGATCCCAGTCTGCAATGTGCCGGAATACAGCACGCCAAACGTGGCCCAGGCAACGTTCGCCCTGCTCCTGGAACTGACCAATCGGGTGGGCCACCATGCGGCGACCGTCCGGGCCGGTCGCTGGTCATCCTGCCCGGACTTCTGCTACTGGGACGGTGACCTCGTCGAACTCGCCGGCCTGACGCTCGGGATCGTCGGCTACGGTCGGATCGGACGGGCCGTGGCGGCGATCGGTCGGGCCTTTGGGATGCGAATCCTGGCCCACCGGCTCAGCGCCGCGGGCGGGCCCGAGGCGGCCGACATCGACACGCTCCTCCGCGAGAGCGACGTCGTCAGCCTCCACTGCCCGCTCACGCCGGCGACGGCCGGGCTCATGAACGCAAGAAACATCGCCAAGATGAAGAGAACGGCGTTCCTCATCAATACGTCGCGGGGGCCGCTCATCGACGAGCCGGCCCTGGCGGCCGCCCTGGAAGCCGACCGGATCGCCGGGGCGGGGCTCGACGTGCTCGCGGCGGAGCCCCCCTCCGCCACGAATCCGCTGCTCACGGCCCGGAACTGCGTGATCACGCCCCACGTCGCCTGGGCGACACGGAACGCCCGGCGCCGGCTGATCGAGACCAGTGCCGACAATCTCCGCGGCTTCGTGGCCGGGACGCCACGGAACGTCGTCAATTCCTGACGGCTCGGCGGGCCTGCTGGCGGCGAGCCCGGTCTGCCGAAGTCGCTGCCGGTCAGGGAGCGGGCTGTGCCGGGGCCAGGCTGATCTTCGGGTTCGACCCGAGAGCGGCCCGGGCTGCGGGGGAGAGATTGCGCAGCCGCTTCACGGAAACCTGGCCGACCGCCTTCGCGAGCGCCTCCGCCGCCTCGTCGCTGATCTCATCGAGGCCATCGAGGGAGAGTTCTCCTTCGTGCGTGGCAAACGCCGCGGCTGCCGGAACGGAGAGCGACTTCAGGCCGGAAAGATCCATTTTCCCCCGGTGGGCGGCCAACGCGGCGGCGACGTCGTCCTGAATCGACGTCAGTTTCTTCAAGATCACCGGTTCTTTCTGACTGGCGTACCTGGCCGCCAGCGGGGCCGACGTGAATGACTCCAGGGCAGGAAGACCGTTGATCGCCTCCGTGCATTCCGCGAGCGCCTGGGCGACTTCGGCCGTTACTTCGCTGACGCCACCGAGTGAGCCGTGCGGCCCATTCCGATTGTTTTTCTTCGTGAGAGCCGCGACGGCGAGCGCCGGCGACGAGAGCTTTTCCAGGCCGTTGAGGTCGATCTGCCGAGTTCCGCGCCTCCCGATCAGCTCTGCCATGGCCGCGGCCGTGTCGTCGCGAATCTCGGGGCCGAAGCCCCGGATGTCGAGGATGCCGCCCCCCGTGGCGAGTGCGACAGCCTCGGCCGGCGCGAGCGTTCTCAATCCCCACATCCGCATGTTGAGGAACGCGCCCGACATGGACGCGGCCGCCTCTGCCGAGATCGATTCCAGCCGTGGCATCGCGAAGCCGTGGCGGCTGGCCGCGATCGCGGCCCCGGCTTCGGGGTGAATTTCCGTGAGGCCGATCGTGATCCAGCGATAGCCGAGCGACTTGTCCTTGAGGTCCACGGGCGGGCAGAGTGCCCGGGCGATCTCCGGGGAGACCCGGGACACGCTTTCGAGCCCGACGACCGTCTGCCGGCCTATCCGCTCGGCCAGAGGCAGGGAAGACAGGCTCGTGAGATTGGGGAACTGGAGGTCGCCGACGTGCTTCGCCAACGCCGCTGCCGCTTCATCCGAAAGTTCCGTCACGCCCACGACGAGCTCACCGGCGTGCGGAGCGAGGGCCGTAGCGACTTCCGGCGTTATTGAGGTCAGGGCATCGAGTCTGAGGCCGGACTTCGAGCCGGCGAGAATCGCCGCCACCTCGGGAGAGAGTTCAGTGACCGCCACGCGCACCATTTTCGGCGGGTTCGCTTCCTTGATCAGTGCCGTGGCCTCGGCGGGGGAGAGCGCCGTGAGTGGGGCCGGCTCGGCGGCCCAAGCCGGGGAGACGGGCTGCACGCCGCTCGTCGCGGCAACGAGAAAGAGGGCCAGGACGGGAACGCGACGTCGCTGACGGTGGAAAGTGGACATGGGAATCTCCTCGAG
>JBKDUV010000130.1:0-5263 GCA_046339335.1 Planctomycetia bacterium | reverse complement strand
GTCCGCGAGGATCGACTCGCTGATCTGGGGCGGCGGGTTCCGTGCCCCACGAAGCAGGACCATCAGCGCCTCGTCGAGCGCGGCCCGGTCGTTGTAGGCCTCGAGCTGGTCGGTCGCCGTGCCGAAGGCCCGAGCCGTCATCCGCGCCCGCGTGGCATTGACGAGCATGGCCACGCCGATGAGCAGGAACAGCGTCAACGCGATGAGCACGAGCAGGAGCAGAACGCCAGCCCGTCTCCCGGCCCCGTTGCGTCCCGTTTCGTTGATCATTGCCGCACCTCTCACTGCAAGGTCACCGGGTGATGCTCGACCCGTACCAGACCCTCGAAGCCGATCACCTGGATCGTTGCCGCGGAACCAATGCTCGCGACGTCGTCCGTTGTCAGGGCGACTCTCCCGCTCCATGACGCCCGAATCGGCAGCCATTCGGGCCGGACAAAGGTGCCGTCCACCTGGACGAGCAGCACCGATGAGCAGGCCTTGAGAAAAAGAAGCCGATCCGCCTCATTGCCACATTGCCACGATCCGTCCGAGCCGCGGGTCAGCGTGACAACCTTCCTCGCTCCTGCCTTGCGAAACACGGCGATCGACAACGTCGCCGGACCGCCCACACGCCATGGGGTTTCCAAGGGCACGAGCGTCGCTCCCCAGACAAGCGACTCGCGGTACTCGCGCGGCCCGATGAAGTCGACGTATGAGTTCGCAGGTCCGTCCTCGACCAGCGAAAAAACCAGGTCGTCGTCAAAAATAAAACCGCGACTTGCATCAATTCTTTGGCTCAGAAATCCGCTGTTCGCAGCGACAACGTTCTGTGACGCAGTCCCCGCGGCAGTTGCGACGTGTCCGAAGGCGACACAGTCGCCCGAGCCGGCGGCTGCGCTCGTCAGCCCGCGGTTGAGCATCTCGGCATGGGCGTTGGCCGCCAAAAACCGGGCCCGGTCGGCGACCGCCGCCTCGCCGAACCGGAGGCTGGCCGCCGGCAAGACCGCCGCGAGCCCCGACAGCCCCAGTGCCAGGATGCCACAGGCGATCAGCACTTCGAGGAGCGAGAGGCCCGCCCGCGATCGCTCCGCGGCCGCCTCTGTGGTTTGAAAACGGAACGTTTTCATGGGCGCCATGTGATCACCTGCAGATCGACGCGCCGGGCCGGGCGAACCGCCGGGCCGTCGCGACGTCACTTGCGGGATTGTTCGCCGCAACCGTCACCCGTCCCGTTTGCGGCGATACCACGACCCAACGGGATTGAGGGCTGGCGAGCGACGTGTTGCTCTCGATGTCAGACTGGGCTGCGACGAGGAAATAGACGACCGTCGAAGACGCGAACTCGGAGGTGCCCGCGAGCACTCCGGCAGCCCTGCCGAAAGCATCGAACAGGAGCGTGATGTCTCCTCCGTTGGCGAGACTGCCTCCCCCTTCGACACCGCTCCACCGCAGGTCGATCGCCGCCATCTTCGGGAACGTGACGACCCGCTCGGCCTTGGTTGGCCGGCAGAGCACGCGGCACTGAAGGTCGTTGCCGACCGGCAAGATCGTGTTGTCGGCCGTCTGGCCGGCGCCGCCGCGAAGCGAGACGCTGCCGTTGGCGTAGCCGAACCACGGCGACGGAGGCACGGCACCGGATCCCGTGCGAAAAAACTGGATCTGATAGCCGTCGGCCAGTGCGGCGGAATCCGAAGCACCCGTGACGCTGACGGTCGTGCCCACCGGGCCCGCCACCCGGCCCTCGATCGGCGGCGGCACGGTCGCGGCCGCCAGCGACACGGCCATCGAGCCATTCGACTCGATGACCAGAGCACTGCCAGCAGGGTTGCCCAGGCCCCGCGACCAGGCCTCCGTAATGGCCCCGGCAAGCATGTTCGCCGCGTCCCGGCACTGGCCTCCCTTGGAGGGCGCCATCCGGGCGAGCAACAGCCCGTAAAGGAGCACCATGATGGCGACCACCACCAGCAGTTCGACGAGCGTGAAGCCGTGACGCGGCATGCGACGAGTCATCGTTTCGCCTCCGCGTCGAAGTTCGTGACGTTGTCCGCCCGCCGGTCGCTGTCGGATCCGTCATGGCCACCGAGACCGCTCCTCTTTCCACCCGTGAGGACGAGGTTGCCGCCGGAGTTGACGCTGGTGGTCCCCAGCCCGTCCGGTCCGACGGAGAAGATCAACGGCCGCGTCCGGGATACATCCGGGAAAAATGCCCCGCCAGGCGGAACTTGAAACTGCTGTGGCCAGAGCACGAAGCGGATCGGGTTGCCCCAGGGGTCGAGAAACTCCATCGCCCCGTCCCCGTCGGTGTCGCCGATGCCGATTCCATCGACGTCGCTGCAGGCCAGGCAGTCGGCGAGCCCGCCGAACCTGACCATCATGTAGAGGCACTCGGCGTCGGCGACGGTGGCGGAGGGCGAACTGGCGTTCGCCGCCCGCAGTGACCGCCAGATTCCCACGTACGTCCGCTGCGGGCCCGATTGGAAGTTCGCCTCGTTCGCCGGCTGCGCCATGAATTCGACGTCCGCCCACGTGTCGGGCATGTCGCCGCTGATCCGCCGGGCCACGAGAACGGCCCGGCTGCCGCCGCCCGGCAGCCGCAGCGACTGGCACCAGGTGAAGTGCTGCTGGATCACCGCGTCGAGCTTGGCGATGTCCGCCGCGGCCTTGAACCGCTTCTGCCCGGCGCGGGCGGCCGCGGCGGCCCCCGCCACGATGCCGATCAGGATCGCGATGATCGAGATCGAGACCATCAGCTCCATGAGCGTGAACCCCGACCGGCCCCGCGCCCGCGGCGCGGCGGCGGCCGATCTCGGCTCTGCGGCGACGGCGACCATCACGGACCTCACGTCAGGGTCTGGATCAGCTTCACCAGCGGCATGAACAGGGCGATGACGATGAACCCCACCGCGCCCCCCAGGAAAATGATCAGCAGCGGCTCCATCAGGCTCGTCAGGCTCTCCGTCAGCACCGCCACCTCCTCGTCGTAGGTGTCGGCGACCTTGAAGAGCATCGTGTCGAGCTCGCCCGACTCCTCACCCACGTCCACCATGTTGACCGCCAGGTCGTCGACCACCGGCTTCTTCCAGCGCATCACGTAGAGCAGGGCGCCGACCAGCGGCACGAAGGCCGTCCAGAAGAGGAGCGCCACCGCGTTGAACGGCGGCACCGCGTAAGTCTTGAGCGGCTTGGCGATCGCCTCGCCGTCCCGGATCGACTCCGAGACCTTGGAGAACAGCCGCTCGAACATCATGTTGCCCGACGTGTCCTTGGTGATGTTCAGCGACTCCAGGATCGGCACGCCGCTGGCCAGCAGCGTGGCCAGCGTCCGCGACGACCGGGCGAGGATGTTCTTCTCCACGAGCTGGCCGAAGACCACCACCTTGAGGGCGAACAGATCCCAGCCGAACTTGCCGTAGGGAATGAGCTTGATCAGCCGGACGACGAGGTTGATGCCGACGGGAAACGCCGGGATCAGGAACCACCACTTCACCACCCAGTTCGAGATGTCGATGAGCATCAGCGTCATCGTCGGCAGCTCGGTATCGAAGTCGTCGAAGATCTTCTTGAACTGCGGCACGATCGAGACCATGATGAACGACAGGATGCCGACGGCGACCATCACGACGACGATCGGGTAGACGAGCGCGCCCTTCACCTTCCGCTTCAGCGATTCGCTCCGCTCCATGAACTCCGCCAGGCGGCGCAGGATCACCTCCAGCGCGCCGCCGGCCTCACCGGCCCGGATCATGTTGCAGTACAGCCGGTTGAAGGCCTTCGGGCTCTTGGCCATCGCCTCCGACAGCGTCGCCCCCCCCTCGATCTCGTCGCAGACGTCGAGCAGGCTGTTCTTCAGCCGCCCCGGCTTTTGCATTTCCGCCAGCAGTTTCAGGCTGCGCAGGATCGGCAGGCCCGCGTCCTGGAGGATGGAGAGCTGCCGCGTGAACAGCGTCAGTTCCCTCGTCTTCACCGCGCCGATGGCGAAGCTCCGCCCCGGCTTGCGGCCCCCGCCGGACGCCTTGGCCGCGGCCTTCGCCCGCTGGGCCTTGAGCTTCGTGACCATCAGGCCCATCGAGCGGATCGTGGCCTGCGCCTCGGCCTCGTTGGCCGCGTCCACCGTGTCGCGGATCTCCTTGCCCGTGGCGGCGTCGATGGCCTCGAACTGGTACGTGGGCATTGCGTGTCCTTCCGATTCAGGCTTCGAGGATGGTTTCCCTGATCACTTCCTCGGCGGTCGTGATCCCCTCGTAGACCTGGGCCAGGCCCGAGTCGCGGAGCGTGACCATGCCGGCCCGCCGGGCCGCCTCGCGGATGTCCTCGGTGGAGGCGTTCCGCATCACGAGATCGCGGATCTCGTCGTTCAGGATCATGAATTCGAACAGGCCGAGCCGCCCCTTGTAGCCGGACCGGTTGCACTTGTCGCAGCCCCGGCCCCGGTAGAACTTCCGGCCCACGGCCTGGTCGCTGGTCAGCTCCAGGTCGGCGAGGACGTCGGCGCCGGGCACCACCTCCTCGCGGCAGTTGCCGCAGATCCGGCGGACGAGCCGCTGCGCGAGGATCGCCTCCACGGTGGCCGTGATCAGGAACGGCGGCACCCCCATGTCCCGGAGCCGCGTCACCGTCGACGGGGCGTCGTTGGTGTGCAACGTCGAGAACACCATGTGGCCGGTGAGCGCGGCCTGGACGGCGATCTCCGCCGTCTCCACGTCGCGGATCTCGCCGACGAGGATCCGGTCGGGATCCTGGCGGAGGATGGCCCGCAGGCAGTTGGCGAACGTGTTGCCGATCTCGGCGTCGATCGGCACCTGGATGATGCCGTCGATGTCGTACTCGACGGGATCCTCGGTGGTGATCAGCTTGTCGTCGATGGTGTTGAGCTCGGAGAGCGCCGAGTAGAGCGTCGTCGTCTTGCCCGAACCTGTCGGCCCGGTCACCAGCACGATGCCGTTGGGCCGCGCGATCACCTCGCGGAACTTCCGCAGCGTCGCGTCCGCCAGCCCGACCTTGCCCAGGTCGAGCGACACCACGCCGCGGTCGAGCACCCGCATCACCACGCTCTCGCCGAACAACGTGGGCAGCACGCTGACCCGCAGGTCCACCGGATGGCCGCCGACCGAGAGCTCGATGCGGCCGTCCTGCGGCAGCCGCCGCTCGGCGATGTCGAGGTTGGCCATGACCTTGATCCGCGTCGTGATCGCGAACGCCAGGTGCTTGGGAGGCGGCACCATCTCCTGGAGGACGCCATCGGCCTTGAGCCGGATGCGGAACTCCGTCTCGAAGGGCTCGA
>JBKDUV010000129.1:0-4080 GCA_046339335.1 Planctomycetia bacterium | reverse complement strand
ATGCGGACCGGCAACCGCACGCTCGGCCAGCTCGTCCCGGCGCTGGCCCGGATGCCGGAGGTCGATCTCGCCGGCCAGCCGCTCCCCGCCCTGGCGCGGAGCGACGACCGCTACGAACTGCTGGCCAAGCTGCAGTGCGCGCTGGCAACGCTCGGCTACGCCGGCCTCGTGGTGATCGGCGACCGCCTCGACGGGCCGCACGTGATCACCGGTTCCGCCGCACGGATGCGGCAGGTGATCTGGCCGATCTTCGACAACAAGTTCCTGAAGATGCCGGGCCTGGGCTGCAAGCTCCTGCTACCGGGAGAGCTCTACCGGTTCATCGAGCGCGAGACCGAGACGTTCAACCAGCGGGCCCGGCTCGACAAGCAGAACCTCGTGCCGTCGCTGGAATGGTCCGGCGAGACGCTCTACGACATCGCCTCGGCACGCGTCCGGGCCGCGAGCGCGACCACGCCGCCGGCCACGCTCGGCCAGTTGTTCGATCCGGCCGTCGACCGGCGCCGGCTGATCGACGGCCTGCGCGGCCTGCGGGTGCCGCGCCAGCTGTTCAAGTTTCTCCACCGTCTCCTCGTGGCCCACTGCCACGCGCACACCGACGAGCAGCCCGCCTACCGGATTTCGCTGGCCGACTTCGAGCGCGAACTGGCCGTCTTTCGCCGCGACCAGGACGCCTTCGACCGCGGGCTGGCGCCGCGATAGGGGCCAGATCCGGCACGGGCATGAGTTCGCTCGCTGGCACGCTCACGATCCTCACGCCGACCCCTCCGCCTCCGTGGCAGATGCTTTCCGATCGGCGCTGGCCACCGGGATGGTGATGACATGAACGAAGACGCCGACATTCACACGCTGGTCGTCGGCCGGGAGGCGATGGCCTGCCGATTCGAGGTCGTCTTCAATGTCGGCGAGGTGCCCGACGCCACGGAACTGGGCTGCGCGGCCCTCGACCTCGTGGACGAGATCGAGGCCGTGATCAGCGTCTACCGGGAGACGAGCGAGATTTCCCGGGTCAATGCCGGCGCCGCTGCGGGGTGGCAGCCGGTGTCGGAGGCGGTGCACGGGCTCCTCCTCCTCGCCCGCGAGCTTCACGACCGGACCGGCGGCGGGTTCGACATCGCCGCGGGCGCCCTCGTGCGGGCGTGGGGATTCCTGCGCCGGCAGGGACGGACGCCGACCGCGGACGATTTGGCCGCAGCCTGCGCTGCGTCGGGCATGCGGCAGGTCGAGTTCGACGCGGCCGGCCGCCGGGTGCGGTTCACGAGGCCGGGCATCGAGATCAATCCGGGGGCGATCGGCAAGGGCTGGGCGATCGATCGGGCGGTCGACCTGCTCGCCGACGCCGGCGTGCCGAGCGTGCTCGTCCATGGCGGGCAGAGCAGCGTCCGGGCCCGCGGCGTCCACGGGCCGGCCCTGCCCGGTCGCCGGGGCTGGCAGGTCGGGCTGCGGCATCCGCTGTTTCCAGGACGCAGGCTGGCTACGATCACGCTCGTCGATCAGGCGCTCGGAACGAGCGGTTCGGGAACGCAGTTCTTCGTCGACCGCGGCCGCCGGCTCGGTCACATTCTCGACCCGCGGACCGGCCGGCCCGCCGAGGGCGTGCTCTCCGCGACCGTGATCGCCCCTACGGCTGCCGTCGCCGACGCCCTTTCCACGGCGGCCTACGTGCTCGGCCCCGCCGGGCTGGAGACGATCGCGCCGCCGGGAGGCGACGTCGGGGCGATCCTCGTCCTGCCGGGCCGCGGCCCGGCTGCGGTCCGCGTCCTGCTCGCGAACGTCGATGCCGGCACGACGACGATCGACCCGGGCCCCGGGATCGAGGTCGCATCCACGGCGACACGGTCCTGAGCGCAACCCCGCCCAGGACCGTGTGCCATGAATTCCTGACGCTCAGGCGCAACGGCCGAGGCGGCGGCGCAGCCGCTGGGCGGCGGCGACCGCGATCCCGACCCCGGCGAGCGCATACGTGCCCGGCTCCGGCACCATCTGCACGTAGGTGTTCGAGACGCCGAACAGCGACCCCGTGTCGTCGATCACGATCGTGTCGCGGACCCAGATGCTCTGGAGGTTCGGCAGCGGCGCATCGGCCGGTGCCACGTTGTTGATTGCCACGAGCGCCGCCAGGGTCCCGGCGCCGGGGGTGGTGTATGTCTGGAGATCCCCCAGGCTGCCGAAGACGTCCTTGTAGGTCGTCACGTTGTCCCCCGTGTGGTTCTGGTCGAGGGCGACCGTCTTGAACTCGGAGATGCCGCTGATGTCGACCCGGTACGAGACGCTCAAACTTTGCGGGCCGATGTAATCGCTGAGCGAGACGATGCCCAGCGAGTGGGAGTTCTGCAGGATGTTCACCGACAGCGTCAGCAGTTCCGAGCCATTCCAGCTCCCGGAACTCGACAGGTAGGTGAAGGTCTTGTCGCCCGTCGTCCAGGTCGGGGTGGCGGACCACGCGGCCATGTTGCCGTTGTTGATGCTCGCCGCGTGGGCGTTGCCGGCTGCCAGCAGCGCGATGCTGCAGGCAAGGGAGAAGAGGAATTTCATGGGGAGAAACCTTTGACTTCTAGGGAACAGGGACCATGGCGTCCGCTGCCCGGAAAAGCCCCCGGCCTGGATGCCGGGAGGACGAAAGATGGCCAGTGAGCGGCCGCCGTGTGGCGACCGTTCGCATCGGCCTACGTCGTGTCGGGCCACGGCAGCGATCGCGCCGCCCGACAACACGTCGTCCGAACAGACGTGCCGCTTCGCGGGAGCGGGCGAGGATTCGCCCGCGTGATCGACCCGGCACGAGGGTACGATCGCGGGGCGAGTGGGCCGCAGGCAAGCTTGCGCCCCCCGCGCCCCAAGACAGTGTGTTTTCCGCGGCGTCGGCGCCGCTGGACACCCCGTGGGCACTGCGGCGGGCGGTCCGATCGGCTCGGTGGGAGGCTCCCGCGGCCGCTGCGGAAACCGGGCCTCTGCCGCGGCCAAACTGGCGGTTACAATCCCACTGGGAGGTTTGAGCCTCCGACGAACCCGGAACCCGCACCCGCCGTTCCCCCTCCATGTTTGACTGGCTTGCTCCGGGTTCCTACCTCGGGATCGTGCTCTTCCTCACCCTGACGGGAATCGGCCTGCCGGTGCCGGAGGAGGTGGCGATCGTGGCGGCCGGCGCCCTGAGCAAGGCGGGTGCCCTCCGCTGGTACTACGCCCTTCCCGCCTGCCTCGTCGGAGCGCTCCTCGGGGACAGCCTGATGTACGCGATCGGCCGCTTCGCCGGGGCGCGAATCCTCCGCGAGCATCCCTGGTGGTCCGGGTTTCTCACTCCCCAGCGGGAAAAGACGATCGAGGACCTGCTCCAAAAGCACGGCATCAAGGCCTTCTTCGTGGCCCGATTCCTCGTCGGCCTCCGCAGCCCCTTCTATCTCACCGCCGGCATCCTCCGGGTGAAGTACCGCTGGTTCCTCCTCGCCGACTTCATCTGCGCGTCGGTCGTGATCGGCGGGTTCTTCGGCCTCGCCTTCCTGTTCGGCGATCGGATCACGGGCCTGATCCAGTCGGCGGAGCGCGGCTTCACCGCGGTCGTGCTCGTTCTCGCCATCGCCGCCCTGGCGGTGATCGCCTTCTTTTCCTTCCGTAAACGGCGGATCCGGATGCTCGACCAGGATCCCGAGGCGCTGTTCGAGAACCGCGAGATCCTCCTCGGCCCGGCGGCCGACCGGATCGCCGACGCGGTGAATCTCGGCGACGTCAACCACGTCGCAGCCGATCCCGAACGGCCGCCGGAGTGACGGTCGCAGGGGTCGTGCCGGGTCTGCCGGGCCGACGCTGCCGTTTCGGCAAACGGGTCGCCCTGCGGCGACTTTTCCGTCGCCATTCTGCGACCTAAAGATTCGTGGAGACCCGGCCGGCGGTCTCCGCCTTCCGGACGCCACCATGCTCGACTCCCTCCAGGCCCGTCCCCGTTCCGCGCGGATCCTCGTCGTCGACGGCGATCGCCGCGCGGCGTCCGGTGTCGCCCAGTGGCTCTGCGGTCTCGGCTACCACGCCTCCGCCGTCGGCTCGGCCGCCGAGGCACGGCGGTCGCTCGGGAGTTCGGACTGGGACGCC
>JBKDUV010000128.1:0-6073 GCA_046339335.1 Planctomycetia bacterium | reverse complement strand
GACGGTCTGCGCCGAGTCGAGAAAATCGCCATCGCAGCGGGGTGCGAGCGGTGTTTCGGCGCTTCGGGAAACCGCCTCCGGACTGCCAGGCCGCTCTCCCCGAGGCTCATGAGGGGCTCATCGGCCGGGAAACCGTTGCGGAAGCGGGATTGGCAGGACTATCCTTCCCGACTGGCTGCTTACGAGCGTCGTGGCGACGAACCGTGGGGCCGGGGGCCCGTCCGGAAACACCCAATCGGGCGCAACGCGGCCGGCGGCGTGCGGGCTCGACGGGTTGGCCCAGGCGTCGGCCTGGGCGCGGGCCATCGCCTCGACCACCTCGTCACGCAGCGGCGTCGTCGCGGCGTGGTCGAGGTAGACGGCGGGGTCGGGCGTGGCGGCCAAGGGTGCTCGGCCGCTCAGCGAACCGCCTTGAGTTCGACGAGGAAATGGAGCGTGGCGTTGGGCGGAATGACCCCGCCGGCACCCCGGGCCCCGTAGCCGAGCTTGCTGGGGATTTCGAGCTCGATCATGCCCCCTTCGCCAACGAGCTGCATGCCTTCGGTCCAGCCCGGAATCACGCCGTTGAGCGGAAACTCGATCATCTCGCTGCGGTCGTAGGAACTGTCGAACTTCGTGCCGTCGTCGAGCCAGCCGTGGTAGTGGACCTTCACCGTGTCGGTCGCCTTCGGCTGCTTGCCGGCGCCCTTGCGGAGGACGCGATATTTGAGCCCCGACTGGGTGGTCGTGAACGTCTTGGGGGCGTCGGCATCGATGGCGCCGGCACCTTCGGGGAGCTTCGGGTGGGGGACTTCGGCGGCGACTTGGTCGGCGGGCACGGCGATCTCCTGGAAACAGAGGGTGAAGGCGACGAGGGCGAGCGACAGGATGGCGAACAGGCGCATGGCACGGTCTCGCGGGAGGAAGGGGTGCGACAGCGGACCTTCAGGATAGCAGCCCGGCCGGACGGGGCCTATCGGCCGTCGCGCCAGCCGCGGAACAGTTCGCCCTCTTGCGTGGGAAAGTAGCCGGTCGGCGGCACCGCCGCGGTGGACTCCCGGTAGCGCTGCATGAACCGGGCCGGCTCGGCGTCGAACAGGTCCTGCCGCTCCCGGCTGGCGAGCGTGAGCCGCTCGAAGCGGAGCTTCTTCACGATCAGCGCCGTGACCGCGAGGCCGTCGCGGTCGAGTCCCGCGAGCCAGGCCCGCTCCTCGGCCGACAGATCCGCGGCCCCGGGCAGCGCGTCCGCGAGGGCCCGCACCGGGTCGTCGGCGAGCAGACACTCGAGGAGGAGTTCCTGGACGGCGCGGAGCATGGCGGTCACCCTTTCCAGAAGATTTGCTTTGCGCGCCGCACCTCCGCGGCCAGCGGCGGCACGTCGTCCGGCTCGAGGGTGCCGTTGAGCCGCTCGACCACGACCCCCTTGAGCTGCGGGCAGCGGGGCCGGATCGCCGCGAAGGCCTCCCAGACCGGCTCCGGAACCGGGCCGTCGTGGGAGTCGATCCGCAGGACGCGGCCGGAGGGCAGCCAGGCCGCCTCGCTCTCGCTGCCGCCGGAGAGATGGATCTCGATGACCCGCGACAGGTCGAGGTCGGCGAGATAGTCGTCCAGCGGCACGGCCATGTTCTGGCACTGGGTGAACGCGTTGTGGAGATCGAGGAGCAGCCACAGGTCGCCGGCCGCGCAGATCGCGTTCCAGAACCCCGCCTCCTGCCGCGGGTCGCCGAAGCTGAAGTACGACACCTGGTTCTCGAAGCCGACGACGGGGATGATCGGTTGCAGGCGGGCGAGCCGTGCGGCGGTGGTGCGGGCGGCCTCGGCGGTGGGGGGCAGCGGCAGCGGCAGCACGGCCTCTCGTCCCGCGGCGGTGATCCAGCCGAGGTGCTCGGTGTACCAGCGGAAGCCGAGGCGGTGGTGATCGCGGGCGATCGCCTCCAGCCAGCGGGCCAGCCGCGGCTCGTCGTCGCCGCCGTGGCCGGGAGACAGGCCGAGGCCGTGGCCGACCACCGGTTTGCCCGACCGCGAGCAGAGGTCGGCGATCATGTCGGCCCAGGGGCTGGGCGCGAGCGTGCCGTCGGCCGCGGGGAGCCAGAGCGACTCCGGGGCGATCTCGAAGAACTCGGCGTCGTCCTCGATGATCCCGCGACACAGGCCGAGGTATTCGGCGTCGGGGTGGAGGGCAAAGCCCACGCCCACCGGCTCGATGGCGGCGACCGCCGCGGCCGCCGCGGTCATGGGTCTGCCTGTGCAACGACGGCCTCGGGGCTGCCGAGGAAGCGGAGGAAGCGCCGGGCGGCCGGCCCGGGACGACTGAGGCCGCACTTGGCGGGCGCCACGATGTCGACCCGACGGTCGCCGAGGGTGGCGCACACGCCGCCGCAATCCAAAAACACCGTGAAGTCGCGCCAGGCGACGCCGTAGGGCAGGTGTGGTGCTGCGGCGTCGGGCGCGAGATCGCCGCAGGTAGCCACGAAGGCGCCGTCGATCCGGCCGGCCAATTCCGGGCTGGCGGTTTTCCGCTTCTCCAGGAGGATCGCCGTACCGGCCGCAGCCTGTGCCGCGAGGCCCTGGGCGGCGAGTTCGCGGGCCCGCTCGCTGTCTGTGGCCAGCAGTTCGAGCAAGCGATCGATCTCTCGGCCGCCGTCGGCGAGCGCCGCCCGCTGGGCCTTGGCGTCGGCCGCGAGCCGCTGACCGTCGGGGCCGTCGAGCCGGGCGTTGATGCCGGTTGCGAAGTCGGCGCCCAGCGGTGCTCCGGGCTGGGGGCGGTAGGCTTGATCACCGGGGGGCGGGGCACCCGGCTCGACGACGTTCCCGGCCGCGTCGAGGATCAGGCACAGGGCGTCGACGTCGGCGCGGGGAAACCGCTTCTGGACTTCATCCTGCGGCAGGGCGACGAACACCGCCCGGGAAAAGAGCCGTGCGGTGGCCGCGTCGAGACCGACGTTCACGCGGCCGCCGCGGCTCGTGACGCTCGGCACGAGAAGCGCCGTGATCGCCAGTTCCAGGGCGGCAGCGTCGTCGGGATCGGGTGGGATCACGATCACGACGCCGGGCTTGTGCTCGCGTTGCATCCGCTCGCGGGCCTCGGCGAGAAGCGCCGCGTAATCGACGGGTGGCCGCTCGGCCGGTGCGGCGTCGGGTGTTTCGCCGCCGGCGGCCCGGACTGCGAACGGAAACCCGAGGACGGCGGCGGCGGCCGTGGTGCGGGCGAGGAACGTGCGGCGATCGGTCTTGGGCATTGGTGGCTCCTGACGGGTCAGTATGGCTGGACGGCGGCTGCCAGTCGGATGGGCGGCGATGTTCGTGGCAGGCAGATCATCGGAGCTTTGGCAGGGAAAAGTCTGGACTGTTCAGGAAGCGGAGGAAGCGCCGGGCGGCCGGCCCGGGACGACTGAGGCCGCACTCCGAAAGCTGGGCTGCGAGTTGGAGCACGCGGTCGCCGAGTTTTGCCGTCGTCTCGCCGCAGCCCTCGAACACCTTGAAGTTGCGCCAGGCGACGCCGTAGGGCAGATGCGGCGCGATGGCATCGGGCTTGAGTTTGCCGCAGGCGGCGACGAAGGCGGCGTCGATCCGTTCGGCCAATTCCGGAGCGGCCGTGTTCCGTTTCTCGAGCAGAATCGCGGCTGCAGCCGCTGCCTGGGCCGCGAGACCGTTGGTGGCGAGTTCGCGTGCCCGCTCGCTGCCAGTGGCCAGGAGTTCGAGCAGCCGGTCGATCTCCCGGCCGCCGTCGGCGAGCGCCGCCCGCTGGGCTTTGGCGTCGGTCGCGAGCCGCTGACCGTTGGGGCCGTCGAGCCGGGCGTTCACGTCGGTGACCAGGTCGAGGCTGAAGGCCGCGGTCGGCAGGGCCCGCTCGGCTGCGTCGGCGGGCATGGCGGGCGCGGGAACCGACTCGACGACGTTGCCCTCGGAGTCGACGATCAGGGAGAACGCCGCGGCATCGGCTCTGGAAAACGATTCCGCGATCATGTCGCGTGGCAGGGCGACGAACACCGCCCGGGTGAACAAGCGGGCGGTGGCCGGCGCGGGACCGGCATCACGCACGAACTTCCCGTCCACGACGATGGGCCCGACGATGGTGGGGGCGAGCAGAAACGTGATCGCCAGTTCCAGGGCTGCGGCGTCGTCGGGATCGGCGGGAATCACGATCACGACGCCGGGCTTGTGCTCGCGTTGCATCCGCTCGCGGGCCTCGGCGAACAGGGCCGCGTAATCGACGGGCGGCCGCTCGGCCGATGCGGCGTCGGGTGTTTCGCCGCCGCCGGCCCGGACTGCGAACGGAAACCCGAGGACGGCGGCGGCGGCCGTGGTGCGGGCGAGGAACGTGCGGCGATCGGTCGGGGACATGGGGAGGCTCCTCGGGGGTGGTTGTTATTTGCCTGGCCTGGGCGGGCATACGGCGTCGGCCTCGGGGCTGCCGAGGACGCGGAGAAACCGCCGGGCTTGCGGCCCGGGACGGCTCAGGCCGCACCGGGGACAGGGGTCCTTCTTCTCCGCGACGGCAATCTCCGCGCATTCCACGCCGTACGGCAGGCAGGGCGAGTGGGCCCCCTGGCGGATGCCACCGCAGGCGGCCAGAAAGATGCGGCTGAACCGATAGGCCTGTGCCGCGTCGGCCGTGTTGTGGTGTTCGAGGATGATCGCCGTGGCGCCCGCGACCTGCGACAAAAGGGCGTCGGCGGCGAGATCGTGTTCCTCGTCACTCGCGTCCAGTGCGGTGAGGTCGGCGACCAACCGGTCGACTTCCCGGCCGCCGTCGGCGAGCGCCGCCCGCTGAGCCTGGGCGTCGGCCGCAAGCCGGCGGCCGTCGGGTCCGTCGAGCCGCGTTTGCATGTCGGCGATGAACGCGGCGCCGAGCGATCCGGGCTGGATCGCGGGCCTCTGGCCGCCGATCAGCGGGTTCGCGTCGGGGGCTTCCCGGCGGTCGGGAATGGCGACCGATTCGACGACGTTGCCGGCAGCATCGAGGACGAGACAAAGCGCGTCGGCAGCGGCCTTGGGAAAGCGGCGGCTGACCTCCGCGGCGGGCAGCGCGATGAATACCGCCCGGCAAAAGAGGCGGACTCTGGCCCATGCATCAGCGTTGACGGTGCGTTCGGGCATGAGCGTGGCAGTCAGTTCCGACTCGAGGGCGGCAGCGGCGTCGGGATCGGGTGGGATCACGATCACGACGCCGGGCTTGTGCTCGCGTTGCATCCGCTCGCGGGCCTCGGCGAACAGGGCCGAATAATCGACGGGCGGGTGTTTGGCAGAGCCGTCGTCTGGGGCGTCGGGTGCTTCGTCGCCGGCGGCCAGGCCTGCGAACGGAAACCCGAGGCCGGCGGCGGCGGCCGTTGCCGTGGTGCGGGCCAGGAACTGGCGGCGATCGGCCGGGGGCAAGGGGTAGCTCCTTGTCGGGGAGAAAGTATAGCAAAACGGCCGGAACCGCCCGGCACGGCTTTGGATGCGCACCGGTCGAAAAACGTTCCCAGCGGGATGGCTGTGCGGCGGCGCATCAACCGGTCGCAAACGCCCGGGCGAGGCCGGCGAGGTTCCAGGTCTTCGACGGGGCCGTGAGCGTGATCGCGGCCCGGGCCAGCGGATGGTCGAGGCTCGCGAAGGGCACGGGCCGCACGCCCCGATCCTCGTCGAGCACGAGGTCGGCCCAGATCTCGTCGCTCACCACCGCGAGGGAGTGCCGCGCGGCGAACGCCGCCAACCGCTCGAGATCGGCCCGCGTCCAGACCGTGCCCGTGGGGTTGTGCGGATGGCAGAGCAAGAAGAGTTTCGAGCGCGGCGTGACGGCGGCCTCGAGGGCGTCCCAGTCGATCGCCCAGCCGTGCCGTGACGACTGGTGGGCGGCGAGCGCAGGGGCGAAGCCCGGGGGGTCGTGCGTGTAGCCGAAGACCCCGTGGGCGACGCGGTCGCGGATCGCGTCCAGGATCACCTCCGCCGCGGGAAAATCCATGTCCGCCACCTCATGGCGCGGGTGGGGGAGGAGTTTCCGCTCGAGTGCCCGAACTGCGGCGGTGACATCCGGCTCGTTGCCTTCATCACGGCGCCGGGCCCGATCCGGAAGATTCTCACACTCCTTGGCGAACCGCTCGAGCCGCCGCCA
>JBKDUV010000127.1:0-5634 GCA_046339335.1 Planctomycetia bacterium | reverse complement strand
ATCGACAACCTCGTCACGCTCGTCGCCGAGCCGTCACGGGAGTCGGCCGGCGGCTTGGTCAACCAGGGGGGCGGGGAGCTGAGCTGCGTGACCGGCGGCCCGGCGGTGGCAAGGGCCGCCCTGCAGTCGAGCAAGCGAGCGATCGTCGCGGGCCCCGGCAACCCGCCGGTGGTCGTGGACGAGACGGCTGACCTCGACAACGCGGCGCGGTCGATCATCACCGGTACCGCCTACGACAACAACCTCCTCTGCATCGGCGAGACGCAGGTGGTCGTCGTGGCCGCGGTCTTCGACCGGATGCTGGCGGCGATGGATCGGGCCGGTGCGGTCCGGCTCAACGCCGGGCAGGTCGAGGCTCTGACGAGGCGGGCGATCGTCATGACCGGCGAAGGGGCCCACCGCCACCAGGTGCCCTGCAAGGATCTGCTCGGCCAGGATGCCGCGGTGCTCGCCAAGGCGGCGGGCGTCGCCTGCGGCGCGGACGTCGAGCTGCTGTTCGGCGAGACCGACGCCGACAATCCGTTCGTGCCGGTCGAGCAGATGATGCCCTTCGTTCCCTTCGTCCGCTGCACGGACGTCGACGAGGCGATCGCGCGGGCCCACGAAAGCGAACACGGGTTCCGCCACACGGCGATCATCCACTCCACGAACGTCCGGACGATGACCCGCATGGGCCGGCTCCTCGACACGACGCTGTTCGTCAAGAACGGGCCGAGCGTGGCGGGCCTCGGCCTCGGCGGCGAGGGTTACTTGTCGTTTTCGATCGCCACGCCGACGGGCGAGGGCGTCACCACGCCGCTGACGTTCACCCGGCAACGCCGCTGCACGCTGGTGGACGACCTGCGAATCCTCGGCAGCCCCGACGCCGTGGCCTGACCGGCCCACGCACCACGACCATCATGCAGCTCGCCAAGATCATCGGCACGGCCACGGCGACGGTGAAGCATCCGTCGCTCGCCGGCTGCCGTCTGCTCGTCGTGCAGCCGCTCATGGCCGACCGCCGGAGCCCCGACGGCGACCCACAGCTCGCCGTCGACACGCTCGGCGCCGGCCGCGGCGACGTCGCCGTGATCACGAGCGACGGCCGGCTACTCCGCGACTTGCTGAAAAGCGACACGACACCGGCCCGCTGGAGCACGATCGCCCTCGTGGATGACGCATGACCGCTCCCCTTCCCGACCGGGCCATGATCGAGCGACTGGTCGCCGAGGTGATCGGCAGGCTCGGCGCCGCCGCGGCTGCGCGTGCGTCCCGTTCCGCCATGCCGGCAGCTGCCACACCGGCACCGGCGAGCGGCTACGGGGCACCCACGCCGGCGACGGACGCCCATCTTGCCGATCGTGTCATTACGCTCGCCATTCTCGAGCGGCTTCCCTCGGGCATCCGCCGCGTGACGATCGATCCCCGCGCCGTGATCACGCCGTCGGCCCGCGACCGTGCCAAGGAGACGGGCATCGCGATCGTTCGCGGTGCGGCACCAGCGAGCCAGCCCGTGCCGATCCGACCATTTGTCGTCGCCAGTGCCGCCTGCGCCGCGGATCCGGCCGTGAAGGCGGCCGGGATCGCCCGGGCCGTTCAAGGGGCGGTCCGGCTCCCCGCCTCGGGGCTCGCCGACGTGATCGCGGCCATCGCCGTTCAGGCCTCGCGCGACGCCGCCCGCGGCGTTCTCCTCACGAGCAGCCCGGCGGTTGCCGTCATTCTCGCCAACCGCTCCGCCAGCCTGCGCGCCGTCAGCGGTCGCAATGCCGCGACGCTCGCCGCGAACGCCGCCGCCTGCGCGGCGAATCTTCTCGTCGTCGATCCGGCCACGTTTTCCGGCGGCCTCGACCGGCTGTGTGCCGACTTCGCCGGCCACCCGTCCGGCCCGATCCCAGTCGAACTCGCCACCGCCCCCGCCGGCTGCGGCTGCACATCGCACCCCCACTGAGCCAATGTTTGTGCCCACATCCCAAGTCAATGCATCCGTGAGCGACTGCTCGTACCGCAGATCGAATCCGCAGCACCGGAGCCCGGGAGGGGTTGCCCGTGCCCCGGGAGCCGGCGTTGCCGACCAGCGCAGCCATGGATGGCGACGCCCAGTCCGAATCGAGAGAGTGCAGGCCCGGAGGGCCGCAGCGAACGTCCGGCGACGGGGCATGGGCAGCCCCGACCTGCGCACCTTACACCGAGGCAACTCATGCCGCCCCGAGGCCGGACCTTTCCATTCCCCCTCACCACACATCCAGACTGCTTCAGCCCGGCGTACCGCCCGACGAGGCCTCGGGATCGGCGTGAGGATGCCGAGCGTGGCGTGCGGCCGCCAGCGAGGCAACTCATGCCGGCCCGAGGCCGGACCATGCTTGATTTCCGTCCCCAACCGAAAGACTGGCTGAAGCCATGCGGGTCGGCAAAACCATCGGCACCGTGACGCTCGTGGAGCCCCACCCCGCGGTCCGCGGCGGCGTGTTCCGGGTCGTGGTGCCGCTCGGACCGGACGACCTCCGCGCCGGCGACGGTCCCGCCGAGCCGCTCGTGGCCTGGGACGACCTTGGCGCCGGCGACGGGCAACTCGTCGCCTTCAGCGAGGGGGGAGAGGCCGCCCAGCCCTTCCGCCCGGCCGACAAGCCGATCGACGCCTACGTCGCTGCCATCACCGACCGACTCGACCTGCCGGAGCGACCGGCATGACCGACACCACCCTCTCATTCCGAAGCCGCTCCGCGACCGGCAATCCGACCGCAGCCGGAAACGTGGGCAAGAATCGTCAGGACGCGTAACCGTCCCCAACCCATACACCCGCCACCAGCCCGCCACCAGAAGGAGCAGCCATGGCCGCCACAGGACAGGTGAAGACGAGCGACAAGTCCCTTTCCCAGCTCAAGGAGGAGATCTGCGACATCGGCCGCCGGATCTACGCCAAGGGCTTCGCCGCCGGCAACGACGGCAACATCTCGTTCCGCCTCGGGCCGAACGAGGTCCTCTGCACCCCGACGATGATCTCCAAGGGCTTCATGAAGCCCTCCGACCTGTGCATCGTCGACATGGAGGGGAATCAGATCGGCGGCAACCGCAAGCGGTCGAGCGAGATCCTTCTTCACCTCACGATCATGAAGGAGCGGCCCGACGTCAACTCGGTCGTCCACTGCCATCCGCCCCATGCCACCGCCTTCGCCGTGGCCCGCGAGCCGATCCCGCAGTGCGTGCTTCCGGAGGTCGAGGTGTTCCTCGGTGACGTGCCGATCACCCGTTACGAGACGCCCGGCGGCCAGAAGTTCGCCGACACGGTCAAGCCGTTCGTGAAGAAGTCGAACGTTGTCATTCTCGCCAACCACGGCACGGTCAGTTTCGGCGAGACGGTCGAGAAGGCCTACTGGTGGACCGAGATCCTCGATGCCTACTGCCGGATCCTGATGCTCGCCAAGGATCTCGGCCGCGTCACCTTCCTCACGAAGGCCGAGACGAAGGAACTCCTCGACCTCAAGGCCAAGTGGGGCTACACCGACCCGCGACTGGAGAAGGGGATGGAGAACTGCGACATCTGCGCCAACGACGTGTTCCGCGAGAGCTGGAGCACGACGGGCGTGAACCGCAAGGCCTTCGACGCCCCGCCGCCGATGGGCGCCGACCCGCAGACCGCCACCCGCCCCACGCCCGCGGGCATCGACCACGAGGCCCTGGTGCGGATCGTCACCGAGCAGGTCTGCAAGCAGCTGGGCGTCAGTGCGTGATGGGCACAAACACATTCCCTGCACGAGGTGCGGTTGCTCACTTCACCTTCGCCGCGGCGTTCGTCGGCGCTGAATCGGTGAGGGGTTGCCCATGCCCCGAGAGGCGGCGTTGCCGGCAAGCGCAGCCAGGATGGCGAAAGCGCAGCCAGCATCGAGTGAGCGGAGGCCAGGATGGCCGAAGCGAACGTCCGACGGTTCGGGGTATGGGCGACCCCGCGCCGACGTATGCGGCTCAGCGTTTCGGTTGCTTCAGGTAGCACCTGGGAAAGGATCACTCACCATGAATGTGGCAATCCTCGGCGGCGGCGGGATCGTCGGTTCCAACTTCCACGCCTGAAAAGCCCTCCTTGGCCTTTTCAGGCTCAGCCCGGCGGTGACGACGCCAAGGGTCGCCACGCCGGGCGTGCGGCCTCGTGCCGCACTCGCACCATCCATCTTTGAAAGGATCACTCACCATGAACGTGGCAATCATCGGCGGTGGCGGCATCGTCGGTTCCTCGGCGGGCTTCGCCCTGCAGTTGGGCGGGGTCGTCCACGAGATCCTCGTCGTCGACGCCAATGCCGAACTGGCCGACGGCCAAGCCCTCGACATGCTCCACGGCACGCCGGCGATCGCCGATCAGACGATCCGTGCCGCCGGTTACGCCGACGCCGCCGCGGCCGACGTCGTCTGCATCACGGCCGGCCTGCGGCGCAAGCCGGACGAGAGCCGGCTGGCGCTCATCAACCGCAACGTCGTCCTGTTCCGCTCGATCCTCGCCGAGCTCAAGGCCGCCGGGCTCCGCCCCGACGCCACCGTGCTGGTGGTATCGAATCCCGTCGACGTCCTGACCTTCATCGCCGACCGCGAGCTCGGCCTGCCGCGCGGCCGCGTCATTGGCCTCGGCACCCTGCTCGACACCCTCCGCTTCCGCAGCCTGCTCGCCCAGCGGCTCGCGGCCCCGGCCACGCAGCTCCAGGCGATGATCCTCGGCGAGCACGGCGACAGCATGGTGCCGGTCTGGTCGAGCGCCAGCGTCGCCGGCTTGCCGCTGGAGAAGTATCCGGGGTTCTCGGCCCGGATCGGGGAGGAGATTTTTCAGCGGACGAAGACGAGCGGCGCGGAAATGATCAAGAAGAAGACCGGGGCCGGCTTCGCCGTCGGGGTCTCGATCGCCGAGGTGATCCATGCCGTCGCCCTGGACTCCAAGCGGGTGCTGCCCGTCTCCACCGTCCAGACCGGCTGCTACGGCCTGCGGGATGTCGCGCTCTCGGTGCCAACCGTGGTGGGCCGGGCCGGCGCCGAAAAGTTCCTCGACATCGAACTCTGGCCGAAGGAGATGCAGGGCCTGCGGCGCAGCGCCGCCGTGCTCCGCGAGACCCTCGACCGGGTGCTCGCCGGGGTCTGATGGCTCCCCGGCCCGGCGGCACGCGAGCTCGACGTGTCCCGCGTGCCCGCGGGCGCATGCCGCGAGCAGGGCCCCTGACGCATTCGCAAAAGTAGCCGCCGCGCTGTATTCTCGCGAGGTCTCGGTGCGCGGTTCTGCCTCGTCGCGCCCGTCTTCGGCCGGGGATGTTCCGCCGCTCACGTTCATTGACGGGATGTGGCGGTCGCCGATGGCAGGACGACGGGGCGACGACAGGGAATCCGCGTGCCGTTCCTCGGCGATCATAACTCCCTCAACCCAACGGCATCCATGAAGTCCTTGACGTTGCTCGTCACCGGTTCCTCTGGCCTCATCGGCAGCGAGGTGGCACAGCATTTCGACGCCTTGGGGGCCACGATTCACGGCGTCGACAACAACCAGCGGAGCGTCTTCTTCGGGCCCCAGGGTGATACCCGCTGGAACCAAAATCGTCTGGTCAGCACGCTGCGGTCGTTCACGCATCACGAGCTCGACATCCGGGATCGCGCGGGGGTGCTGCAGCTCATCGAGACGATCAGGCC
>JBKDUV010000126.1:0-4175 GCA_046339335.1 Planctomycetia bacterium | reverse complement strand
TCGAGCAGACGATCGGCTGGCTGAAAGAATGCCGGCGGATTGGCACGAGGTTCGAGAAGCTCGCCATCAACTTCCTCGCGATGATGAAGCTCGCAATGATCCAACGCTGCCTCAAAATGGCGTTCTCAGACAGAACCTAGTCGTCGGCCGCCGACTGCACCTGGTAGTTCTCGATGCCTGCCTCGACGCAGGCATTCATGGCGGCCACCACGTGCTTGTGGAGGGTGTTTTCGTCGGCGCGGAGAATGACCGACTGCCGGTCTGGATTGTCCGCCGCCGCCTGACGGAGCAGGGCGGCCAGTTCGGCGAGCGGCACGGGTCGGGCGCCGGCGAAATAGTTTCCTTCCCGGTCGATGTTGACGACGAACTCGCGCGGCCGGCTGGTGAGCGGCCGGGCCGCGCTGGCGTGCGGCAGGACGACGTCGATCGAGCGATCGGCCTCGTCGAGCTTGCTGGCCACGAGAAAGAAGATCATCAGCAGAAAGACGATGTCGATCATCGACGTCATCTCCAGTCCGGAGCCGAGCCGCCCCTTGTCGATCCGCACGCTCATGGCTTTGCACCTGCCGGCACCGCGGCCGGAGGCACGGCCGGCGGCACGGGCCCGACCGCGGCCGAGAGCCGGCCGGGGCCGGGCCGCCCCTGGTTCTCGTACCGCTCGAGCTGTGGCAGGACGAGATCGACCAGGTCGTCCACCTCGCGAAACCCGCGCATGATCCGCCCCTCGATGAAGTGGGCGAGGATCGCGGCAGGAATCGCCACGCAGAGTCCGGCGAAGGTCGTGATCAGCGCCACGTAGATGCCGTTGGCGAGTTCGGCGGCCCGGTTGGCGCCCGCCGGAAGGTTGGCGGTCGTGTAGAACGCGATGATCATTCCCTGGACGGTGCCGAGCAGTCCGAGCAGCGGCGTGACCGTGACGGCGAGGCTGATCGGACGGACGTTGGCATAGAGCCGCGAGGCCTCGCGGTCCTTCGCCACCTCGACCGCCCGCTCCAGTTCCGGCACCGGCCGGCCGGTCTTGGCCAGCAGCGTTTCCAGGATGTCGGCCGCCACGGAGGGATGCTGCCGGCAAAGCCCGAAGGCCGCCCGGGGGTCAAAGGCGGCCGCATCGACCAGCTTCTCGATGCCCGCCAGCAGGCGCCGCGGCACGATCCGCGACCGGCGCAGGGCGGCGAGCCGTTCGATGGCGAACATCACGACGACGATCGACATCCCGAGAATCGGCCACATGAGCAGGCCGCCGGCGAGAAACAGTTCCCAGAGCGTCCGGATTCGTTCGAGGGGCGCGGTCACGGCCGTGGACCTCCGCGTGGCGTCAGGATCTCGAGCCGCTTCCGGGCCGCGGGGACATGCTGGCAATCCGGATAGCGGTCGACGAGTTCCGCGTACAGCGTGCGGGCCTGCTCGGGCTTGGCGAGTACCTCGAAGCAGCGGGCCGCCTCGAACGTGGCCTGTGCCTGCCAGGGATGGAATGCGGCCGGCGCCTGCTTCTCGCCGAACCCGTAGGCGACCTTGAAGAAGGACTTGATCGCCTCCCGATGGTCGCCGCGCTCGAACAGCACCTCGCCTTCCCTGAGCCGCGCCCGGGCGGCAAGTTCGGTCCGCGGGCCGTCGGCGATCGCCCGGTAGTCGGCGAGTGCCTCGTCGAGCCGGCCGAGGTTGTGCCGTGCCGAGGCGGCGGCATAGCGGGCTTGCGGCGCGAGCGGCGACTGCGGGGCGGCGGCGAGCAGGCGCTCGGCGTGGGCGAGGCTCTCCTGCCACTTCTCCTGCCGCGCAGCCGCCTCGGCGGCGCGGACGAACGTGCTGTCGCGAAGCTCGGCTGACGAGAGGGAAACCCCCGGTGCAAGAGCCAAGGCGAATGCCCGCTCCGCATCCGCGACCTTGTCCTGCCGCAGCAGGGCCTCGCCGAGCAAGGCCTGCGCGTCGGCCGCGAACGCCCCCTGCGGTGCCGCCGCGAGCTGCGCCGCGAAGGCTTCCGCGGCAGCGGCATGATCCTGCTGCATGAGCCGGGTCCAGCCGAGCTTGTGCCGGGCCTGCTCGACGACCAGGTCGCGGCGGCCGGCCGGCGTCGATCCGGCCGCCGCGATCGCACCCTGATAGGCCGTGGCGGCCTCGTCCCAGCGTTTCTCACGCCAGGCGGACTCGCCGCGTTCGAGCCATGCTTCGCCGGCGTACGCGCTGTTCGGGAACCGGGCGACGAGCGTGGAGAACGTGGTCGCCGCCTCGGCCGACTTCCCGTCGAGCGTCTCCGCCGCGCCGAGTTCGAAGAGGACGCGGTCGGCGGCCGCGAACTGGGGCTGCTCCTCGAGGAGCCGGCGAAATGCCGCCGACGCCTGGGCGTACTTCTTCGTGCCGGCCAGACACAGGCCCTGCAGCAGCCGGGCTTCGCCGACTGCCGCCGCATCGAGCGGGGCCTTGCCTGCGCGTTGCCCGGCGAGCAGCCGGTCCCCGTCGGCGAGCGCGGCATCCTACTCGCCGCGACGCTGCCGCACGTCCGCGCGGGCAAGAAGGGCGGGCTGCACGGCCGCCGCCTGCGGATACTTTTCCACCAGGTCGTTCCAGGCCTGGACGGCCTCCGCCAGCCGTCCTGCTCCCTCGTGGCACCAGCCCGTCGCCAGCACCGCCCAGGCTGCTCGCGGGCCGTCCGGCCGTGCCGCGACCGATTTCCGGAAGGCGACGATCGCGTCGTCGAACCGCCGCGTTTCCTGCCGCAGTTGTCCGACGCGAAACCAGGAGACGTCGGCGTTCTGTCCGGTCGGATGGTCGGCGACCAGCCTCTCGCCGGCGGCCAGCGCGGCGGAGGCATCGCCCGCCTCGCGCAGGGCCCGCACCGCGAGCAGCAGGGCCTCCTCGCGCCGGCTCCAGCGGGGACTCGACTTCTCCAGGTCGGCGAGCACCTGCGCGGCGTCGGCGGGCCGCTTGAGTTCGACGAGGGCCGTGGCGTCGAGAAACCGGGCCTCGGCCTGGAGGTCTCCGCTCACGGTCGCAAGCAGCGGCGCGAGCAGGTCGTGGGCCCGCTGCCAGTCCTTTTCGGCGGCCAGCGCCACCCCCTGTCGCACCTGCCAGGCCGGCCGCTTCGGTGACCGCTCCGCCGCGGCGACCAGTTCGCGGTAGGCATCGGCGGCCGCGGCCGTCTTGCCAAGGCCGAGCAACGCCTCGGCGCGTATGGCACGGATGTCGAGTGTGGTCTCCTCACCCGGTTTCGCATGGCGGGCAAGAAAGGCCTCCGCCCGCGTCAGCGCCTCCGCCGGCTTCTGCTGCTCGAGGTATGCAAGTGCCGCCATCGAAGCCGCGCCGGCCCCGGCCGGCGAATCGGGATGCCTGTCGGCGATAGCCGCGTAGGCAGTCGCAGCCTCGCCGCGACGTTCGGGCAGGGCCCACAATGCGTCGGCACGATCGAGTTCGAGCGTGGCGACCAGCGTCTGGTCCGCTTCCTTGCGGCCGGCGATGGCGGCCAAGGCCCGCGTGGCGACGTCGAGGGCCCGGGCGGGCTGCTTCGCGTAGAGTTCGAGGAGGGCGAGCCGGTGGGCCGCGTCGAAAGACTCGGGGCCCGTGCCGGCGGCGGCTTTTTCCAGGAGCAGCCGCGCCTCGGCCGGCTTTCCCGCCTCGACGAGGCTTCGGCCCGCCGCGACGGCGGCCCGTGCTGCCAGCGGCGAGCCGGCATGGTCGCGCACGAGCCTCGTGAACGCGTCGGCGGCTCCCGACCAGTTTTTCTGGTTCCAGCGGGCTTTGCCGAGCCTGTCGAGCGCTTCCGCCGCACGGGGCCCGGAGCCTGCTGCGATCGGATCGAGCACCTTCTCGGCAACCGCCGACTGGCCCGAAGCCAGCGCCAGGTCGGCCCGCCAGAGGGCGACATCGGCCGCGAGCGCGTGACCGGGGAACGAACTGGCGAAGCGTTCGAGCGTGGCCGCGGCCTCGGCGCCGCGACCAGTCTCGGCCTGACCGACGCCGAGCGCGTAGAGCACGTCGGGCAGCCGCGGCGCGTCGGGATGATCCTGCACGCACCGGGCCCAGACCGCGACCGCATCGTCGCGTTTGCCCCCCTGCCAGAGCGACTCGCCGAGAAAATACGCCGCGTCGGCCGCCTGCGGCTGGCCGGGGGACTTTTCCAGGAAGTCTCGCAGGCTCGCCGCCGCCGTGGTCCAGGATTCGGGAGACGGCTTCGCCTGGGCCGC
>JBKDUV010000125.1:0-2909 GCA_046339335.1 Planctomycetia bacterium | reverse complement strand
ACTCCATGGCTTTCAGCCTGCGCGTTTCCGCGTCTTTTCGTTTTCCGCTGTATGGCATGCATGGGGTATCGGCCACCCGGCCCATCGGCCATGAATCTTTTTTTCAAGCGTCAATAAGGGGCGATACAAGGCTAGGCGCTCGCCCCAACGGAGAACTCAATGCGAAACGTCGCTGTATTTTTTGCAATCAGCATTGCGGTGCTCTTGTGGCTGAGCCGAGGAGATGCCGCTCCGCAGGCCGATCCCCCGACACTCCGCCCGCTTAGCTCTATTGCGGAGGAATTGAAGAAAGACGGCACCTTCTCTGAAGAAGACGCCAAGACCATCGCCCTGGAAGTGGCACGCCGCATTTGGTTTCCCGAACCGCGGCGACTCAAAATAGCTTCCGAGCCGGAGGAATCTGGCGGGTGGACTGTCCGTTGCTTTGAAGCCGACATAAAACCTGCGACCGCCGGATGCTCCGTCATAGTGTCTAGATCCGGCTCGGTTGAAAAGGCTATTTTCCATCACGGTGAGTGATCGCCATGGGAGCCGAACGAAGCAATGCAGCGGACTCGCGATAAAATCGGTCCTGATGGAAAGTCCAAAGTCGCGAGCCGCTGATTGCGAGCGTTCGGCGGAAAAAGTCTTGGAACCTTTTTCGGCTAGAACTCTCTAAAAAGGATGACGCGGTTCGGCTAATCGAGCGACCCGTTCATTGAGAATGGACGGGAACTTTTCTACGCCGCCACACGTCCAAGCCATGTGTCGCAACCGGAGCTTCAATGAAACCCATACTTACGGCCTGCTGTTTGGCTCTGCTGACTTCATCTCCCGTGCTAGCGAGCCCGTGGTTCCAAACACTCGAAACAGAAGAAAAGCCTGAGAGAGTCGGCTACACGATCGAGCGACGCGATCTGGGAGACGCGGTGTGTATTGAAATCACGCTGAAACCCAAAGCCGCAAAGGTGTTTCGGAAGGCAACGCTTGTTGTGTTTAGCCGGGACTCGCGAGTGCTCTACGCCGATGTCGCCGCAAAAGATCGTGACGATGGCGGGAAGCAGATCAGCCTCACGGTTGCCAAAGCTAATTTGCCGAAGAGTGAAATCATGGTCTGGGGTGGTATGCCTGAAGGGGCGGGTCCGGCTGTGCCCAACTTCGCGGGTTTTCGATTGATGCTACTGGAGCCTCCTGCCGACGAAAGAAGACTTCTGGACTTCAAAGGCCTGACCACGCTCGACGCCGAAATCGCCCCAGAACTGGCGGCAGCCGAAAAGTGGAATGGTGACCTCTCCGGTGTAACCGCCCTCGACTCGCCCGACTCAGTCGCCATCGCCAAAGCCCTCGCCACCCGCAAAGGCCCGCTGCAACTCCCCAACCTCAAGAAACTCTCCCCCAAGACGCTCGCGGCCTTGATCGAAAAGGAAGACGTCCAGATTCCCCTGATCGAGACGCTCGAACTGATTCCGGAGCCTGATGGGAGCGTCACTGAGGACTTCATCGTGCCTGAGTGGCTTAGCGATCGCGAGAGTCGGCTAACAAAAGAGCAAAAAGCCGAACAACGCAATGCAGCGGACTCGCGATAAAATCGGTCCCGATGGAACGTCCAAGGTCGCGAGCCGCTGATTGCCAGCGTTCGGCAATAACTCCGGGAACTTATTCTGGCCGGCAGACCCCTAAAAGGGCCGTGTGGCGCACTTCGGCGTAACGGCAAGGAGTTCGCCGCGTTTTCCATGGAGACTGGTGCCCACTCCACTCAACAGAGGCTTGCTGCCGTGTTTGCGATCTTACGGATAACAATGGTCGGTGCTTTGCTGGTGATCATGGCTGGCATCGCATGTCCGAGCCTTGCCTGGGAATTGCCGAAGGGCACGAACAAAATCGAGAGCCTCACGCCCGAGCAGGCACGGAAGTTGGTCGCGGAGTTCCGTCCCGATGTACACGCCGACGTGCCTGTGCTTGCTCTCCACGGCCTGACGATGCTCAACGCCGCTACCGCCAAGGAACTCGCGGCGGCCCGCGTTGATTTGTTGACATTCGACGGCCTGGCTTCGCTCAACGCCGCAGCCGCCAAAGCGCTCGCGGAGTTCCAGGGTAGTCGCCTGTTCCTCGACGGCCTGAAGACCATCGACAACGAAACTGCCAAGGCACTCTCGAAGTTCAAAGGGAGCTTGCTGTCTCTAAACGGTCTAACCTCAATTGATGTCGATGCCGCCAGCGCGATTGCAGAGTTCCGCGGTAAGCGGCTGAGACTCACGGGCGTGATCGCAATTGACGACGATGTCGCCCACTCGCTGTCAACCTTTAAGGGAGAACTGTGGATGATCGACGTAGGTGCGGCCAAGACGCTCGTAAACACGAAAGCGTGGATTGGTCTTCTCCCGAAGCTGGCAATGCTCGACGCTGCCACCGCGCAGGCGTTGGCCGAATCGGAAAAATGGGACGGCCGGCTCCCAGCCGTTACCGCTTTTGACTCCCCTGAGGCCGTCGTCATTGCTAAGGCCCTCGCCACGCGCAAAGGTCCGCTCGCGCTCCCCAACCTCAAAAAAATCTCCCCGAAGACCCTGTCGGCCCTGGTCGAGAAGCGGGATGTCGAGATTCCCCTAATCGAGACGTTGGAACTGATCGCCGAGCCGGACGGCAGCCCGACCGAGGACTTCGTCATTCCAGAGTGGCTTGAAGGTCGCGAGCAAGCAAGAAAATCAACAAAGCCGAACTAAGCGATGCAGCGGACTCGCGACAAAATCGGTAGGTGTGGATAATCCCTTGGTCGCGAGCCGCTGATCGCCGTCGTTCTGCTGCCAAAAGGAGAAGCCATGAAATCTTTGCTCTACCGCATCGGATCCGCCGTGTGGCTTACTGCCATCCTGTTTGCGGCCGCTGTCGCTAGTGACCGACCTGCTGCTATTGAACGCGCAAGGCCTGACCCG
>JBKDUV010000124.1:0-4934 GCA_046339335.1 Planctomycetia bacterium | reverse complement strand
GCGCAGCGAACGTCCGGCGAGACGGTACGGGGTAACCCCGAGCCGGATTGGGCGAGTTCGGGCATGACAGGCTGAAGCCTGTCCTACGGCAAGCGGGATGCTTGCCCCACAAGACGGCAACCGCCGTGCCGAACAGGATTGCCTTCCCGGCCTGCGCTCACTCGGACCTGCCTGCGCTCCGGCATCCTGCCTCCGCTGGGCAGCTTACGCCGGCTCCTGGGGCATGAGCAGCCCCGCCCGTCATTGGATTCCGGACGCCCGTATGGTGCGCGAGGATCAAGTGAATCCCGTATGAGCCGTCGCCGGCGCGGGATGCGAACCGCGTCAGCGGTCGAGGGCGGGGCGGGGTGCGACCGGCTCGAACGGACGGACCCAGATCGAGCGGAATTCGATCGGGTTGCCGTGGTCCTGGAGTTCGAACGGCAGGGCATCGGCATGCGGCGTGTAGTTCGGCGGGCCATCCCAGAGGGTGCTCCCGAGAATCTTCGTATCGGAATGGATCGCCACGCCGTTGTGGACCACGCTCACCCGGCCGGGGGCGTCGAGCGTGCCGTCGGCCGCGAACCGCGGCCGCGTGAACAGGATGTCGTAGGTCTGCCACTCGCCGGGCCGCCGGCAGGCGTTCACGGCCGGGGGCCGCTGCTTGTAAATGGCGCCGCACTGGCCGTCGGGGTAGGTGAGCGGCCCGTCGGTGCCGTCCTCGAACGAGTCGAGCAGTTGAATTTCGTAACGCGACATCAGATAGAGGCCGGAATTGGACCGCGCCTGCCCCTTGGCGTTGGGGGCCGGCGGAGGCATGCGAAACTCGAGATGCACCTGGCAGTCGCCGAACGCCTGCTTGGAACGGATGGTTCCTTTGCCGATCGTGGCCACGCCGTCGGCGATCCGCCACTTGTCCGCGTTGTTCCAGGCGGAGAGATCCTTGCCGTCGAAGAGCACGACCGCGTCTGGCGGCACGGCGGCCGGGGCCGCAGGAGCGGGACCCGGATCGACCACCCGGGGCCGGGGCCACTCGATCGCCGACACCCATTCCCGGCTCGGCATCTTCCGGCCGGCGAGATACAGCCGCCGCGAGCGGATGGAATCGGTGATCCTGTCGGCCCGCTCTTCCGCCTCGGTGAGGGGCAGCCCGGCGGACAGGCCCGGCCGCGTATGACCGGTCGCGGAGAGGTAGGCATCGCGAAGCAGGTGCAGCCGGGTGGTCACTTCCGGCAGGAAGGCCGCCAGGGCCACGGGCGTCTCCGCGGTTGCCATGGCGACATCGCCCAGCCCGGCGGCCACGGCGCGGAACATCGCCCAGTGGCCGGCGTCGTCAGGGTGGATCCCATCGGGGGCGAAGCGGAAGGCAGCGTCGGCTTTTCGGCGCTCCGCCAGCAGCCGGTTCACGGGGGCGTGGACGTCGATCACGAGCCAGCCGTCGGCCCGCTTCGAGACGAGCCAGTCGGAATAGGCCGCGAGCACGGCGTCATAGTCGTGGTCGGACGCCGGTTTCGCGTCGGCAGGCTTGTCGTAGGGAGGTGGCGTGAGGTGGACGATCCGCCCGCCCGACTTTTCCACGGCGGCGTGCAGCCGCTCGCTGCCGGCCTTGAACTTCCCAAACCGTCCCTCGTCGAGCGGCTGATACGCGCCGCAGTTCATCCCGTAGCAGGCGAGCACGAGGTCGGGCCGGGTGATCCGCAGCACGCGGTCGAGGCGTTCGGCGAGGTCGGGACGGGGAAACCGTCCCTCCGCATGGCCGTCCTCCGAGATCCCTGACACCGTCTCGCTCGGCAGCGCGAGATCGAGCACCTCGGCCGCGGTGCCCTGCCGCTCCATCCAGGCGACGAGGTGCGCGAGCCAGCGGCCGTCGTGGGTGATCGAGTCACCGAGGACGACGACGCGGCGGGCGTCGAGAAGGAGCCGCGGTGAGACGTCGGCCGGTCGGGGCGTGTCGGCGGCTGCCGGCCGGAGAAGGGCGAGGAGCGGGGTGAGGAGCAGGGCCGCGACGAGGGGGGCGATGCGTCGGCGTTCGTTCATCGGAATGATTTCCTGGCTGTCGGGGAAAATCGGGGACGAGAGCGAATGTCGCAACGACAATTGGCTCCCGTCCCCGATTTGTCGGTCATTGCGCCGTGGGCTCGGCACCCTCACGGATCGCGAACAGGTGGCTCTTGTTGGCGATGTACAGCGTGTCGCCGACCGCGATCGGCGTCGAGTAGACGCTGTTGCCCATGTTGATCTCGGCGATCAGTTCCTTCTGCTTGCCGAGCGTGAAGATGCAGATGTCACCGTCCTCGTCGCCGATGTACACCTTGCCGTCGGCGATGAGCGGCGAACCCCAACTGGCCGCGAGCATGTCGTGGGTCCAGAGCGGCTTTCCCGTCTTGACGTCGAGGCAGTGGAAGAGGCCGCTGAAGTCGGCGACGAACAGGAGCCCGTCCTTGATCGCCACGGTGCCGCAGGTGCGGTGCATGGTCTCCTCGAACTCGAGCTTGCCGTCGCCGTTGGCGTCGAATCCCGGATAGTGCCAGACGGCCGCCGAATCCGGATTGGCACGGGCGACCTCGCCGTTGGCCTTGATCACCGCCTGCTCCCTGCGGCGCGGCAGCGGCTTGTCGGGCGCCTCGAGGCTCAGCGCCAGCTCGCTGGACACGTCGCCCCGTTTCGTGGGGTCGATGCACCACAGGTGCCCAACGCCCTCGCCATGCTCCGGATCCTCCCCCACGGCCACGTAGACGAGGCCGTCGTGGATCACGGGCGTGCCGATGATGTGGTTGCGGTCGGCCCTGCCCCCGAGCGTGTACTTCGACTCCTTCGGGTTGCAGTCGAACTCCCAGAGCTTCTTCGCCTTGCCGTCGGCGCCGCGGGCGTCGAAGCCGTACACCCAGCCGTCGCCGCCGCCGAAGATCACCTGCGGCACCCCGCCGAGCTCGGCGTAGGCCGGGCTCGACCATTGGCCGTGAAGCACGTTGGCGCCGGGCGTGTTGTCGGCCCAGAGCAATTTTCCGTCCCGCTTGTCGATGCAGATGAAGCTCGGGGCCTCGAAGTTGGGCAGGTTGATGTGCCCCTCGTCGACGCCATTGCTGGTGTTGACGAACAGCAGGTTGCCGGCGCTCGTCACGCTGCACGAGCACATGTTGTGCTGCGAGACGCCGAGCTGCTTCATCATGTCGAGCACCCAGATGACGTCTGACTCGTCCTTGTCCTGGGCCTTTTCCGCCGTGAAGGGGCCGTCATTCTCGCCGTCGCGGAAGCCCTCGGTGTCGAGGCACTTCACCTCGCCGCGGCTGGTGACGTACCAGAGTCGGTCCCCCTCCACCAGCGGCGCGCAGCAGATGCCCTGCAGCGGCCAGTCGTGGACACGGCCTGTCGGCAGCTTTTCGCTCGAGTCCTGCCAGAGGAACGAGCCATCGCGGGTCTCGAAAGCCAGCAGGCAGCCGAGGTCGATGGCCGGCGGATACCGCTTCAGCCCGCCCTTGCCGTTGTTCGTGCCGACGTAGACGCGGCCGCCGGCCACGACCGGGTTGCCGTAGGTCTGGCTCCCGAGGGCCGCCACCCAGGCGACGTTCTTGCTGGTCTCCGGCTTCCAGGCACCGCTGTCGGCATCGAAGTCGCCCGGCGTCCAGTCGATCGGCAGGTTCTTCGTGTCCGGCGCGTTGTTCCGTTGCGGCGAGCCGCCCCACTGGTTCCAGTCGGCGGCGCCGGCCGCGGCGCCGAGCAGCATGACGCCGACGGCGGCCACCCGCACGTCGCCCAACGAGGGAAACCTGGCCCTCGACCGCACGCTGCGCAACCCGTTCATTTCACTGCCTCCACGCTGACGTTGTCGATGAAGATCTCCGAGTCTTTCGAATTGCCGAAGAAACCGGGGCTCCCCTGGAGATTCCCCTGGTCGTGCTTGGCCTCGATCGTCCAGGCCGCAGGCTCCGGCGTTCCGCGCGGCCAGACCTTGCCGCGGAGCAGAGCCGCACCTTCCTTCGTCCGCGCCTCGAAACGCATCGTGTACCAGCGGCCCGCCTCCCAGGCGAAGGGGATCGTCTTCGAGAAATGGGTCGCCACCTGCGGCGGCCAGGACCTGACCTGCAGCTGCTGGGCGGCCCCCATCAGGTCGAGCGTGTACCGCTGGGCGATCAGCCCCATGTCGGGCATGCGGGCCTTCTCCAAAGCCGCCGGAGTGCCGAAGGTCTTGGTGAAGGCGTCGGCATCGCTGCCGGCCGGCGCTGCGCCGCCCGATGCGGGCGACCCCGGCTTGCCCACGCCGGCCTCCTGGGCACGGAAGTCGGCCTGGATCGCGTAATCGTTGAGGTTGATGGGCCCGATCCAGCCCTGGCTGCGGGTCCCCTTGGGAATCGTGGTGATCTTGACGAGACATTTCGAGCCCTCCGCCTCGCGGACGACGTGCCGGTAGCGCATGCCGATCCAAGGCAGCGGCGGCTCCCCCTTCACGACGCCGGTCTTCGGGTCGGCGGCGAGGGCGATGTCTTCGAAGTCGAACTTCCAGGGCAGGGGGGGCATGGAACGAATCCGGGCCCGGCCCTCGAGGCCGCCGACCTTCGCGGTGACGATCGCCGCGGCATGAGCGGCGGCGGGCGCGGTGTAGGTGCCGTCGGCCGCGATGCTTCCGGCGGTCGCCGAAAACTCGGCCGCCGACTCCTTCACGAACCGGCCGGCGGCATCGTAGAGCCGGACCTTGAGGGAGAGCGCAGCACCGGCTGCGATCTGCGCCTCGGCCGGTACGACCTGCACCGCGGTGGGCTCGCCCGCCGGGCCCGCGGTCGACGCCCCCACCCGTTGGGCGGCGGCCTTAGGCTCGGCATCGTTCGGCTCGGCATGGTTCGTTTCATGCGCCGCCGTGACAGCCTTGTCGCCGAGGCAATACAGCCGGGCTCCGGTCGTCAGGTAGAATCGGCCTTCCCAGGCGACCGGCGACGCCGTGACCTCGTCCTCCTCGACGA
>JBKDUV010000123.1:0-4600 GCA_046339335.1 Planctomycetia bacterium | reverse complement strand
CTGCGGGTCAGCATCAACACGCTGTGCATCGCCAAACTGATGAAACTCCTCACAGACGAGGGCCGTCGGGACCTGCAGGACATGCAGGCCGCTGCCGAGCCGGCGAGTCGGCCGCGCCGCGCCCGATGACCCGGCTCACGCGAGAGTCGCGCGGCGGGAGGACCGGAGCGGGCCTGTAAGCCGGGTTCTGTCCCTCGCAGCGCGAGGGAGGCGACCATTTCTCTAGGGCCGCGGTTACCCGCGGCCTCGAGCAGCCGACCCGGAAGCGGGGGCGAGACGGGCCGCCTCGCGCCGTGACGACCCCTCGCGGGGGCGTCCCGAACTTCTTCCTGCTTGGCCTTGCTCCCGATGGGGTTTGCCGAGCCAGGCCGGTCACCCGGCCTGCTGGTGAGCTCTTACCTCACCGTTTCACCCTTACCCATCGGGCGAACCCGAAGGGCGGTTTGCTTTCTGTGGCACTGTCCCTGGCCTCGCGGCCGGTGGGCGTTACCCACCATCGAGCCCTGTGGAGCCCGGACTTTCCTCCCGCCCGCTGCCCGCGGCACCCTCGGCGGGCGCAGCGGGCAGCGGGCCGGCGATCGCCCGGCCCACTCCGATCCTCCGCCGGTATCCTACCCTCCCGGCGACCCGGCGGTTGACCGCGTCGTTCGTGCACCCTACCGTTTTCTCAGGGGGTCGATGCGGCCGCCCTTCGGGCGACGGTCAATCGGAAGGGATTCGGATGTTCGGCGAACTTGTTCCGCGGGGTGGCGGCGATCCGATTCCCCTGCTCAAGCCGGTGCTCCTGATCGGTCGTCGCGAGAACGCCGACATCGTGCTCCGGTTTCCCAACGTGTCGGGCGAGCACTGCCAAATGTCGGTCGTCGACGGATACTGGCACGTCAAGGACCTGGCCAGCAACAACGGCATCAAAGTGAACGGCGTGCGGACGGTCGAGCAGCGGATCGAACCGGGCGACGTGCTCGCGATCGCCCGGCACGAGTACGAGGTCTGCTACGAGCCATCCAGACTCGGCGCCAAGTCACTCCCCAGCGGCTCGTCCGAACGCCGCAACGTCTTCGCTCGCTCGCACCTCCAGACTGCCGGACTGGAGACCGACCGCAAGCAGCAGGCGAACAGGAAGCAGCCCCGCAGTTGAACGGCGGGCTTCCGGCCGCCCCCTCTGGTACAATCGCCGCATGGCGAAGCCACGCAAGGTCCGGGTCGAGTTCCGCAAGAACCGCTCCGTCCGCACCCGCCGTGGCGACCTGACCCGCTTTGCCGCCGATCCCGATCACGCCGCCGACGAGGTGGCGACGGAGCGGATCTCGGGCAAGGGGGAACTGACGCGGAAGCGGACCGTGGTCGAACGCGTGCCGGCTGCGGCGGACGAGGCCGCGGCCGCCACGACCGCGGTCTGGTGCGGTCGCGTGCTCCACGTCCACGGCCTGGAGAGTTTCGTGGAACGTCGGGACGGCACGGTCGTGCGCTGCACCACCCGGCGGATCCTGCGGACGCTGGCCACCGACCAACGCCACCCGGTGGCGGCCGGCGATCGGGTCGTCGTCGACGAGTCACCGGGCGGCGGCACGATTCGGACGATCGAGCCGCGCCGCAACGAACTCTGCCGCGAGAGCCGCGGCCGGCGGCACGTCATCGTGGCGAATGTCGACCAGGTGCTCATCGTCGGCAGTGCCGCCATGCCCGACCTCAAGCCCGGGCTCATCGACCGGCTCGTCGTCGCGGCCGAGACCGCCGGTATCCGACCGCTCGTGTGCATCAACAAGGCCGACCTCGTCCCGGCCGCGATGCTCGTTCCCTTGGCCGGCGTTTACGCCCGGATGGGCTATCCCGTCATCGTCTGTTCGGCGGCCACCGGCCAGGGCATCGGGCGGATTGTCGCCGAACTCCCCGGCCGGGTCACGGCCGTGGTCGGCCAAAGCGGCGTCGGCAAGTCGTCGGTCCTCAATGCGGTCGACCCGACGCTCGCTCTCGCCGTGGCCGAGGTCAGCCGCGACAACGAGACGGGGAAGCACACGACGACCACGGCCCGGCTCCTGCCCCATCGTCACGGTGGCATGTTCGTCGACACGCCGGGCGTGCGGCAGTTTCAGCTCTGGCGGGCAGTGCCGGCCGAGGTGCCGAACGCATTTCGCGACCTGCGTCCGGTGGCGAACCTGTGCCGCTTTCCCGATTGCAGCCACACGCACGAGACCGACTGCGCCGTGAAGCACGCCGTGGCTGACGGGCTCCTCGATACGCGGCGTTGGGAGAGCTGCCGGCAGCTTGCTGGAGGTGACGAGGGACGTCGGGAGCGGGAGGAGGAGGAGTGAGGGACCGCGGCCGGGGCATGCAGAGCGAACGGGCCGTGCTCGTCGGCGTGCTCCATGCCGCGCCCGCCGATGCCGAGCACCCGCTCGCCGAGCTTGGCGGCCTGGCCGCTACCGCGGGCGCCGATGTGGTCGCCGAGATCACCCAGCGTCGCGAGAGCCCCGATCAGACCACCTTCATCGGCCGCGGCAAGGTGGCGGAGGTGGCCGCGGTCGTCGCCCGCCACGACGCCGATGTCGTGATCTTCGACAACGACCTGTCCCCCGCCCAGACCCGCAACCTGGAGCGCGAGCTGAAGGTCAAGGTGCTCGACCGCTCCGAGGTGATTCTCGACATCTTCGCCGCCCGGGCCAGGACCTACGAGGCCGCGCTCGCCGTGGAACTCGCCCAGCTCGAGTATTCGCTGCCGCGGCTGAAGCGGATGTGGACGCATCTCTCGCGGCTCAAGATGGGGATCGGCATGCGCGGCCCCGGCGAGAAGCAGCTGGAGGTCGACAGGCGGCTCGTCGAAAAGCGGATCCACGACCTGAAGCAGGAACTGCTCGGCATCCATGCCCGCCGCGAGCGGCAGGTCGCCGCACGCCGCGAGCACATGACGGTCTCGCTGGTGGGATACACGAATGCCGGCAAGAGCACGCTGCTCAACGCCCTCACCGGGGCGGACGAGTTCGCCGCGGACAAGCTGTTCGCCACGCTCGACACGCGAACCAGGCGCTGGCGGCTGCCCGGCTGGGGGCCCGTGCTCCTCAGCGACACCGTCGGCTTCATCCGCGACCTGCCCCATCGGCTGATCGCGAGCTTCAAGGCGACGCTCGAGGAGACGCGGCAGGCCGACCTGCTGCTGCACGTGGCCGACGCTTCCAGCCCTGCCGTCGATGAGCAGATCGCTGCGGTCAACGGCGTCCTCGCGGAACTCGACGTCGAAGGGAAGGACACGCTGCTCGTCCTCAACAAGATCGACGCCGTCGCCGACCGCAGCCGGCTGCAGCCGCTGCTCGATCGCCATCCTCATGCCCTGCCGATCTCGGCACGGACCGGCGCGGGTATCGCGGCGCTGGCCCGGGCGGCGAGCGATTGCCTCGGCCGCGCCTTCCGCGACGTCGACGTCGAGACCGACCCGGGCAACGGCCGGCTGCTCGCCTGGCTGGGCCGACATGGCGAGGTGCTCGCTCGGCACTTCGCCGCCGACCGGGTGACGATCCACTGTCGGCTCCCGGCCGCGCTGCTTGGCCGCATTCCCGCCGCCGAGGCGGTCGTGACACCGCACGTGTCGGCCGCGGAGCGGCTCGCCGAGCGGGCGACGCCGCCATGAAGGGTGATGGCCAGCGTCGCGTTCGGCCGCGCCGCCGCAGCCTCGAGGGACTGCGCGTGCTCGTCACCGGGGCGTCGTCCGGCGTCGGCCGCAGCCTCGCGTGCGAACTCGCCGCCCGCGGGAGCCAGGTCCTCGCCACGGCCCGCCGGGCGGATCGGCTCCGGTCGCTCGCCGCCGTGCCGGCTCCCCGGTCGATCCATGTCGGCGCCGGCGCCATCACCGATCGGGCGGTCCGCGCCGGGCTGCCGGGAGAGGCCGTCGGGCGGCTGGGCGGGCTCGACGTCGTCATCGCCGCCGCCGGTGCGGGGGCCATCGGTCCGTTCCGCGACGGCTCGGCCGAGACGGCCGCCCGCGTCTGGGAGGTGGACGTCGTCGCGCCGGCGGAACTGGTGCGCGCCTGCCTGCCGCTGCTCGACGCGTCGCCCGACCCGGGCATCGTCCTCGTGGGCTCGATCCTCGGCATGCATCCGCTTCCCTGGCATGGCGAATACTGCGCGGCGAAGGCCGCGATCCGCTCGTTGGCCGGCACGCTCCGAGTCGAGCTGGCACCGGAGGGAATCGACGTGCTGCTGGCGAGCCTCGGCCCGGTCGAGTCGGAGTTTTGGGACAACCTGCTCGCCGGCTCGCGGCCGACGTGGTCGCGAGGCCGGCCGCTGCCGGCAGACGCAGCGGCGCGGGCGATCATCGCCGGCATCGAGCGCCGAAGCGGCGAGGTCGTGCCCGGCTGGCAGGCCCGGGGCTATGCCCTGTGCTCCCGCCTGTTGCCCGGCTTGATCGATCGGTTCATGTCCCGACACTTGTGACCGGGGCACCGACGCGGTCGTGCCCCGGGATCTATCGAGGCGAACCAACCAAAGAACGGTAGCATGACCGACCGCGGGAGCACGATCGACGCCCGAGAGACAGCCGGCGACCTGTTCGCCGTGGCCTGTCCCGCCTGCGGCAAGTCGCTGGCGGCCGCGGTCCGCGACGCGGGAC
>JBKDUV010000122.1:0-16159 GCA_046339335.1 Planctomycetia bacterium | reverse complement strand
GTCCTGCTCGGTCTGCAACCGCCCGATGAGCCACGTCCCCGCGTTCGATAAACCCTTGTAATCGATGTCCACCGGATTCTGCGTCGCCAGCACCACGCCCAGCCCGTAGGCCCGGGCCTGCTTGAGGAGCGTGAGGATCGGGGTCTTGCTCGGTGGATTGGCGGTCGGCGGCAGGTAGCCGAAGACCTCGTCCATCAGGAACAGCGCCCGCAGCGACGACGTGCCTCCCTGCGAACGCATCCACGAAACCGCGGCCCCGGCGAGCAGCGTGACGAATGCCATCCGCTGCGGGTCGGCGAGGTGGGCGATGGACACGACGGCGACCCGCGGCTTTCCCGCCGGGGTCCAGAGCAGGCGGCCGACGTCGAGCGGCTCGCCGTCGAGCCAGGCCTCGAAGCCCGGTGCCGCGGCCACGGTGTTGAGTCGGCCGGCGAGCTGAAAGCGTTCGCCTGCGGGGTAGAAGTTTTCCAGGTCGAGGAACCCGATCCGCTCGATCGGGGGCGCGGGGATCGCCCGCACGAGCGCGCCGAAATCGACCTTCGTGCCCCCCTTCCACAGCGCGTCGACGATCGCCGAGAGGAGCACGTGCTCCCGGCTCTTGCCCGGTTCGGCATCGATGCCCACCAGCGCGAGAATGCCCGAGACGAGCGACTCGATCCGCTCGCGGCGCATCTCCGGGTCGGCGGCCTCCGTGTCGGGCGGGTCGAGGCTGCCGAGCATCGCCAGCGGCCGGCCCGAGCGGCTGCCGGGCGTGAACACGGCCATGTCGGCCGCCTCGTGCAGCCGGCGAATGCGATCGCCCGACTGCCCGCTGGCGGCGAGGCCGCCTGCCCACTTGCTCGCCGTCCGGGCCGCCAGATCCTCGAGCGTGATTCCCTCGCGCTTGGCGGCGTCGGGCTCGAGCCAGGGGAGGAAGTCGGCCGCGGCGAGATTCGGAAACGAGAGCAGGACGTTGGCCAGATCCCCCTTGGGATCGATGACGAGCGTGGGAATGCCGTCCAGTGCGGCCTCTTCGATGAGGCTGATGAGCAGGCCGGTCTTGCCGCTCCCCGTCATGCCGACGCACACGGCATGGGTGGTGAACCGCTTGGCATCGACGAGCACCGGGTCGGCGGTCGGGCCGCCGGCCGACTCGTCGATCCGCTGGCCGAGGTAGAAGACGCCGAGCCCCTCGATGGCTGTCGGCACGCCGCTCTGTTCGGCCTGACGGGCGACGGACCGAGTGCCGGATTCTTTGCGGGGAGTCGGCTGGCGTTTGGACGCGGCCATGGGCGCACCTCGACGGGGGCAGAAAAGGCGTTCGCGGGGCACGGACGCTCCCCACGATTCAACGGCGGCGGGCCGGAACGTGCAACTCCCCGCCGGACGGCGTGATTGCCAACGGAGAACCGGGCGGCATAATGGCTGCCTCGTGACGGGCGGGGTGATCGCGGCTGCACGGCCGAGGAGGACTGACCGATGTGGACGCTCGAACCGAACGCCATCCTCGTCTGGCTGATCCTGGCATTCTGCGGCGGGGTGTTCGGTGCCGCCGTGGGGGCCCTGTGCTCGTTCGTGCTCTGCGGCCTGGCCGCGATCATCGCGTCGGTCTGCATGCTCGCCGGCGCGGCGGCGACGGGGGGCACGATCGACGGCTGGCTGACCTGGGGGCCGCTGGTCGGACCGCAGACGGCGTTCGTGGGCGGCTGCTGGGCCGCGGTCTACGCCCGCTATCACGCCGGCTTTCACAACGGCCGCGACATTTGCAAGCCGCTCGTGGCCCTCAATCGGCCCGACGTGCTGCTCATCGGGGGCCTCGGCGGCGTGTGCGGTGCGGTCATGACCTGGCTGTTCTGGCTGCTGCCGTCCTACGTGCTGGCAGACGGCACGTCGGTCGCGTCGAGCAACACCGTCGCCTGCGGCGTGGCCGTGGCGTCGATGATCGGCCGCGTGCTGCTGGGACGGACCGGCCTGTTCGGAACGGTGGCCCCTGGCGTCAACCGCTGGGCCGGCAACGCCGACGCCTGCTGGCTCCCCTGGCAGCACGATCCGCTGCAGCTTCTCCTCGTCGCCGTCGCCGTCGGCCTGCCGAGCGCGTTCCTCGCCTACGTCAATCCACAGACCCACCTCCTGGTCTTCGGGCTGATGTGCGTCCTCTTCCTGTTCATGATCCTCGGGCAGTCGGTCATCGCCGGCCATCACTTCGCGATCTGCGCCTACTTCGCCGTGGCGGCGACGGGAAACGTCGCCTGGGGACTGGCGTTTGCGATCCTCGCCGGCTTTGCCTGCGAGATTCTCGCCTTCCAGTTCACCGCCCACGGCGACTCCCACATCGACCCGCCCACCTGCGGCATCATGGTCTGCGGCTTTCTCCAGCCGCTGTTGATCTGGCTCGGCGTCATGCGTCACCGGCCGCTGACCGGGCCGGCGGCGGCGGAAACGGTGAACGATCTCGGCACGGCACTCATGCCCGGCGGAGACGTCACCGGGCTCGTATCGCTGGCCGTGGTCTCGATCGCGGCGCCCCTGCTGCTGCAGGCACTGCGCCGGTTGCCTCCGGCGGCGGGCCGGGCCGCGTCGGGATCAGTCCGGCCCGCCTGACGCCCGACCGCCGCATCCCTGAAACCGTGAAGAAAGGATGAGACGATGTTCCAGTTCGAGTTCTACAATCCCGTCCGCACCGTCTTCGGCACCGGCACCTTCGAGACCGCCGGACGCAGGATCGCCGACCTCGGCAGACATGCGCTGCTGGTGAACTACAAGAACCCCGGCCCGCTGCGGCCCGTCCTCGAGCAGGCGGCACGGTTCTGCAAGGAGGCGGGCGTCGCCACCACGGAGTTCTTCGCCTTCGAGGAGAATCCGGCCGTGGAGACCGTGGCCGAGGGCGTGGCCCTCGCCAAGCGGCAGGGCTGCGACGTGGTGGTGGGAATCGGCGGCGGCTCGGTCATGGACGGTGCCAAGGCGATCGCCGCCGGCTGCCATTACCAGGGCGACCTCTGGGACATGGTCTACCACCGCCACGACGGCAGCGGCGGGCAGATCGCCCCCCCCAAGACCGCGCTGCCGACGCTGATGATTCCCACGCTCGCCGCCACCGGCAGCGAGATGAACATGTGCTCGGTGCTCACCAACCGGGCGAAGCGGGAGAAGTCCTACATCTGGGCCGAATGCCTGTTTCCCAAGGTGTCGATCCTCGATCCGCTCCTGACGCTGAGCCTGCCGAAGCTGCAGTCGGCCTGCGCGGCGGCCGACACGATCTCGCACGTCCTGGAGATCTACATCAACTCCCGCGAGGACACGCCGCTGCAGCATTCCTGGCAGGAGGGCTGCATGCGGACGGCGATGGACAACATCGTCAAGGTTCTGGAGAACCCCGGCGACGTCGAGGCCCGCGGCAACCTCATGTGGACGGCGACCTGCGCCATCAACGGCTGGGCCTATCCGGGCGACGGCTGGACGCCGATGCACCAGGTCGGCCACGTGCTCACCAGCCGCCACGGCGTGAACCACGGCTCCAGCCTCTGCGTGCTGATGCCGCACTGGATGCGGTACAACAGCCGCCGCCGGCCGGCGCCCTACCTGCGGTTCGCCCGCCGCGTGATGGAGGTGCGGGAGAGCGGCACCGACGAGGCCCTGATCGCCGCGGGCATCGACCGGTTCCACGCCTTCCTGAAGCGGATCGGCGTGCCCACGACACTCGCCGACGTGGGCGTGCGGTCGGAGCACCTGGAGGCCATCGTCGACGACACCGCGAGGGTGTCGTTCGGTGCGGACGGCAACCTGGCGTGCAATCCGGTCATGACCCGCGCCGACATCCTCGCCGTTCTGCAGAGCGCCCTATGAACGTCATCGCCTACGACCTCGGCACCGGGGGGATGAAGGCCTCTCTCTACGGTCCGGAGGGGGAATGCCTGGCGTCGCACTTCGCGGCCTACGACACCCACTACCCGCAGTCCGGCTGGCACGAGCAGCGTCCCGACGACTGGTGGACGGCCACCGTCGCCGCCACGCGGAACCTGCTCCGCGACTGGAGCGGCGCCCCGGAGTCGATCCAGGCGATCGGCATCTCGGGGCACTCGCTCGGCGTGGTGCCCCTCGACGACGGCGGCCGGCTGCTCCGCGAGCAGACCCCGATCTGGTCCGACTCCCGGGCCCGCGACCAGGCGCGGCAGTTCTTCACGGGGGTTGACGAGGAGGCCTGGTACCGCCGGACGGGGTGCGGATTTCCGCCGCCGCTCTACTCGGTCTTCAAGATCATGTGGTACCGGGACCACGAGCCGGCGATGTTCCGCGCGATCCGCGCCGTCGTCGGCACCAAGGACTACGTCAACTGCCGGCTCACGGGGCGGATCGCGACCGACTTTTCCTACGCCTCCGGCACCGGCGTCTACGACCTGCTGCGGTGGGACTACGCCGCCGACCTGATCGGCCACAGCGGCCTGGCGCCCGAGATCTTCCCGGCACTGCTGCCCTCGACCGAGGTCCTCGGGGAACTGACGCCGGCCGCGGCGACCGAACTCGGCCTGCCCCGGACGGTCAAGGTGGTGTGCGGCGGCGTCGACAACTCCTGCATGGCGCTCGGCGCGGGCAACATCGCCGAGGGCAGGGTCTACAACTCGCTCGGTTCATCGAGCTGGATCGCTGCCTGCTCCGCCCGTCCGCTGCTCGACGCTCGGGCCCGTCCCTACGTGTTCACGCACGTCCTCCCCGGCCTGTTCACCTCGGCGACCTCGATCTTCTCGGCGGGCACCAGCCTGCGTTGGGTCCGCGACACGCTCTGCCAGAACCTCGTCGCCGAGGCGGCGCGGCGCGGGGTCGACGTCTACGATCAGCTGATCGACGTCGCGCTCGCGTCGCCCGTCGGAGCCCGTAAACTGCTCTTCAACCCCAGCCTCGCCGGTGGCAACTGCCTCGACGCGAGCCCGAATCTCCGTGGCGCGTTCATGGGGCTCGACCTCGGGCACACGCAGGCCGACGTCATCCGGGCGACGCTCGAGGGGATCGCGCTCGGCCTGCGGGTCGCCCTCGACGAACTGCGGCGACTCACCACGCTCGCGCCCCGGATGCTGGTCGTCGGCGGCGGAAGCCGCAACCGGCACTGGCGGCAGATCTTTGCCGACGTCTACGGCATGGAGATCGTGAAGACCGGCGTCGACCAGCAGGCGGCGGCGCTCGGGGCGGCGGCGCTGGCGGCCGTGGGGAGCGGCCTGTGGCATGACTTCACCCGCATCGACGCCATCCACCGCGTCGAGGACGTGGCCGTGCCGAACCCGGCCAACCGGGCGGCCTACGACGAGCTGCTGCCGGTCTTCATCGAGGCCGGCAAGGGACAGGCCAGGATCGGCGACATGCTGGCCGCCCTCCAGGCTGGAGCGTCGCGATGAAGCTCCGTCGCGCGGACGTCGCCCGCATGATCGACCTGAGCGCGGTGCGAGCCGGCGACGACGAGGCGCGGATCCACCTCCTCGCGGAGACGGCCCGGCGGTATGGCTGCGTGATCGCCACGACGCTGCCGACCCACACGCCGCTCCTGGCCCGGCTGCTGGCCGACACGCCCGGCACCGGCGTCTCGGGCAACGTCGGCTTTCCGGCCGGCTCCTCCTCCACCGCCCTCAAGGTGGCCGAGACCCGGGAGCTGCTCGCCGCCGGCTGCGACGAGATCGACATGGTGATGAACATCGGACTCCACCGCTCCGGGCACCATCGCCGGGTCGCGGATGACATCCGGGCCGTGGTCGACGCCGCCGGAAAGGTTCCGGTGAAGGTGATCCTCGAATGCCATCACCTCGACGACGAGCAAATTCGCACCGCCTGCGGCCTGTGCGTCGAGGCCGGCGCCGCCTTCGTGAAGACCGGCACCGGGTGGACGCCGACCGGCGCCACGCTGGAGAACGTCGCCCTCATCAGGTCGTGCGTCGGCGCTGCCGTGGCCATCAAGGCCTCCGGGGGCATCCGCGGGATCGACACGCTGGCGGAGATGCACCGCCGCGGCGCCAGGAGGTTTGGCATCGGACTCGACTCGGTCGCCCGGCTCTTCGAGCAGCTTGACGACCTGCACGGCGGCGCGATCGACGGCTGAGGTCCGGACAGGCGGCGGCCCCGCGGCCCTGCGACGTTTGCGAAACAGACGCGCAGCGGGCTATCTTTGCGTCTCGCGAAGCGACCGGCCGGTGCCGCCGTCCGATGCTGCCGCGATCCCACCGCAAGGGAGATGGTCGCCGTGAGCACCGTGTCGGGTTCATCCAGCGCCGCAATCGCCCTGCCGGCCGTGCAGGCCGCGGCCGACACGGTCTTCGAGCCGGCGGACCGTCCGACGATGTACTTCATCGGCGTCACCACCGGCAAGAGCTCGATCATGCGGGTGTTTCCCCGGTGGGCGGCCCGGCTCGGCCTCGGCGCGGTCGCCATCCGGGGCATCGACTGCCGCTGGCACGACGACCCCGCCGTCTATCGGCGGGTGGTGGAGTTCATCGCGCGCGACCCGCTGTCGCGCGGTGCCCTGGTGACGACGCACAAGATCGACCTGCTCGCGGCCTGCCGCGACATGTTCGACGAACTCGATGCCCATGCCACGCTGCTCGGCGAGGTGAGTGGAATCGCGAAGCGGCCGGTGATGCCGCATGCCGGAGAGCGGCAGCGGCTCTGCGGCTATGCCAAGGATCCGGTAACCAGCGGCCTTTCCCTGGCGGCGTTCCTGCCGGCCGGGCACTGGGAGCGGACCGGGGCCGACACGCTGCTGCTCGGCGCCGGCGGGTCGGCGATCGCCTTGTCCAGCGCCCTCCTCGATCCCGCCCCCGGTGCGAACCGGCCGCGGCGATTGTTCGTCACCAATCGCAGTCCGGGCCGGCTGCACGAGATCGAGGCGATTCACCGCACGCTGGGCGTGACGATACCGGTCGAGTACGTCCACGCCCCGGTGGCCACCGACAACGACAGCGTCCTCGCGCGGCTCGCGGCCCACTCGCTCGTCGTCAATGCCACCGGCCTCGGCAAGGACGCGCCCGGCTCACCGCTCACCGACGCGGCCGAGTTTCCGGAGCAGGCGCTCGTGTGGGACTTCAACTACCGCGGCGAGCTCCAGTTCCTCGCGCAGGCTCGGCGGCAGGCCGCCACCCGCCGGCTCCACGTGGAGGATGGCTGGGTCTACTTCCTCCACGGCTGGACCCGCGTCATCGCCGAGGTCTTCGCCGTCGACATCCCCGCCCGCGGACCGGCCTTCGACCAGCTCGCCGCCGACGCCGCGGCGGCCCGCACCTGACCTGCACATCGAGAGAGGAGTTTTGCCATGACTTCCGCCACTGCCGGTCTTCCCGTCACCGATGCCGGGCTGCCCTTCGGCGTCGACATCGACCTCGTGACCGGGGCGATGCACGAACCCGATCGCATTCTCGTCCGCCGTGCCAGCGACATGCGCGGCTACTACCGGGATGCGGCGGCGCTCGAGCGATTGATCGCTGGAGGCGACCCGGTGCACTACGAGGTTTTCGAGAAAGTCATCCCCGAGACCTATGGGCACCTGCTGTTCTGCATCTCGAAACTCTTTCCGGGCCGCGTCGGCGACGAGTGCTTCATGACGAAGGGCCACTATCACACCGTCAGTGGCACGGCGGAAACCTACCTCTGCATCGCCGGCACCGGCTACATGATGTGCAAGCTGCCCGATGGGTCGTGCCGGGCGGAGCCGATGCGCCGCAACCGGATGGTATACGTGCCTCCGCACTGGGGGCATCGCTCGATCAACACGGGAACCGGGCCGCTCATCTCTTTCTGCGTCTATCCCGCAGAGGCCGGCCACAACTACGGGGACATCGCCGTGGAGGGCTTTCCGCAGCGGGTGTTCATCCGTGATGGTCGTGAGGTCATCGAGCAGCGGTAGCCGCGATTGAAGCTTTGGACCATCGGGCTTTTCCGTGGGTCGGGATGTACGGACGGCGTCGGGTCGCGAGCCGTGATCGCGAATGTTCCCCAGCCGTTGACATGCCGCGATCGACAGTCCTACCTTGAGGCGCAAGGCGGGCGACGCGCCTCGCGGCTGCACACCGCCTGCAGCAGGCTCTCCGCTCGAGACCTCGCCGAGTTCGCTGCGATGCCGAAAATCCTCGTCACGCCCCGCTCGCTCACGTCCGCCGGCCATCCGGCGCTCGACCGGCTCGTGCAGGCGGGCTTCGAGATCGTGTCGGGCCCCGCCGGCAGGATGCCCGACGCCGACGACCTCAGCCGACTCCTGCCGGGGTGCGTCGGCTGGCTCGCCGGCGTGGAGCGGATCAACGACGACGTGCTGGCGGCGGCACCCGACCTGCGTGTGATCGCCCGCAACGGCACCGGCGTCGACACCATCGATCTGGCCGCCGCTCGGCGGCGCGGCGTCGAGGTCCGCAGGGCCGAGGGGGCGAATGCCCGCGGCGTCGCGGAACTGACGATCGGTCTGATTATCGCCTTGGCCCGATCGATCCCCTGCTCCGACGCCGCCATCAAGGCCGGCGGCTGGCAGCGTCACCAGGGGATCGAACTGGAGGGACGGACGCTGGGGATCGTCGGCTGCGGGAAGATCGGCCGGCTCGTCGCCGGCCTGGCCCGGGGCCTGGGCATGCGCGTCGTCGGACACGATCCGTTCGCCACCGCCGATCCCGAGTTGCCGCTGCTGCCGCTCGACGACCTCGTCGCCGCAAGCGACGTGATCACGCTCCACTGTCCGCCGGCGACGGACGGCTCACCGTTGCTCGACGCGCGGCGGCTGGCCCGGGTAAAGCCGGGCATGATCCTTGTCAACACCGCACGGCACGAACTCGTCGACGTGCCGGCACTCGTGGCCGCGATCGACGGTGGACTCGTGGCCGGCGCGGCCCTCGACGTGTTCGACACCGAGCCTCCGACCGACCGTGGCTACCTGGCGAGCCCGAGGATCATCGCGACGCCGCACGTCGGCGGCTTCACTGCCGAGAGCGTCGGCCGGGCCGTCGACGTGGCGGTCGACAATCTGCTCGATGTCCTCGGCCGCGGGCCGGTTCCCGCGAAGGAAACGATCGATTCATGAGTTCCGACGCCCTGGCTGCCCTCGACCCTCTGGCACGGATCGCCCGGCACCGCCTGGTGCCGGTGATCGCCATCGATTCCGTCGACCATGCCCTGCCGCTGGCCGACGCGCTGCTTGCCGGCGGGCTGCCGATCATCGAGGTGACGTTCCGCACCGCGGCGGCCCGTGACGTCATCCGGCTCCTCGCCCGGGAGCGACCCGAACTGCTCGTCGGGGCCGGCACGGTGCTCGATCCGGCCACCGTCGACGCCGCGCTGGAGGCGGGGGCCCGCTTCGCGCTGGCGCCGGGCTGCTCGCCGAGCGTGGTAAACCGGGCCCGCGCGGTCGGGCTGCCGTTCGTGCCGGGCGTGCAGACGCCGACCGAGGTCGAGCGTGCCCTGGAACTCGGCTGCACAACGCTCAAGTTCTTTCCCGCCGAGGCGGCCGGGGGCGTCACGATGCTCGAGGCGCTGCATGCACCGTATGCCCACACCGGCGTGCGGTTCGTGCCCACCGGGGGCGTGAGCCCGACGAACCTCGCCTCCTATCTGGCCTGCAAGGCCGTGGCCGCCATCGGCGGGACGTGGCTGGCCAAGCCGGCGGACATGGCGGCGGGCAATTTCGCCGCGATCGCCGCCCGCACACGGGCGGCAGTCGCCGCGACCGCGCGCCGGGAGACGGACACCTGAGCGACCGCGGCCCTCGGGACTGCCCACGGATCGTCATCGCCGCCGGAGGTGCCCGGCGGGTGGCGGCAGCGCCGGCATGCGCCGTCGGAACGGTGGCGGTGGCCTGGCTGGGACAGGCCGGATTCTTGGTCCGCACCGCCGACTGCACGCTCCTCATCGACCCCTACCTGTCCGACTTTCTCGCCCGGAAGTACCGGGGGAAGGAATTCGCCCACGAACGGCTCACCGCCGCGCCGCTCGACGTCCGTGATCTCGGCCGGCTCGACGTCGTGCTCTGCACGCACCGCCACTCCGATCACATGGATCCAGACACGCTCGCGGCGGTCGCGGCCGCGCATCCCGCGTGTCGGTTCGTCGTCCCGGCGGCCGACATGGGCCACGCCGAGGGCCTCGGCCTGCCCGCGGACCGCCTCCTGCCGATCGACGCCGGTGAAACACGTGACCGCGGCGCGAGCCTCGTCGTCACGGCGGTCGCGGCGGCACACGAAGCCCTGGAGCGCGACGCCGCGGGCCGCTGTCGGTTTCTCGGCTACGTCGTGCGGACGGCCGGTCTGTCGCTCTACCACTCCGGCGATACCGTCGCCTACCCCGGCCTGGCCGCCGAGGTCGGCCGCCTCGGTGTCGACTGCGGCCTGCTGCCCGTCAACGGCCGCGATGCCTACCGCTCGTCACGCGGGGTTCCCGGCAACATGAACGCGGCGGAGGCGATCGACCTGTGCCGCGTGGCCGGCATCCCGCTCCTCGTGCCGCACCACTTCGGGATGTTCGCGTTCAACACCGCGGACGAGGCCGACCTTGCGCTGCTGCGCGGCTGCAGCGGGCCGCGGACGGTGATTCCCGACCTCGAGCACCACCTGCTGCTCGCCCCTGGCGTCAGCGATTTCGCCGTTCGCGGCAGGCGGGCCGCGCCGCCAGGGTGAGGACGAGCACCTCTTCACCCGTGTCCGGGCTGATGTCGTGGTGGACGCTGATGGGCGGCGATCCGGCCGCCTCCTTCACGAGCGTCGCCAGCAGCGCCTGCCCCGCATGCACCAATTGGCTCCGCAGCTGTTTGAGCAGTTCGATGCCCCGGCCGTCGCCATTGCCACGACCGGCGATCAGCCGCTGCTCCGCCGTCGTGAGGACGCCGTGGAGGTGCACGAAAAGCCGGTTTTCGACGAGATGGGCGTGCACCCGCCGCGGCCCGCGGCCCATGTATTCCTGCTGAAAACGCGTTATCGCATCGCACACCGCCGCCTCGATTTCTCCCTGTGATTTCATCACCGACACCTCACGGCCACGACGCGACACGAAACCCCTCTAGGTGGGGGTCTTGTGTTCTTTCGGCACCGGTGGCGATTTCGGCGACCCGGGCGATCAGAGGAGCGGTCGCAACGATCGTGCGATCTGCCCGTTCATGTTCGCGCACTCCGCGGCCTCGAACAGAGTGTCGCTTCGCACGCTCCGCGCACACATCGCGCAAAACACGCATTCTCTCCAGCCTGCTTGCGTTTCCCAGATTGCCCAATAGAATCCGGACGAACCGAGGACGTGCAGCGAGGTTTCGCTCCGCGGCCAAGGGAATGTCCAGGTCGCCATGCGTCCTGGATTCGACAGCATTCGGAAGACGGGACGAGGGGCATTCCGGCACTGCCGGACGGTCCGTCGCAGCGTAAGCCGGCGCGAGAGAAAGCCTTCGGGCCTTCTTTCCCGCCGGCTTTTTTTGTTTTTGCACGGAACCGTGGGGACCGCGGGATCACATGACGAAACCAGCAGACCGACGCCTTGCGAGGCAGGTGGCCCATGCCACCGGGACGTTCGAGCATCTTCTTCTCGGCCGCGCCCCGGCGAGCGTAACCGTCGTCGCCGACGGCGGCCGACTGGTGATGAACATCCACGAACCGTTCACCGCCGTCGAGCGCCGACTGGCGGCGGACGAGGGGGGCTGCCGGCGGGTGAGCGAGTTTCACCATTACCTGTTCGAGCATTCGCTCGACTCGCTCGTGAACCACGTGCGGCGCAGCACCGGGGTCGAGTTGCGTGGGGCGATCATGCATGTCGACACGGCCGCGGGAAGCCTCCTCAAGACATTCACGACGTGCGCCGACGTCGACTTGTTCCTGCTGGGACGCGGCCTGCCGGCACTCGGCGTGCCGGTCAACGCGCACCGGCACGCCATCGGAATCAACGGATCGTCGCTGGCGGGCGGCAACGGAGTCGCCCGGGCCTGAGCTCGTACCCGGAGGGAACCGCAACCATGAAGAAGGTGACCCATGTTGGTGCTGACCAGAAAGAATCGCGAGAGCGTGGTGATCGGGCGTCCTGACGGCCTCCAGGTCATCCTCGAGATCACCATCCTGGAGATCGAGGGGGGACGGGTACGGCTCGGCTTCGAGGCCGACACGCGGATGCCGATCCACCGCCGCGAGGTCTGGGACCGGATCTGCAACGGCGACGGCAACGGCCGAGCCGGCGTCGGCGCGACGGCCGTCCCGGGGAGGGAGGTCACGAATCGGGCGGAGGCCTGACCATGAAATCCCAGGGCGAAATCGAGGCCGCCGTCTGCGACGGCATCTCCCGGTTTCAGCAGGAGTTCATCGGCCGCGGACCGCGGGACATTCGGGCGCACCTGATCGGCTCGTTGCTCGTCGTTCGCCTGCAGGGGGTGCTGACGCCGGCCGAGCGGCAGCTCGTGGCCCCCTGCCTGGCGGCGGTCGCGGACGGCGACGGGGAGGATCGGGGCGGCGAGAACGGCAACGGCCGGGCCTTGCTCAAGCAGGTCCGCGCCCACATGGTGTCGAGCGGACGACCGCGGCTGGAGCAGATCGTCGAAGACGCGACGGGCGTGAAACTCGTCAGCGTGCACCATGACATCTCGACCGTGACGGGAGAGGAGCTGATCGGTTTCTCGCTCGCCGAACCCCCCTCGTGTCGAGCCAAGCTGCTGCGGAAGTAGGATGGCGGGCGTCACCCGGCCAAGCGGCCGTTGCCGGCGGACCGCCGCGCCGGCTATTCTGCACGTTTCGCCCCGGCGAGCCCCATGACCTCCTCCTCCCATCCCGCCTCCCGCGGCGTCACCGTGCTCCTGGTCGATGACCAACCGATCATCGGCGAGGCCGTCCGCCGCATGCTGTCGGGCGAAGAGGGGCTCTCCCTGCACTACTGCCGCGACGCCCCCGCCGCCCTCGACATGGCGGCGAGCGTCGGTCCGAGCGTGATCCTCCAGGATCTCGTGATGCCGGACATCGAGGGACTCGAACTGGTCCGCCGCTTCCGGGCCGACCCACGGTTCGCCGACGTCCCGATCATCGTGCTGTCGACGAAGGAGGAAGCGGCGGTCAAGGCGGAGGCGTTCGCGCTCGGCGCCAACGACTACATCGTCAAACTGCCGGACAGGCTCGAACTCGTGGCCCGCCTCCGGCATCATTCACGGGGATATATCGCGCTTCAGGAGCGGAACGAGGCGTTCACCGCCCTCCAGGCAAGCCAGCAGGTGCTGGCCAACGACCTGGCCACGGCGGCCCGCTACGTCCGCAGCCTGCTGCCGGCGCCGCGGGATGCGGCGGGAATCCGGGCCGACTGGAGGTTCATGCCCTCGGCCGCGCTCGGGGGCGACGCCTTCGGCTACCACGCGATCGACGACGACCACTTCGCCGTCTACCTGCTCGACGTCTGCGGCCACGGCGTGGGCGCGGCCCTGCTCTCGGTCTCGGCGCTCAACGCGATCCGCAGCGAGGCGCTTGCCCAGACCGACTTTCTCGAGCCGGGCTCCGTCCTCGCCGCCCTCAACAAGGCGTTTCCGATGGAACGCCAGAACGACATGTTTTTCACCATCTGGTACGGCGTCTACCGGGCGTCGACCCGGACCCTGCGCTGGGCGGGCGGCGGCCATCCGCCGGCCCTGCTCCTGGCCGCGGACGGGAGCACGCCGCTGCTGCTCGACTCCGACGGGCCTTTGATCGGCGCCGTGGACGGTCTCGAATTCGACTCCAGTGCCGTCGTCGTTCCCACCGGTGCGCGCCTCTACGTGTACAGCGACGGGGCGTTCGAGATCAGCCGGCCGGACGGCAGCATGTGGCCCTTCAAGGACTTCCTCGCCTCCTTTTCCGCCCCCCCGGCCGTTCAGGGAGGCCCTCCCGGGACCAGCGGCAGGATCGATGCCCTGCTCGAGCTGATTCGCGGCATTTCCGGGCGAGATGACTTCAACGACGACTTCTCGATGGTCGAATTGGTGCTGGCCTGAACGGGGGAATCGACAGCCGACGCCACCGGGCCGCCACAGACCCGCTGTTTTCGCCTTAAATAAGGGCCGTCTTGCATGGCCACCTTGAATCCGTACACTTCAAGGTTTCGCGGTTTCGACCGGCCGCTAGCGTAGCTCAATTGGCAGAGCAGCTGATTTGTAATCAGCAGGTTGCGGGTTCAACTCCCGCCGCTAGCTCAGCATGACGACGCGGCTCCTGGCCGGTGTCGCACGGGCGGGTCAAAGTCGCACCGACAAGCATCCAACACATCCGCCGCCAAAAGCCGCCACCATCCGCACATTCGTTCCAGACAGGAGCACGCACCACATCACCAGGGGAGTTTCCCGAGCGGTCAAAGGGGTCAGACTGTAAATCTGATGGCTATGCCTTCGCAGGTTCGAATCCTGCACTCCCCAGTCTCATCCCTGCCCGGCCGGATTGCCGAAGCATGGGGGCACTCGGTGCCTCCTGCCGCCGGCACCAGGGCCGCTCAGCGAGATCGCGGGTGTAGCTCAATGGTAGAGCAATAGCCTTCCAAGCTAAAGACGAGGGTTCGATTCCCTTCACCCGCTTCGAGGCCCGGCCCGTTTTCGCACGACCTCACTCTCCGCACCGCACACCCGAACACACCGACACACCCATGGCCTCTGCAACCGCCGGCAATCCGCTGCTGTAGCTCAGTTGGTAGAGCGCGTCCTTGGTAAGGACGAGGTCATGGGTTCAAGTCCCATCCGCAGCTTTTCCGCGGGCCTCACCGGCCCGCGGTTCGAGTAGGATCAATGCCCGACCGGGCACGAACGACACGCAGACCACGAGCACGAGCAAGCAGTTCGGTTTTTCACTTCCGAGGAGCAAACAGGAGAGAGCATGGCCAAGGACACGTTCACGCGGAGCAAGCCGCACGTCAACGTCGGGACGATCGGGCATATCGACCACGGGAAGACCACCCTCACCGGTGCGCTCGTGGCCGTGCAGGCGGCCAAGAATCTGGCCGTCGCCAAGAGCTACGCCGACATCGCCAAGGGAGGCACCGTCCGCGACGAGACGAAGACCGTCACGATCGCGGTCAGCCACGTGGAGTACGAGACCGACAAGCGGCACTACGCCCACATCGACTGCCCCGGCCACGCCGACTTCATCAAGAACATGATCACCGGTGCAGCCCAGATGGACGGGGCGATCCTCGTGGTCGGCGCCGCCGACGGCCCGATGCCTCAGACCCGCGAGCACATCCTCCTGGCCAAGCAGGTCGGCGTGCCGGCGCTGGTGGTGTTCCTCAACAAGGTCGACCTCGTCGATGACCCAGAACTCCTCGACCTCGTGGAGATGGAGATTCGCGAACTGTTGACCAAGTACGGTTTCCCCGGCGACGAGGTGCCGATCATCCGTGGTGCGGGCAAGCCGGCCTACGACAGCCCGGCCGACCCGGCCAAGAACAAGTGCATCGCCGACCTGCTCGCCGCGGTCGACAGCTACATTCCCGAGCCCGTTCGCGAACTCGACAAGCCGTTCCTGATGGCGATCGAGGACGTGGTCTCGCTCGACGGCCGGGGCACGGTGGCCACGGGCCGTAGCGAGCGCGGCCTGGTCAAGGTCGGTGACGAAGTCGAGATCATCGGCCTCAAGGAGAAGGCCGAGAAGACGACCGTCACGGGCGTCGAGATGTTCAAGAAGGTGCTCGACAGCGGACAGGCCGGCGACAACGTCGGCTGCCTGCTCCGCGGCGTGGCCCGCGAGGGCATCGAGCGCGGCCAGGTGCTGGCCAAGCCGGGGTCGATCAAGCCCCACAAGAAGTTCGAGTGCGAGGTCTACGTGCTGTCGAAGGAGGAAGGGGGACGGCACACGCCGTTCTTCGCGGGCTACCGTCCGCAGTTCTACTTCCGCACCACCGACGTCACCGGCTCGACCAAGCTGCTGGGCGGCGTCGAAATGTGCTCGCCCGGCGACAACGTCAAGATGGAGGTCGAGCTGATGGTGCCGATCGCCATGGATGACGGTGTCCGGTTCGCCATCCGCGAGGGTGGCAAGACGGTCGGTTCGGGCGTCGTCACGAAGATCCTCGACTGACTTTCGGAGGCGAAGGGCCCGCACGGACTTGCACTGGGTGAGGTGGATTCGGCACGGCATGCAACAAGTCGTTCGGCTGAAGGGGTCCCGCCCGCGGGGCCCCGGCGCCACAGGGGCGTAGCTCAACTGGCAGAGCGCTGGTCTCCAAAACCAGAGGTTGCGAGTTCGATCCCCGCCGCCCCTGCACG
>JBKDUV010000121.1:0-3175 GCA_046339335.1 Planctomycetia bacterium | reverse complement strand
GCGCGGGCGGCATCCAGTGCTCGATCGATCCGACCCGCGAGGGCCTGGCTCAATTTGAGAAACTCATGTCGGGCATCAAGACCATGCCCGCCGATCGTGACCAATTCTTCCGCGCGATCGAGAACGCCTTCGGCCGCCAGGTGGTGCGGGTCGACGGCGTTCCGCGTGACAGCCGTGTCGCGCGGATTCTCGTGGCTGCCGACTACCGCATGAAGAGAATCGGCATGGGGCTCGAGCCTTCCGGGCTCAAGGAACTCCCCAGTTACCTGTCAATGGTGGCGGCCGGCGGCCGGGCTGCGGCGTTGCCGAGATTCTGGCTGGAGCCCGAGTACGAGCCGCTCGGCCACGACGCCGACGAGCTCTCCTGGAAGATCGGCGGCCGGCGGATGAAGTGTCTGTCGCAAAGCGACCTGCTTGCCAAGGACGGCATCAAACGGGGAGCCGGTGTCGCGGACCCCGCCGCGGAGAAATGGTGCGCGGCGATGACGGACAACTACGACTCGCTCGTCGCCAAGCAGCCGGTGTTCGGCGAACTGCTGAACTGCGTCGACATGGCGGTGGTGGCGGCCTTGATCCATGGTCGGCAGCTCGACCGGCGGGCGGGTCTCGATCTCGCTCCGCTGCTCGACTCCAAGACCGTGCCGCTGCCCGTGTACGACGTGCCCACGCAGGTGCCGACGGTGGCGAACGGTTTCAAGAAGGGGACGAACTGGGTGCTCTCGGCATCGGGGGGCGTGCAGTTCCAGCCCTGGCAGTTCGCGGGCACGGCTGCCGTCGCCGCCGATGCCGCCGAAGCGAGGAAGACCGCGATCGGCGGCCGACCGGCGACCGGCTGGCATTGGGACTGACGCGGGGCGATCAGCGATCCGCGGACGGTGCGGCCCAGCCGATGGCCCGAAGGCAGCGGGCCGCCAGTGGAAAGTGCGGGTCGATCCAGCCGGCGGCGGCGAGCGCCTCGACGTCGGTTGCATCGGCCGGCGGCGGCACCCGCTTGGCGAGGATCAGGTCGGCCCGGCTTGCCGCGGCGACGGCGGCGGCGATCGAGTCGCTCGTGACGTGCCAGCCGACCGGCAGGCCGTGACGATGGCCGCCGCGGGCCATCCAGCCGGCGGCATCGAGCACGCAGGCCGATGGCGGCCGCCTCAGGCTTCGCGTGAGCGGGAGGCCGAGCGCCGTGGCGCCGAGGGTCGCCGAAAGTCGCAGCGACTCGATCGCCAGCCGATCCATCAGGTCCGCCGTCTGCGGCGCCGCGGCATCGATCGCCCGCAGGCCGTCCACCGGCGGGCCGCCGCCGACAACGATGATCAGCGTGGCGGCCGACTGCCGGACGTCGTCGACGAGATCGGCGATGCGGGCGGGCCAGTTCGGCAGCGTCAACAGGCTGCCGCCGAGCTTGAGGACGACGGTCCGGTCCGGGCCGGCGACCGGGCCGGTGACGATGCCCCCGCGTTGCCAGTCGGCCGTCATGGGATCTCTCCCCGGGCGATCAGGGCGAGGGCGTGGGCCGGGCCGCACCGCGCCGCCCCCGGGCCGATCCGGTCACGGAGGGACACGATCGTCGGCTGCCAACCGAGCCTGGCGAGCGCTTGCCGTGCCAGCAGATCGCCGTGTCCCGAGAGGACGATGCTCGTGGGCTTCCAGCCGCAGCGCCGGGCGACCGCGGCGAGGCCGCGGGCGACCGCGCGGGCCTGCACGGCGGCGCAGCGGGTCGCGGCTGCGATCGCGTCGGCGACGCTGAACTCCGCCGGCTCGACGAGCAGCGTGCGGGCGATGCGTGTGCGGGCGGCGTCGCGGGTCAGCGGCCCGCCGTCGGCCGTGTCACGGCAGTCGTGATCTTCGGGAATCGCGCCGAGCAGCAGCCAGGCATCCCGCGACTCCGCGAACCGCTCGCTCGTCACCGGCCGGCGGACGCCGCCGTGGGGCAGCGTCCGCACGATCGCCGCCAGCGGGGTCCGTTCCATGCCGGTGTAGACGAGTTCGCCGCTCGCGAGCCGCCCCGTGTCGTCGGCTGCCAGCGGCGCCGGCCTGCGGTCGGCGAGCGGCACGATGTCGACCGTGGTCGATCCGATGTCGACGAGCAGGCAGCGGCCGTCGGGAGCGTGGGTGGACGCGAGGCGGGCCAGCGCGTGCCAGTTGGAGGCCGCCGCGGCCAGCGGCCGCGCGGTCGCTTCCGCGGGCGTCACGAGCCGGCCGTCGACGAGGTACAGCGACGGTTCGGCATCGCAGTCTGCCGCGTCGGCCGCGGCCACGATCGCAGCCACGATCGCCGCCACGCCCGCGGCCCGGGACGCGTAGCAATCGGCGATCTCGCCGGTCATCGTGGCGACGACGCGCCGCGCTCCGCCGGAGCGGAGGATGACGGCGAGCCGGCCGTCGAGGTCGCGCCAGTCGCGCCACAGCGGAAACGGCTCGGCATGGGTCCAGCCGCGGCCATCCGCCGCCTTGAGATTGGCGCCGCCGACGTCGAGGGCGACGACGCTCGGTGCGGAAGGCGGCCCGTCAGCCATCGATGTCGATCCGGAAATCGAGGATGGATGTGAGGCCGTCCACCGCCAGCGGGTCGGGCCAGGGGAGGGAAGCGGGTTGGATCATGGCGGCCACGAGACTGGCCGGAGACCGGCGGGCGATGCCGACGAACGCAGACGTCAGTCGCGGGTTCACCTCCAGGATCCGGTCGGCCCCGCCATCTTCGCGGTCGCCGAGGATCATGTCGACGCCCACCCAGCCATGGGCCGTGCCGCCGGAGGCCCGTGCCACGGCGGCCACGGCCCGCGTGGCGAGGCGGGCCGCGCGGCTTCGGCGACCGGCATCCACGATGCCGCGGCCGCCCCGGTAGGAGCCGGGCGCCGCGGGGTCGAAGACCTGTTCGAGAACGGCCACGACCCGCGGTTTCCCGGCGCCGCACATCAGCGACACGCCGACCGCAAGGCCGGGAACGAGGGCCTCGATCCGCGTCGCGTACCCCGCCGCTGCAGGCGGTGGCATGCCGCGATCGACGATCAGCAGGCCGGCGCCGCCGACACCGTCACGGCGTTTGCGGATCGCGGGTCGGATGAAGTGCATCGGCCATGCCGCGTGCGGCTCGAGCGACCGGCCAGCGGGCACCGGCATTCCCGCCGCCGCGAGAGCCAGTGCCGTCGCCTGCTTGTCGGCAGCGAGCGCGATGAAGGCCGGA
>JBKDUV010000120.1:0-6062 GCA_046339335.1 Planctomycetia bacterium | reverse complement strand
GGCGAATGCCGCCCGGACGGCGGTCACGAAGGCGTTGCGGTCCGCGTCGTCGGGTTGGTCGGCGTCGGCCGGCGGCAGAGCGTGTTCGGGGGGGCGAAGCCGCTGCCCCCATCGTCCAGGTCGGGCCCGTTCGCCGCACGGCCGCCCCGGTCGCCGGACAGAGCGTGATCCATTTCAGCCTTCGGTCCGACAACGCGTGGCGAGCCCGCTGGACGGAGCCCGCGGCGACCAGCGCGACGGGCCGCGACGAGCCGGTCGAGAGCTGGAGTGCGGCCTGGGTGTTCGCCAAGTTCCGCAGGCCCGGGGAAGATGGCTCTGCGCATGCGACGCTCGCAGCGGATCGAGAGGACCACGCCGTTCCTGACGAGGCGACGCTCGAGGTCGGGCTGACCGACGGCCGCGGCAAGGGCGTGTTCGTCCACAGGGCGCAGCCCGGCCACGGGTCGCTTACCCTGTCCGACATCGGGCTCCGCTGGCTGCACGAAGTCGACGGCGTCGAGGATCCGACGGCGGTCGACCTACAGGTCTACGCCCTCGACATGGTGCGTCTGCCAGCCGGGGCGTTTCACGCCGGTTCCGGCGGCAGCGAGCCGGGGGCGTTGTGCACCGGCGGCGACGGGACACCCGGCGGGCCGTTTCTCGTCGATGCCGTCTGGAGTGCTCCGGCGGCGGCCGGGAGCACGGCCCGGCGAATCGGCCTCGACTCGGGCATGCTCTGGGCCGCCGACGATGCGACACGGCACGTCGCCGCGCCGCTCGACGACGGCTTCCCGACCGGATACGCCCCCTTCTACTGCATGCGGTACGAACTGACCCGTGGCCAGTTCGCCGATTTCCTCAATGCACTCTCGGCGTCCGAGTTCGCCGACACGTCGGGTGGAGACGAAGGGCATGCTGCCCGGCACCTGACGGCTGCCGGACGCTGCGGGCTGACCGGCGTCTGGCCCCGGTTCGTGCCGCGACGACCGCACCAGGCCTGCAATCTGCTGTCCTGGTGGGACGGCGCGAAGTATGCATCGTGGGCGGCCCTCCGGCCGCTGACCGAACTCGAATACGAGAAGGCCTGCCGCGGGCCGCGGCGGGCGGTTGCGAACGAGTACGCCTGGGGCAGCGCGGCGATCGCCAAGGACGCGTATGTCGTCGTCGACGAGGGAGGGACCGGCGAGCGGATCATGGCCGGGACCGGAACCGCGGCCGGCAATGCGAACCATGACCTGACGCTGCCGGACTTCTTCGGCGGCCCGGTGAGCCCGTACGTGAACGGAGTGCCCGGCGGGCCGATGCGTCCCGGCATCTTCGCGACGGCGACGAGCGACCGCATCGCCACGGGGGGCTCCTACTGGGGAATCATGGAACTGTCCGGCAACGTGCGCGAGCCGGTCGTCTCGCTTGCCGACGCGAGGGGCAGGGCGTTCCGCGGCAGTCACGGAGACGGCTCTTTGACACCTCCCGCCGATTGGCCCGTGGCCCGGTTCAGCAGACGCGGCCCCAAGGACGTGGGCAAGTCCGACGGCGAGGGATCGGCCGTGCGCGGCGGTTCGTACGCGGACATGCCGGGCCAGTTGCGGGTGTCCGATCGCAGCCGGACCCCGTTCACGCGGCGGCGGTCGGACTTCAGCCCCCAATGTCGGCCGGATTGGAACGGCTGGCGCGGGGCCCGCTCCGCCCCGTGACCGCCGCGGGCCGCTTCAGCCCGTCTGCCTGACGACGTCGACGAGCGTCTCGACCGCGCGCACGATCTGGTCCTCGGTGTGCTCCGCGGTGAGGAAGAACCGCACGCGGGCCGCCGCCTCGCGGACCGCCGGATAGAGGATCGGCCGAGCGTTGATCCCGCGCTGCAGGAGCAGTTGCGAGACGCGGATGGCCCGCGTGGAACTGCCGAGGATGATCGGCACGACGGGCGTGTCGATGCTCGGACCGGTGTCGAGATTCGAGTCCTGGGCGAGTTTGCGGAACAGGTCGGACCGTTCCCGGAGACGGGCGATCCGCCACGGCTCGCGACGAATCACCCGCAGACCCTCGAGGGCCGCCGCCGCATTCGGTGGCGAGCAGGCGGTCGAGAAAACGAACGCCGGTGTCGTGTAGCCGAGGTAGCGGATCAGCCGCTCGTTGCCGGCGAGGTAGCCGCCGCCGGCGCCGAGGGCCTTGCTGATCGTGCCCATCCAGAGGTCGCCGTCGGCCGGATCGACGTCGAAAAATTCGCAGATCCCCCTGCCGCCGGGTCCCATCGTGCCCAACGAGTGGGCCTCGTCGACGTACAGCAGCGCGTCGTGGCGCTTCTTGACATCGATGAACCGCGGCAGGTCCGGATAGTCGCCGTCCATGCTGTAGACGCCTTCGATCGCCACGACCACGCGTCGATACTGCGGCCGCAGGTCGCGGAGCAGGGCGTCGAGTTGGGCGTGGTCGTTGTGCCGGAACGAACGCTTGCCGGCCTTCGAGGCGCCGGCCCCCTGCACGATGCTGTTGTGGGCGAGTTCGTCGTAGAGGATCAGGTCGCCGGCACCGAACAGGTGATTGAAGACCGAGGCGTTCGTGCCGTAACCGCAGGGAAAGACGACGGCCCGCTCCGTGCCGATGAAGGCGGCGAGTTCGGCGTCCAGTTCGTCGAGGATCGCGTTGTTTCCCCCCACCATTCGGCTCGCCGAGGCGCTCGTGCCGAACCGGTCGATGGCCGCCTTGGCCGCCCGGGACACGTCCGCGTGTCCGGCGAGCCCGAGATAGTCGAAACTGGTGAAATTGATCACGTCGTGCCCGGCGATCCGGGCCGTCCGCTGCCGGATCGTCTCGTTTGCGAGCAGGAACGGATTTTCCAGTCCCTGGGCAGCGAGTCCGGCAAGCCGCTCTTCGAGGGCCGCGCATTCGGGAAACGGGTCGGCCGCGTCTGGCCGAGGAGGCTCGCGCCGCCGCTCCATCGGCGGCCCGCCGGGAGCCCCGACCGTGGGAGTGCCGTCGCGGCGATCGACGCTGTCGAACATGTGCTCGGCGATGCACTCGATCAAGTCACTGCAGGTGCGGATGCCCGCCAGCCACTCGCCGCGGAACCGCATCTGGTACCGGCCCTCGAGCCGGGTGACGGCATCGAGAAATGCGAGCGGGTCGATGCCCGCGGCGGCGAGCGGGGTGTCGGGCGTGAGCGGGCCACGCTGGTGCCGCGGACGCACCCGGCCGAGTTCCTCGTACACGATCCTGGCGATCGCGACCCATCGGTCGGCCCCGGGCTCAGCCCGTGCCGAGGGGGTGATTTCGTCCACGCTCGACATCATTCCGCCCACCCAAATCCCTCCTCCGTGGACGAGCACACCGGCGGCGGCTCCATCCCACGTGCTCAGACCGCGAACCCGCTTTCCCACGGATCCGTTAGGCCGCACTCTAGCAGGTGCGGCGGGCTGCCAACCAGTAGGCACGAGCCGCGATGGCGGACATTGTTCCGGCGACAACCCGGGTTTCACGTCGCCACTGGCAGACTCTGCGGATTGTGCGGGGGCGGGTGCGCTCGCGCCGCAGCCGGAGCGTGCCGCTGATCGGAAAGACGTGCAGCACCCCCGGCGGCGCGGCCGGCTTGCGGAACGGGGTGCCGATGAACCACGATGCTCCGTCGGCCGGCGGGTCACGCGGCACGTGGGCAGACGCCATCGGGCAACGGACGGAGGCAGGGCGATGCAGGAACACGAGACGACCGCCGCGGGGTATCGGCAGGGGTTCGGCCAGTGGGCCGTGTGCGGCATCCTCCTGCTGGCCACGATGCTCAACTACATGGATCGGATGACGCTCAACAACCTGTCGCCGCGGATCACCGCGGAACTGAAGATGACGGAGGAGCGGTATGGTGACCTGGAATTCGCCTTTGGCCTCGCATTCGCCGCCGGATCGCTCTGCTTCGGCATGCTGGCCGACCGGTTCTCGGTCCGCTTGCTGTATCCAGCCGTCGTCGTCGCCTGGTCGCTCGTCGGCCTGCTCACGGGCTTCGCCGAAGGCTTCTGGCAGATGCTCGTCTGCCGCACGCTGCTCGGGTTCTTCGAGGCCGGTCACTGGCCCTGCGCACTGCGGACGACGCAGGTCCTGCTCGCGCCCGAACGACGCATGTTCGGCAACAGCCTGCTCCAGAGCGGCGGGGCCATCGGCGCCATCGTCACGCCCCTCGTGATCCTGGCCCTGGTGGGCACGGCGCCGCAGCCCGGCGCCTGGCGGCTGCCGTTCATCGTCATCGGGGGCTGCGGCGCGATCTGGATCGTCGCCTGGCTGCTGCTCATGGGCCGAGAACCGGCGCTCGCCGGGAGCCGGCAGCCGGGCGCCGAAGCCGACGCCGGGGCAGGGGTGTGGTGGGAGGCGTGCCTGGCGAATCGGCGCTTCTGGGCGCTCGTGCCCTTCGTGATCGGCATCAACCTCACGTGGCACCTGGCACGGGCCTGGTTGCCGAAGTTCCTCCAGCAAGGCCGCGGTGTCTCGGAGACGGAGTCGCTGCTCTTCAACTCGGGCTACTACGTCGCCGCGGACATCGGCTGCATCGCGGCGGGCGCTGCCGGCGTCTGGCTGGCGCACCGCGGTCTGTCGCACTTGAACGCGCGGTCGCTGGTGGCGATCGTGTGCAGCATCTGCGTCGGCCTGGCGACGATGGCGGCGGTGTCGGCACAGGGGGCGGCGATGTACGCCGCGCTGCTCGTCGTCGGCGCCGGTGCGCTCGGCCTCTTCCCCTGCTACTACTCGCTGGCCCAGGACGTGAGCCCGCGGCACACCGGCAAGGCGACGGGGCTGCTCGCCGCCGTGGGCTGGATCGTCTGCTCGCCGTTCCAGAAGGAGTTCGGCCGGCTCGTCGACCGCACCGGCTCGTTCGACCTCGGCTTCGCGCTGGCGGCCTGGGTGCCGGCGCTCGCGGTCGCCGCCTTCTTTTTCATCTGGCCGCGCGAGCCGCGGTCGGCCACCTCCGGGAGACTGCCGGCATGAACCTCGCCGAAATGACCTGGCCCGACGTCGCCCGGCTCGCGCCCCACACCCCGGTCGTGGTGCCGGTCGCCGCCATGGAGCAGCATGGCCACCACCTGCCGCTGGCCACCGACAGCATGCTGCTGGCGGAGGTGCTGCGCCGGGCGGAGCCGCATGTGGGCGACCGCGTCCTCGTTGCGCCGCTGCTCTGGCTGGGCAACTCGCACCACCACCTCGAGTATCCGGGCACGCTCTCGGCCGGACCGCGGACCTACCTCGACCTGCTCGGCGACCTGATCGAGAATTTTCTCCACCACGGATTTCGCCGGATCGTGTTCATCAACGGCCACGGCGGCAACACGATCCCCGGCCGACAGGCGGTGTTCGAGGCCCGGCAGCGGCATCGGGCGCGGAACGACCTGCTCCTGCTGTTTACGACCTACTGGGACTTCGGGCCACACCTGGAGAAGGAACGCCCCGACCTCGTCCAGGACTATCTCGGCCACTCCTGCGAGTACGAGACGGCGATGATGCAGGTCATCGCGCCCGGGCTCGTGCAGCCGGTCGCGGGGATCGCGGCCACGGATCCTGGCTTTCACTTCGAGCCCGCCTACCGGGGCTGGATCACGCGGGAGCGGGCGCCGGCCGACGGCACGGCTCCCGGCCACCTCGGCGATCCGGCGCAGGCCACGCCCGGGAAGGGGGAGTTTCTCCTCGCCCGCTACGCTGCCGGCGTCGCCACGTTCCTGGAACGGGTCATCGCCTGGGACGGCTCGTCCTGGGAATACCGGGACTGAGCGATCAGACGAACTTGGTCTTGCCCGGCTCGGCGATCGGCGTGGCCGGCGGAGGCATGTCGAGCGTGATCGGGTCGGGGACGAGATTCTCCTGCGCCGCCCACACCTGCTCTGGCGTGATCACCTGCCCGCTGTAGGCGCTGGCCCGTGCCATCAGTGCCAGCAGGTTGCTGTTGATGAGGATGCTGCCGTCGTCGATCCGCCGACCGGCCCGGATGCTCGCGAACAGGTCGTCGTGCTCCTGCTGGTAGGGGTCGGGCGTTTCACCTTTGTACTTCCACTTGCCATCTTTGCCTTCGATCCGGTTGCCCGAAATGTCGGCTTCCCCATGCGTCCCGCGAA
>JBKDUV010000119.1:0-6670 GCA_046339335.1 Planctomycetia bacterium | reverse complement strand
GTCCTCCAAGGCGATGCCCGCCGCGGTGAGCCGGTCGCGGATCAGGTCGGCCGTGGAAAAGTCCTTGGCCGTCCGGGCCCGGGCCCGGATCTCGTTGACGAGCCCCATCAGGTTCGCCACGAGGCCCTCGTCGCCACCGCCGGCCTTCTGCGCCGGCGGCTCGAGGAACAGGCCGAGCACGCCGGTCAGTTCGCGGAGCCCGAGCAGCATGGAGTCGAGCGTGGCCAGTTCCGCGGCCGGCTTCTTTCCCTCCAGCCCGTGCTGGTCGATGAACTTGTTGACGACGCGGACGAGGTCGTACAGCGTCGCCATGGCGATCGCCGTGTTGAAATCGTCGTCCATCGCCGCCAGGAACTTCTGCCGCAGGGCCACGACCTCGGGGCCCGCCGCCGCCACGGCCGCGTCGCCCTCGCGCCGCGTGCGGCAGGGCAGCCCGTAGAAGGGCCGGCCGCCGACCCGCGCGTAGCGGGCGAAAAGCCGCTCGAAGGCCTCCATCGCCCGGGCGCTCTCGCCGAGCGGCTCCTCGCCGAAGTGGATCGGCGAGCGATAGTGCGTGGAGAGGAGGAGGACGCGGATCGCCTCGGGCCGATGGCGGGCAAGGAGGTTCTTGAACGGTTCGGCGCCGGTCGATTTCGAGATCTTGGTGGCGGCCTGCGCCGCGGCGTCGGCGACGTCGCCCGCGTCGCCGCGCGGCCGGCCCCCGACCTTGCCGGCGGCGCCGGCCGCCTGCATGAGGCCGTTGTGCATCCAGAACGTCGCCATCGGGCAGTCGTGCAGCGACTCGCTCTGGGCGATCTCGTTCTCGTGGTGCGGGAACACGAGGTCGAGGCCGCCGCCATGGATGTCGAAGTGCGGTCCGAGGATCGCCTTGCTCATCGCCGAGCACTCGATGTGCCAGCCCGGCCGGCCGGGGCCCCAGGGGCTGTCCCAGGAGGGTTCACCCGGCTTGGCCCGCTTCCAGAGGGCGAAGTCGGCCGCCGACCGCTTCCGGTCCGCGGTCGAGCCCCCCTCCCCCTGCATCTGCGCGACGGAGCGGTTGGTGAGCTTGCCGTAATCGGCGTCGCGGGCGACGTCGAAGTAGACGTCGCCGTCGCTGGCGTAGGCCGTGCCCTTGGCGATCAGGCCCTCGATGAAGGCGATGATCGTGCCGATGTGCTCGGTGGCCTTGGGCATGACGTCGATGCCGGTGACGCCCAGGGCGGCGAGGTTCTCCAGGTAGTCGGCCGTCATGTCTGCGGCGAGTCGCTCCATCGTCGTGCCGCGGGCGCTGCTCTCGGCGATGATCTTGTCGTCGACATCGGTGATGTTGACGACCCAGGTGACCCGCCAGCCCGAGTAGACGAGGTGACGCTTCACGGTGTCGAAGATCACCGGGCCGACCATGTGGCCCACGTGGCTCGGCTTGTAGACCGTCGGACCGCAGAGATACATCCCCACCTGGCCGGGCCGTACGGTGACGAGCGGCGCCTTGCGACGTGTCAGCGTGCTGTAGATCTCGATCGTCGGCAGCCCGTTGGCCGCCTCTGCCCCCGTCCCCGCCGTGTCCGCCGTGTCCGCCATGCTCATGGTTCCGTCGGTCTCCGCTCCTGCAGTCCGTTCTCGATCAGGTTCCGATCAGTTCTCGATCAGCGCCACGCACTCCGCGGCGATGATCCGCTCCTCGCCCACCGGGCCGATCCCCTCGCCGGTCTTGGCCTTGAGCCAGACCGCCGTCTCGGGGACGGCGAGAATCTCCGCGATCCGGGTCCGGATCGCCGCGCGGTGCGGGAGGATTTTGGGCCGCTGGGCGAAAATCACGCAATCCAGGTTGACGAGCCGCCAGCCGGCGGCCGCGACGCCCTCCGCGGCGATCCGGAGCATGTCGGCCGAATCGCGGCCCCGATTGGCCGGATCGGTGTCGGGAAACAGGTCGCCGATGTCGCCGAGGGCGGCCGCGCCGAGCAGGGCGTCGGTGATCGCGTGGAGGAGAACGTCGGCGTCGCTGTGGCCGATCGCGGCGCGGTCGTGCGGAATCTTCAGACCGCCGAGGATCAGCGTGTCGCCGGGGCCGAGCCGGTGGCTGTCGTGTCCGAGTCCGATCCGTTGCATGCAGGGTCTCCGCGGCCCCGTCCGGGCGCCGCACGGTTTTCCCCTATACTCGCCCCATGCACAACACCGCCGGGAGCAGTCCCCAGCAGCCCGTGATTTCCGTCGCCGGCCTGGCCAAGGAATATCGGGTCCACGACAAGCCGGAGGGATTGTGGGCCAGCCTCCGGGGGCTCGTCCGCCGCCGGACCCGCACCGTCGCCGCCCTCAGGGGTGTCGATCTGGAGGTCGGCAGGGGGGAATTCGTCGCTCTGCTCGGCCCCAACGGCGCCGGCAAGACGACGCTCCTCAAGCTGCTCTCCGGGATCATCACGCCCTCGCGGGGCACGGCCCGGGTGCTGGGACACGTTCCCTGGGAGCGGGCCGACGCGTTTCGGCGCCGGTTCGCGCTCGTCATGGGGCAGCGGAACCAGCTCTGGTGGGATCTGCCCGCGGCCGAGAGCTTCCGGCTCCATCGCGAGATCTACCGGCTCGATCCGGACCGCTTCGCCCGCACCCGCGACGAACTGGTCGACATGCTCGACGTCCGCCGGCTCATGCTCCAGCCGGTCAGGGAACTTTCCCTCGGCGAACGGATGAAACTCGAACTCGTGGCCGCCCTGCTGCACGAGCCCGAGGTCCTGTTCCTCGACGAGCCGACGATCGGTCTCGACGTGGTCGCCCAGCACACCATCCACGAGTTCCTCCGCCACGTGCAGGCGGACCGCCGGGTGACCGTGATGCTCACGACCCACTACATGAAGGACGTGGCCGCCCTCTGCGAGCGCGTGGTGGTGATCACGCACGGTGAAATCCTCTACGACGGCTCGCTGGTGGAGATCGTCGACCGGTTCACGACCCACAAGATCGTGACCCTCGATCTCGACGAGGCTCCGTCCCCCGGCCAGGTCGAACGGTTCGGCTTTCCGTGCGAGGTCCGGGGCCCGCAGGTCATCCTGCGGATCGACCGGCAGCGGATCGCCGACGTGCTCCCCGAGATCCTGCGCGGCGCCGGTGTCCGCGACGTGTCGGTCGAGGACGTGCCGCTGGAGGAGATCGTCGCCGAACTGTTTCGGGCGGCCCCGCGGCCGGGCGGGACGGCAGCGGTCGCCGCGGAGGCGGGCCGATGACCGTCCCTGCCGAGACGAGAGGCGGGGGGCTGACCGCCGGCCTCCGCGTCTGGGGGACGATGCTCGCCATCTGCCTCGAAGACCGGCTCGCCTACCGGGGTGACTTCGCCCTCGGGACGCTGATGCGGTTCCTGCCGATCGTCACCCAGGTCTTCCTCTGGACCGCCGTCTTCGCCGCCACGACCCGGCCCGACATCGCCGGCTATACCCGCAACGACATCGTCGCCTACTACCTGCTGACGATGCTGACGCGGGCCTTCTCCAGCATGCCGGGACTGGCCGGGGGCATCTCGCGGAGCATCCGCGACGGGTCGGTCAAGAAATACCTCGTCCAGCCGGTCGATTACGTCGCCTTCCTGCTGGCGGCCCGGATCGCCCACAAGCTCGTCTACTACGCGGTGGCGTTCCTGCCGTTCGCGATCGTGTTCTTTCTGTGCCGCGGCTTCTTTCCCCCGCCTCCCGACGCGGCCACGATCGGCGCCTTCCTGCTGTCCCTGATCCTCTCGTTCCTGCTCGGCTTCTTCATGGAGGCCACGCTCGGCATGCTCGGCTTCTGGGTGCTGGAGACCTCGAGCATCGTCTTCGCCTACCTGCTCGTGCAGTACCTGCTCTCCGGGCACATGTTCCCGATCGACATGCTGGCCGGAATTCCGCTCGGAGCCGGCGTGAGCCTGGCCGACGTGGTCCGCTGGCTGCCCTTCGAGTACACGGCCTACTTCCCGGCCGCGGTCTGGCTGGGCAAGGTCCGGGGCTGGAGCCTGGTCCGCGACCTGGCGGTCCAGGCGGGCTGGGTGCTGGTGATGATCGGCGTCTGCCGGTTCGTCTGGCGTCGCGGCACGCGCCGGTACAGCGCGTTCGGCGGCTGACGGGCGGCCGGGTCAGGGCTTCTTCACGCCCGAGGCGGGAAAGCCGGTGACGGTCTCCCAGGCCAGCCGCTGGAGAATCTCCCGCTGCTCGTCCGTGATCGGGGCCAGGTCCTTGAAGCTTCCCTTGGGAGTCTTGCCACCGCCGAACGTGATGGCGGAGAAATCGGGCTCGAGCCCGATCGGAGACATGCCGTACATCGTGGCCAGGTTGCAGTATTGCACCAGGCTCCGGACGTGCGACCCGGGCTGCCACATGCTCACGTCGTTCCACAACGTGGCAGGATCGGTGATCCCGGGAAACGTGCCCGCGTCGACCATCCTGACGAACGCGATCGTCGCCTGCGCAGCAGGGGAGACCACCATCACCTGGCGGCCGTGCTTCTGGTTGATCTCGTCGACGAGCTGTTCCAGCCCGCGCAGCCGTTCCACCACGCCAGGGTTGTCCAGCGGCATGTTGAGTTTCTTCGCGTCCTTGCGGTCGGGCACGGCCCAGAACCAGGTCTGCCAGACGAGGCGGAACTTCGGGTTGTTCTTCACGCCCGCATCACAGATGAGCGCGGGGGTGGAATCGGGACCGAGCTGGCCGGCCCAGGTTTCCTTGCTCGGGTAGCAGCTCGGCGTCGCGACCAGCAGCGTGTCGCAGTCGCCGCGTTCGAGCCCGTCGAACGCACCGGGGCGGAGCGTCTTCCGGCCCTTGATGTCGTGCCACGTGCCGAGGCCGGGACCCTTCACGACGGTATGTCCCTCGATGCCCGCGGCCTTGACGACGGCCTCCATCTCGCGATCCCAGATGACAAGCGAGTAGGCGACGCGGACGCCGGCCGGTTTTGCTTCGCCCGGCGCCGCGGCAGCGGGCTTGTCGGCGACCGCCGCAGCGCCGGCCGGCTCGGCCGTGCAGGTGCCCGTCATCACGGGCAGACAGCCCCACCCGAGCAGGCACACGCGGACCAGGGGGCGAAACCTTGATCGCACCATGATGAAGGGCGCTCCGAATCCTGCGGGCGGGATCAGCGGCGGGAGGCGGACCGGCAGGAACGGTCGCGACTCCGCGATACTCAGAGGATATCCTGGGCCGGCCGTTCAGGAAATGAATCTGCCCGCCGGACCCGTCCATGCGCCGATACATCGCCATTTTCGCCACCTTCGCCCGGGCGTGTCTCGTCCGCGACATGACCTATCGGGCGAACTTTCTCCTCGAGTGCGTCACGAGCCTCGGCTGGATGTCGATGAACCTCGCCTTTTATCTGCTCGTCTTCACCTTCACGCCGGAAATCGGCCGCGACACCGGCTGGTCGCGGGAGCCGTTCTTCGCCTTCGTGGCCACCGGCCTGATCATCAACTCGATCGTTCAGGCGCTCTTCATGCCGAGCGCCGAGGAATTGACGGAGATGGTCCGCAGCGGGGGCCTCGACGCCGTGCTCACCAAGCCCCTCGACGCGCAATTTCTCCTCTCGCTGCACCGTGTCGATTTCTCCTCGTTCGCCAACGGCCTGGTGGGCATCGGCCTGCTCGGCTGGGCGGTGTCGCGGATGGACCATGCCCCCGCGCCGCTGGCCTGGGTCCTCTATCCGCTCCTCGTGCTCTGCGGCGTGGCGATCCTCTACGGGCTGATCATCATGCTCGCCGCAGCCACGATCTTCATGGGGCGGAATCAGAGCCTGTACGACTTCTGGTTCTACCTGACGAACTTCTCCCGCTACCCGGCCGAGATCTATGCCGGCCCGTGGGGCGGCCCGCTCCGCGGCCTGTGCACGTTCGTGATCCCGATCCTGCTCGTGGTCAACGTCCCTGCCCGGGTCATCGCCAAGCCGTTCAGCGGCGCCGTCTGGTGGCCGATCGTCGGAGCGGTGACGGCGGCCGCCGCGGCCGTCGCCGTGTCGCGGATCGTCTTCCAGTCCGCCCTCGATCGCTATCGGTCGGCTTCGAGTTGAATGCCGCGCTGGGCGTTCACGGCCCAAGGCCCCCGGAGAGGTTTCCCGATGCTCGACTGGCTGCGGCTCGTGCGACTGCCCAACCACGCGACGGCCGCGGCCGACGTGCTGGCCGGATTTCTCGTGGCCGCCCACTGGACGGCGGCCGCACCGCCGCCGGCCGCCTGTTGGCTGGCGGTGCTGGCCTCGCTCTGCTTCTACGCGGCGGGGATGGTGCTCAACGACGTCGAGGATGTCGAACTCGACCGGCGCGAGCGGCCCGAGCGGCCGCTCCCCCGGGCCGCGATCGGCATCGCCACGGCCGCCCGGGTCGGTCATTGGCTGCTCGGGGGCGGCACCCTGGCGGCCTGTGCCGCGGCGGTCGTGTCGGGATTCCCGGGGCCGGCGGCCGTCGGCGCCGCCCTGACAACGGCGGTCTGGCTGTACGACCGGCATGCGCGGCGGACCGCGATCGGACCGCTCGTCATGGGCGCCTGCCGCGGGCTCAATTGGCTCCTGGGCATGACGGCCGCGGGCGGGCCGGCAGTGCCGGCGGAATGGCTGATTCCGCTCGGCATGTCGCTCTACGTGCCCGGCCTCACGATCAACGCCCGCGCCGCGCCGGCCCGCAGTCGGCGACTCGGTCTGGCCGCCGGCAGGGCCGTCATGGCGAGCGGGCTGGCGGGCGTCGCCCGACGGA
>JBKDUV010000118.1:0-8484 GCA_046339335.1 Planctomycetia bacterium | reverse complement strand
TACGGTGATCCTTGTGATTCATGGGTGACAGTTTATGCACTCCTGACCTCTTGACGATCCAGCGGGATTGTCCGGGGGTCGGGGGTGTCCCTGCCATGTCACCGGCCGTTCTCTGCGGGCCTCCGGCCCTTCGTTCACTGCATGTCCGCTGCGCTTCGGCATCCATGCCTTCGCTTGCTTCCACAGCCCGGCGACATGGCAGGAACACCCCCTCTTGGCTCCTGACCCACATACTTCCCGAAAGGACCTCTTTTGCGAGCCTGGATCTTCTACAACCCTGGATAACTTCCCATCATAGTGTGCCGCGAGCGACCGGCGTGGCAGTGTGCGATCGGTCTCCCGGGCACCGGCAGAGTGTACGGCACGAACGGCCGGGCGCGGAGATATTCGCGCGGGCCGACGTGCGGATTCAGCGTCGCCTCCGACGCGCGGGGGAGGACTGCCGGCGCGGTTGTCGACGCTCTCCGCTCGTCCCGGTTGCCGCCGGGATTGCGGCCGTGCCGAAGAAGAACGCCTCGGCGGGCCAGAGATCCGGCCGCTGATCGTCCGGCTCCGCGGTTGACGTATGCACGGCGATCAGCGGCACGGGTTCGGGCCGGGGACTCGGCTGGGCGTACGCAGCAGAAGCGGGCCAGAGCGGTGCCGGATCGGTGAACGAGCGGACGTGACTTCCAGCCTCGTGGAAGATGCGGGCGACGTGCTCGTGGCAGGTGAGAACGAGCATCTGCCGGTCGACCGCCTGCTCGGCGACGAACTCGACCAGCACTCGGGCCGCCGACCGGGCACGGGCGTCGTCGAAATTGACGAGCGCGTCATCCATGACGATCGGCAGGCTGACATCGTGCCGACCGAGATCGCGAATCAGCGCCAGGCGCAGGGCGAGGAACACCTGTTCCCGCGTGCCGCGGCTGAGCCGTTCGGGGCTCCACAGCGTTCCCTCCGCATCGCGGACGTCGAGCCGTGCCTCGTCGATCGCCGTGATGATGGCCGGATAGCGGCCCTCGGTCAGCCGGGCCAGCCAACGGGACGCCTCACGGAGGACGGGGGGCTGGTGGTCGCGGGCCACCACGGCGCGGGTCTCCTCCAGGAGCCGCCGCGCCTGTTCCAGCAGCCGACGGCGGTCGAACTGCGCGGCCAGCCGGTCCTCGACCTCTGCGAGTTCGACCTGCAGGGCCTCGGTGGAGCGGTCGCCGGCCGCAGACTCGACGCGGGCCGCCACCTCGCTGCGGCGCGACTCGAGCGCCGACCGGGCGGCTCGATGGCGGCCGGTCACGGCGCAGGCGTCGGCCAGCCTGCGGTCGAGCGGTACGAGATGCACCTCTGCCAGCCAGCGGTCGACGTCGGCCGGCTCGCTCGTGCGTCGACGGGCGTCGAGCCATGCCGTCTCCGCCGTCTCGGCCGCGGCGCGGGCCTCCTCGTATTCGGGGCGGCGGTCGACCTTGGCGAGGAAATCCTGCTCGGTGCTGACACCCCAGCGGGCATAGAACTCGCGAACCGCCCGCTCGGCGACCCGCACCTGGCGGACCACGTGCCGGTGACGGCGGCGGGCCGCTTCCAGCCGCCTGGCGAGCGACGCGCGGCGCCGGATCTGCGCCTTCTCGGCATCGAGTCGCTCCTGCAGCAGTCGGAGATGGTCGAGCGGCGTCGACTCGGGAACGAGTTCGCACTCCACCAGCAGGTCGTCGACGCGTCGGGAGAAGGCGGCCACTTCCTCGCGCTTGTGCCGCGCCTCTTCGGAGAGCCGGCGCCGGTCGTCGTCGAGCGTGAGCAGCGTATGCCTGTGGGTCGCGATCTGGCGGACGTCGCGGGGCGACAGGCCGGGAGGCAGGCCGCGGCGCTCGAGCGCCTTCTGCCAGCGTTGCCGGGCCGTCCGTGCCGCGGCCCGTGCCCGCCCCAACGCCTGTTCGGCCAGCATCACGCGATCGGCGTGGAGCTGCATGGAGCCGTCGCGGGCCGCCAACTCCTCGAGCCGGTCCAGTTCCGCCTGCGCCGCCGCCAGGCGGCGGTCGAGCGTGGTCGTGGCGTCCGGCACGATCCGCTTGTCGAGCAGGCCGCACTGGGTCAGGAGATCATCACGCCGCTTCCGGGCGGTCTCGAGCCGGCTGCGGGCGGATTCCAGGCGGACCTTGGCCGAGCGATCGAGCGACCAGGTCGTGCCGGCGGCGACGCCCTGGCCCACCAGGCCGATGGGAATGAACGCATAGGCGAGCGCCGTCGTGATCTGCGACTGGAGGAACAGCCCCGAGAAAAACATGCCGAAACCGGCGACGAACAGGCCGCCCAGGCCGAGGAGCCAGGGCACCGGAATCAACTGCTCGGCGAGGCTGGCAGTCACCTCGCGTTCGAGGCCGGCGATCGAGCCCTCGACCTCGGCAAGCTGGTCCCCCGACTGCAATCGCTTCCGCAGCGACGTCACGCGCTCGCCTGCCTGCTCGATCGCCTCGGCGAGAGAGAGCCCGCCGAGCGCCGCCCCCGCCGACTTCACCACGCCGCGGACCTCATCGTGGCCGCGACGGGCCTCGGTCACTGCCCGCTTCGCGGCACCGACCTCGCGGGCGGCACGGGCCAGATCACGTGCCCGGGCGCGGAGCGGACCGAACGAATGTGCAAAGCCTTCGGGCAGCAGCACCTCGGGTAGAATCGTGGAATCGTCGATCGCGGCGGCGATGGGGATCACGCGGGAGAGCCCGGCAACGGCGACCTGCTCGCCGAAGCGGCGGGCCGCGAGACGGGAGTGGGCCTCGGCCCTGCCGACGTCGGCGACGAGCCGCTCCAGTCGCGGCAGTTCCTCGCAGGCCGCGGCGACGGCAACCCGCTTCCGCCAGATGGCCGATTCCGCCGGGAGCTCGGCCAGCCCGCGGGCCAGTTTGGCGCGGCGCTTCTTGCGCCGCACGGCGAGGCGGGCATGCCGGCGGAGTCTCCGGCTCGCGTACCGCCAGGCATCGCGATCGGGGTGCACCAACGGCGCCGACTCCAGCGTCGCCAGCCGCTCGGCCGTGCGGCGCCAGGCGGCGTGCAGCCCTTCCAAGGGGAGCACGCCGCGGACGATCTCCTCGCCGCGAACCCCTTCGGCGATCCGGGAATCGGCCGCGACGATCTCGGCGTCGAGATGGGCGAGTTCCGCCCACAGGCCGCCGGCGGTCAGGGCGGGCGCCTCGAGCGCGGCCAGCCTCTCCAGCAGGCTGTCGCGCTTGACTTCCAGCGACTTCAGCGGCGACACCGCCGGATCGGCGGAGTCCAAGCGGGCGAGCGCCTCGCGCAGATGGGTGAGCACGCGGGCGATCTTCGACCGGTCGAGCCCGCTGGCGAGTTCGTAGAGCCGGCTGCCGCAGCCTTCGGGTTCGAGCGTGCGCAGTTCGTGGAGTTCGTCGAGGCCGAAGGCCATCACGTTGGTGAACGTGGTTTCGTCGATGCCGCCGACGAGGTCCTGGAGATAGAGCCGCTGCCGGTTGCCCTCCGACCGCGGGTCGATGTCGGCGATGTCGAGCAGGTCCCCGATGTCGCCCCCGAGACCGACGATGTCATCTTCGTAGCTCTGCCGCGTCAGGCCGCGAATCCCCGGCCCTTCATGGCGGCGCTCGATGGCGATGAGCGTCCGCTCCGGGCCGGTTCGCACTGCAAGCCGGCCGGCGCAGGGCTGCTGCGGATCGAGGACACCGCGGCGAAACAGCCCCTCGAAGCCGAAGAACACGGCGCGGATGAATTCGAGCAGGGTCGTCTTGCCGGTCTCGTTTGTGCCGTAGAGCACCTGCACTCCGGGACCGAGTCGATCGATGGTGGCCCGGGTGAGGGCGCCAAACCGTTCGGCTTCGATGCGTTCGATGAACATGAATCCTCCGCTGCTGCGGGACCGTTTCAAAGCGATTCGACGAGTTCGAGCGCCAGCCAGCCCGCCTCGCGGGCCATGTCCGGGGGCAACTCCGGATCGGCCGCCTGCTCGAGCGTCGACACGATGTCGGCCAGTGCCGACGAGAATGACGTCGTGGTGCCGGGACGGCCGCCGGAGCGGGTGTGACCCAGCGGGGCGAGCGATTCGCCGGGGTGGGCCAGCAGTTCGCGGCACCAGATGCGGAACGACTTGGCATCGTAGAGTTGGCGCACCCTGGCCAGCGTCTCGGCGGAGATCTCCGCGATCCGCACGCGGCGCTGGATGCTCGTGCCGCATTCCACCAGCACGCGCACGATTTCCAGCGGCCCGCCGGCGGCCGGCGGGCTGGTCTCGAGGGCCGACCAGACGGCCGTGGCCAGTTCCTCGTCGCCGCCGGTCGCGGACTCTATCGAGATCGTGCGCCAGCTGACGCGACGCGTGGGAATCTCCTGCCACGACCCGCGCCAATCGGCGTACGGCGGCGCGAACGGCTCGGCCCGGGCGCCGGCAGCGTCGTCGTGTTCGAAAAGCGTCAGGCTGCAGCAGCCGCACGGCGCCGCCTCGTGGGCCGACCGGGCCTGGAGTGCCGGCAGATGCCGCACACCCGGAGGCAGTGCCGGAAGGCCGCGGGATCCCCAGACGAGGAACGCCCCGGGCAGCTTCCAGGCCGCCACGGCGGCCGCCGTGGCGGCGATGCCTACGTCGTCGCTGCCCGCGGACGCCGGACGCTTCCCGACGAGCAGGTCGGAGAGTAAGGGTTCCGCATGCGTGACGGGCGCCGACCAGCGTTGCCGCTGCCAGCCCGCCTGATCCCAGCCGACCACGATCCGCCGCCGCAACGGCACCGGGCCGGCGGCCGCGGTATCGGTGTAGGGCACGGGAACCACCGCGTGACGGCCGGCGACGATTTCGACGATCAGGCCGCGCACGGTGAACTCCAGCGGGGCGGTCGGCGTCACGAACTGCAACCCCGCAGGCTCGCCGAGCATGCGGGCGAGGTCGTCGCAGGCTGCCGTGTCGTCGGCGACGAAGATGGTGCGGCAGCTTGCGGAAGCCAGCCGCGTCACTCCGCGTCGCAGGCGGGCTGCCTGGGCCGGGCTGGCACGTCGCGGGTCGAGGACGCGGCCGCAGAGCACGAACGCCGCGGCGTGGGAAGCGACAGCCGTGTCGATGGCGGAGTCGAAAGCGGCGGCCGCCGCGTCCACGATCGTGGCGGCGACGTCGGCCGGTGCGTCATCGGGCGCCGCCAGCGGACGGTCGATTGCCGGATCGAATGCGAAAATGATGTCCGCCACGGGAGCACCTCTCTGGCCCGGTGGGCCGGCGGGCCATGCAGCGGCCCGAGAGGAGCGTCTCCGCCCCGGCGCCGATCCATGGCAGGGAACTGAGGAAAGATGGGGGCAATGTAACGCCCCGGGCTCGTTTGCCGCCAGCGCAAAAAAAGACCTGTTTTCGCGCCGCTCGCGTTTTCCGCGGCCGTTGCGATCCGACCTGCATGACGGGGGCCGGACGCTGTCCCGCGTGTGCCGTCGAAAACTTCCGCTACCGGGTGCGCCGTCGTTCCTGACGCTCGGCGAAGCCTGCCGGCACGACGATGTCTTCGCTCGGGCTGCCGTCGGGTTCGGGAACGATCTGCAGCGACTCGAGCAACGGGATGTCGATGTCCTCCTTGCGGATCAGCGCCGAAACCGCGTTGGCCGATATCGATTTCAGGCCGGGCAGGGCGAGCGTGCCCCGCACCGGGGCACGCACGCTGGCGACCTCCACGGCATCGGGGAAGTCGAAGTCGCTGATGCCTGAGAGCACGAGGTTCGCTTCTCGCCCCACGATCGCCTTCACGATCGGGGGCGTCAGCGTCGTCATCCGGCCGTAGTCGAACCGCACATGCTCCGTCTCGAGCAGCGTGGCACGCGTCTCGGCATCGATCGCGGCCAGCAGGCGGCCATCGAGCACGACGCGGGTGGCACCCAAGGCAGCGGTGTCGGCCGCCGAGATCGTCTCGAGCCCGGTGAGGTTCACGACACCCCGGCAGGCTGCCAATTCGCGGGCGATCTCCGGGGACAAGCGTCTCAGTCCGGACAGGTCGAGGCCCGCGTGTCGGCCGGCGAGGGCCCGTGCCGCCGCGACCGAGAGCGACGCAACCGAGCCCAGGCCCGGCGACTCCTGCCCGGCGAGTTTGCCGGCCAGCGCCGCCGAATCGAGTGTCGTGAGCCGCATTTGCAGGTCGCCGTGATGCCGGGCCAATGCCGCCGCCGTGTCGGCGGGAATCTCCGGCAACGCGAGCCAGAGCATGCCTCCGTGCGGGGCAAGCTGCTCCGCCGCCGCGGTCGACAGCGACGTCAGGCCGGTGAGCCGAAGCTGGCCGCGCATCGCGGCCAGGCCTCGGGCCGCCTCGGGCCAAAGCGTCTTCAGTCCCGGCAGGTCGACCGCGAAGCCGCCGTGCCCGGCGAGCGCCAGCGCGACATCCGGTTCCAGGTTCGAGAGGGCATCGAGCCGCAGGGTGCCACCGGCATGCCGCGCCAGTGCGGTCGCAACGGCCGGCGTGAGTTCGGCGAGCCGCGGCAGCGCGAGGTCGTTCGTCGAGGTGGCGATCGCGGCCGCCACCTCGGGCCGCAGCGTCTTCACGCCGACCGCGAGTCCGAACGACAGCCGCTGGGCGAGGATCTCCGCCACGTCCGGTTCGAGCGACTCGAGAGCGGGCAGTTCGAGCCAGCCCTCGGTGCGGGCCAGTGGCCGGGCCACGTCGGCCGTCAAACGCCGCAGGCCGCCGAGCCGGAGACGGCCCGGGCGATGCGACAACTTTTCGGCTGCCTCCGCGGACAGTGCATGCAGCCCGCCGAGGTCGAGGAGCGGGCCGGCGTGCGTGGCGAGCGCCTCGGCAACGTCCGCGGGCAGGACCGCCAGCGCCGGGAGCGCGAGCTCGCCACCCCGTGCCGCGAGGGCCGCAGCCTGCGCCGGTGTCAGCCGCAGGGCAGTCGCTGGATCGACGTCCGCGACATCGTCACAGGCCGCCGTGGTCACGATGCCGACGACGCACGAAGCGAGGAGCAGCGCTCCGGCGGCGGACTGACGCGAAGGCAGCATGCGGACATTCTACCGTGCGGCGGCGCCTGAAAATCTGCCCGGCCGCAGCGGCCTGATACGGCTTGGCTCAGCCGCCTCGCTCCGCGCGAAAATCCGCGGCACGGCCGGTCCGGCCCAGTTTTCAGACGAACACTAGGTCGTCAGCGGGGCTGGCGTGGCCGCGAACTCGGCCACGAGCCTGGCGGACCAGGCTTCGTCGTCCTGCGCCGGCCCAACGGCGGCGAGGACGCGGCTGCGAAACAGTTGTCCCTTCTCGATGGCTGTCGAAAACAGCCAGCAGCGCACCCGGAACAGATCGGCTTCACGATCGATTTCGATCTGCCGCACGTCCTGGGGATGGACGGCCACCAGCAGGCTCGGCCGGGGGCCGTTTCCTCCGTGCAGGAGCACGCAGGTCGCGGCCGTCGGCCGCAGATCGCCCGGCTCGGCCGGAATCCAGCGTCGTCCCGAGTTCGTCGTCCCTCCCCATGCCGCTCCCGCTGCCGGCGACTGCGACACGACCGCGACCGCCGAGTCGCTCTGCACCAGCGCGGTCTGCGCCGAGAGCACGAGTTCCCAGGCCGCGATCCCGGCGGGTGCCGACCGGGGTCGCCACAGCGCGGTGGCCCGCAGCCGACGCGAATCGTCGGGTTCGTAGACCGCGATCAGGTCGGAGCCGCGAATCCACTGGTCGCTGGGACGGCACGGCCCGCGGAAATCGATCCCCAGCAACCGCAGGCCGCTGTCGGGCGATGCGGGCTCGACACCGCCGCCCGGGGCGGCCACATCGACCGTCGCCGACGGAAGCGGGGGTAAGGTGCCGGCGATGCTGCCGGCGAGCGACCAGCCGTCGGAAGCACGCGAGGTATTCATGGAGGAAGTTTCCAGGGGAGCAGGCTTCGAGACGCTGCGCGGGCAGCGGCGCAGCCGGACGCTGGTGCGGCCGGGGAGAAGATTCTGGCGCCCCGCGGCCGGTCGTGCCAAGCAGGCCGCCGCTGACTGCCGGCGACGGGTTGCCATGCCGGCAGAAGAGCGGTTCAACTGCCTTCGGAGTGCACCGCTCTTTTCCGGAGATCGCCCGCATGGCAGCCACCAGCCCGACCGAACCGCTCATCGTCGCCGAGGCCGCCGCGCGGGCGGGCGGCCAGGTGCTTCGCGACTGGGTCGGCAGGTTCGCCGTGGCCGCGAAGGGGCCGCGCGACCTCGTCACCGAGGCCGACCATGCGTCGCAGCGGGAGGTGCGCCGCATCATCGCCGGTGCATTTCCCGATCACGGGTTCGTGGGGGAGGAGGCTGAGGCGGGAGAGGCCCGGCCACCGTCGGGCGCGGCGGGGCACTCCGGCACGGGGCTGCGCTGGATCGTCGATCCGCTCGACGGGACGAGCAACTACGTTCACGGCTTTCCCTTCTATTGCGTGTCGATCGCTTTGGCGGCCGACGACGAGATCGTCTGCGGTGCGATCCTCGACCCGGTCCGCAACGAATGCTTCACGGCGCGGCACGGAGCCGGCGCGTGGCTCGACGGTCGGCCGATCCGCTGTCCGGCCGTCGTC
>JBKDUV010000117.1:0-3834 GCA_046339335.1 Planctomycetia bacterium | reverse complement strand
TCCGCCTCGGAGAAGGGCATGGCTCGTGTCGTCGGACGGTGGCCGGCCCCGGGAGGAACCGGTCACCGATCAGAAGTCCTTGGTCAGAAGTCCTTGAAGTTTCGCTCCTCGGCATCGCCGGCGTGGTCACCGGGCATGGGGATCCGGGGAGCGGCGGTCGGTCGGGGAGGCCGGGTGCCGCCCGTGATGGCCGGGCGGGGGGCTGGCGCTCGCCGTGTCGGGGCTGCGCCGGCCCTGCGCGTGGCAGCCGACGCGGAGACGAGCGACCGCAGCCACTCCACGTGCTCCCGCACGCTCTGGGCCTGGCTCGTGAGTTCGGCGGCGGCGCCGGCCCCCTCGGACGCGCGGGCGGCGTTGTCGTGGGTCACCTTGTCGAGTTCGGCCATGGCCGAGCCGATCTGGCCGATGCCCTGCGACTGCTCGCGGGCGGCCGTGGCGATCTCGGCCACGAGTGTGTCGGCGGCCGCAATCGCGACCGCGATCTCGTCGAGTGAACTGCCCACGCGGCCGCAGCGCTCGGCGCCGAGGCGGCTGCTGGCGATCGCGGCCTCGATCTTGGCGGCGGTCTCGCGCGCGGCCGCGGCGCTCCGCTGGGCCAGCGACCGGACCTCGTCGGCCACGACCGCGAACCCGGCCCCGGCCGTGCCGGCCCGGGCCGCCTCGACGGCGGCGTTGAGCGCCAGGATGTTGGTCTGGAAGGCGATCTCGTCGATGTCCTTCACGATCTTGGCCACCTCGGCGCTCGAGTCCTCGATCGCCCGCATGGCCGCGTTCATGTCGAGCATCGTCCGTGCCCCGGCCTCGGCGGCGGAGCGGGCCTGGACCGCCAGGTCCTTGGCCTGGGCGGCGTTGCCCGCCGTGCTCCGGATCATGGCCGACATCTGCTCCAGTGCCGTGCTCGTCTCCGCGACGCTGGCGTTCTGCTCACCACAGCCGGCGGCCACCGTCTGGCTGATCGCGGCCAGCTGCCCCGAGGCAGTGGCGGCCTGGGCCGCGTTTTCCTCGAGCGTGTCGGAGATCGTTCCCAGCACGCGGGCGGTCGAGCCGATCACGGCCGCGCCCAGGAGCACGCCGAGCAGTGACGCCAGGCCGACCATGGAGCCGATCACCAGGCCGCTGTTTCGCACCGAGTCGCCGGCGGCCGCCACCACGCGGCCTGCGCCGTGGACGTTGTGCTCGATGTCGTCCTTGAAGAGGTCGATGCAGTCCTGGGCGGTACGCTCCACGTCGCCGAGCATCTTGGCCGTGGCCGCCTTGTCGTCGTTTGCGGCGAGCAGGTCGAGAGCCTGCCGGGCCTCGCCCAAAAACGTGTCGCGGGCGGTCCGGGCGGCGGCGAACATCCGGCCATCCTCATCGTCGCTGACGAGTTTCTGGTAGTCGTCGCAGAGCGCGGCCCCCTCGGCCACCGCGCGGTCGAAATCCGCACGGGCGGCCGTCTCGCCGACCTCGTCCGCGGAGACGGCGGCGAGCAGGGCGGACCGCACGGACTTCATCGTCACGTAGTTGCTCTCGATGATCCGGCTGAGGGTGAGCACGGAGGGGAGCGAGTTGTCCGAGAGCCTGACGACGTACCGGTTGATGCCGTTGATCCGCCACAGCGACAGGCCCCCGAGCATGAGGCCGATGGTCACGAGGGCCGCCAGGCCGAGGGCGATCCGGCGCGGGATGGTGAGCGTGGGCATGAAACGTCCTTCAGGCGGGTTCCCGGTCGGCCCGGGCGATGGCTTCGAGGTCGAGGAGCGTGGTGACGCCGGCACCGCGCCGCGCCATGCCGGTCATGAACCGGGTGTCGATGGCGGTGCCGAAGTCGGGCGGCGGCACGAGGTCGTCGGCGGCATAGGCGGCCACCTCGTCGACGCCATCGACGATCACGCCGTAGGGACGGCTGCCTCCCACGGCGGCGCCGACTTGCATGACGACGATGCAGGCGCGGTCGTGATCGACGACGTCGGTCAGCCCGAAGCGGATGCGGAGATCGACGACGGGAATCACCCGGCCGCGGAGGTTGATCACGCCGCGGACGTGCGCCGGCATCGAGGCCACGGGCGTGATCGGGCAGAGCCGGATGATCTCCCGCACCGCCAGCACCGGCACGGCGTATGACTCGCGACCCAGCGTGAACGCCAGGTATTTGCCCGGCAGGGCGGCGGCCGTCGCGGCGGGCAGGGGGATGTGAGCGTCCATGGGGCGGTCCGGGAAAGGAGCGGGTCAGGCGGCCGATCCGGCCACGGGCGGCCGGAGACGGACGAGGGTGTTGGTGTCGAGGATCAGGCCGACGCGGCCGTCACCAAGGATGGCGGCACCAGCGAAACCGCGGCGGCCGGCGAACGTCTCGCCGAGGCTCTTGATGACGACTTCCTGCTTGCCCAGCAGGTCGTCGACGAGCAGGCCGCGGCACTCCTGCCCGGCCTCGATCACGACGACGATGCCATCGGCCGGCGCGGCCGCCCGGGCCGCGGCCCCGACATGGGGCCCGAGCCGCAGCAGGGGGACGAGCCGGCCGCGGACGTTTATCAGTTCGCCCCGGCCGTGCACGGTGCTGACGTCGGCCGGCAACGGCCGCAGCGACTCGCGGACGGACAGCGTGGGGACGACGAACCGCTGATCGCCGACGGCCACGATCAGGCCCTCGATTATCGCCAGCGTCAGCGGCATGGAAATCGTGAACGTCGTGCCGGCTCCGATCGCGGAGTCGATCTCGACCTTGCCGCGGACCCCCTCGATGTTGCGCCGCACCACGTCCATGCCCACGCCGCGGCCCGAGAGTCCCGTGACCTGCTCCGCCGTGGAGAAGCCGGCGGCGAAGATCAGTTCCAACGCGTCGCGGTCGTCGAGGACGGCGTCGGCGCCGATCAGGCCGCGTTCCACGGCCTTGGCCCGGATCCGCGCGGGGTCGAGGCCGTGGCCGTCGTCGGCGATGCGAATGACGACGAAGCCCCCCTGGTGGAAGGCCGAGAGGCGGATCGTGCCGGCTGGCGGCTTGCCGGCCGCAGCCCGGGCCGCCGGCGGCTCGATGCCGTGATCGATCGCGTTGCGAATCATGTGCACGAGCGGATCGCCGATCTGCTCGATGACGGTGCGATCGAGCTCGGTCTCCTCGCCCTCGAGCACGAGCCGCACGTCCTTGCCGAGTTCCGCGGCCGTGTCGCGCACGAGGCGGGCCATCTTCTGGAACGTGCCGCGGATCGGAACCATCCGCAGGGCCAGCGCCGTCCGCTGCAGGTCGGTGGTGATGCTCCGCAGCCGGCCGAGGGCGTGGGCGACATGATCGTCCGCCTGCCGGTGGGCCGCCGTGCCTTGCACGACCATCGACTGCGCGATCACGAGTTCTCCCACGAGGTCGATGAGGCCGTCGAGTTTTTGTGTGTCGACGCGGATCGATGCCGCGGCACTGGGCGGGGTGATGGCCGGGGTGTTTGCCGGGGCTGGTGTCGGCGCGGCGGGAGTCGGAGGAGGAACCACGGCCTCCGACGCCGGCGCCGGAGCGTTCGCGGCCAGGGGCTGTTCAGCGGTCTCGTGCGGGGTCGGCGGGAGTGCCGGCGGCACGGCCCCGCGGGCGGGGGCTCGAACCGGCGGTGAGGCGAGGAGCCGGGCGACGGCCGAGAGAATCGCGGGCACCGGCAGGCTCAGCGGTCGGCCCGGCGTGCCGCCTTCGAGCTGGCGGTTCATCTCGGCCACGAACTGGCTGAACGTGTCGGCGGCGGCGAGGATCACGTCGATCGCCTCGCGGTCGAGGACGCGGGTGCCGCGGCGGGCCGCGTCGAGCAGCGACTCCACGTCGTGCGCGAGACGCTGCACCGCGGCGAGCTTCATGAGACCGGCGTTGCCCTTGAA
>JBKDUV010000116.1:0-6021 GCA_046339335.1 Planctomycetia bacterium | reverse complement strand
GTTGTAGGCGTCGGTGCGGATCTTGGCGGCCAGCACCCGCCCCATCGCCAGGTCGTAGCCTGCCTGCCAGCGCTTCGACTTGATCTTGTCCCGATCGTTCGCGCCCGAAGCGAGGATCGAATGCAGACCGTCGAGCTTGGGCTGCAGCCGTGCCGCCGCCTTCTGGGCCTCGGTGAACGCCGCCACGAGCATCGCGTCGTCCTCCCGGGGAAAGACGGTCTGTGGCGGCTCGAGCTGGGCGATCTGCGCGCCTCGAGCCGCCTCCACCAACGCCTTGACGGCGCTGTTCTCCAAGATCATCGGGTCGACGGCTGCTTTCGACCCGTAGTCCGGCCTGTAGGCCGTCATCGCCTCCGTCTCGTAGATTGGCCGGCGCCGCGCGGCCATCGGTGCAGTGGCCGCGTCGGTCACGCGGCCGCGGCTGGCACGGTTGGCATGCACGGCAAAATAGATGCCGCCGGTCTGGGCGCAAAGCCGGCAGAGGCTGAAGGGACCGAATCCGGAATCGATCGCCTCCTCCGACTCCCGGCTGCTTCGCGTCTGCACGTGCTCGGGATAGAGCGTCTCCGGCCCCTGATCCACCTCCGCCCACTGCTCGCCGCCCGTGTACTTGGGATCAAACTCGACGAACTTCATCTTCACGTCGCGCCGGCCGAACGGGGCCGGCACGCCGACCACGTAGACTGGAATGCCCTGCGAGGCGCAGGCAGTCGCGGTGGTGTCGGCGAGATTCTGGTCGTTTCCAACCTCGTCGGTGAACGCCACGATCATCGCACTGCGACGCGGTGTTCCGTTCCGCACGGGCCGGGCCCAGTCGGCGGCCGTGCGGATTGCCGAGAACGTCATCTCGACGCCGGAATCATCGATCTCGATCGTCCGGATCGCATCCACGACGGCTTCGGAGTCCCGTGTCGGAGCGGTGAACAACGATCGGACGGTCTGGCCATAGGCAAACACGAGATGGACGAGGTCGGGCCGGTTCTGCACCGACCCGTCGACGTTGAGTTCGTCGAACACGCGTTCCAGCCGCGCCGCAATCTCCTGTCGCTGTGCCGCCAGGCTCACGGACCGGTCGAACACCCAGCAGACCAAAACGGGTCGCTGCTCCAGCGCCGCGGCGATCTCTATCGTGAGCCGATCCACCGCTCCGCTCGCCCCGGTCGTGCCGATGCCGACCGCTCCCTTGATCACCATCGTCGCATTCGCCTCGAGGCCCACGGGGAGAGCCTCGATCGGGTCGATCCGTGGTTCGGAACTCGTCTCCACGATGGTCTCGATCGGCACCACCGATTCCTCGGCCACCACGGGCGCCACCGCCTGGGCGACCGCGTCCCCGGCCTCGCTCTCCCCTCCCACCGTCTCCCGCGGTTCGATGGTCGGAGCCAAGGAGGCGAGGTCGAGCCTCGCCTCCTGCTCTTCGACGAGCGGCGCGGACTCGATCGCGGATGCCACCTGGCGACGCGGACCCTCCGGCAGACCGATGAATCCCAGTCCGAGCAGCAGACCGACGTGGACGACGAGACTCACCACCCAGGCGGGCGTTTCGCCGTCGAACGGCGCATCTGCGGCACCGTCAGCCGAAGACCGGTCGCTTGGTGCTTGCGCCCAACCCATGGCCTGTTCCTGCCCGGTCATGTCGGAACGATTGGCCGCCCGCTGGCGATCCCGACCCGCCATACGTCTTTTCGGGCGTTCTGGTTTATTCTATTCCCTGGCGGCCGTGCGTGTCGCCTGTACGCATTTTTCCGGCCCAAGGTTCACACCGCCATGTCCAGAAAGCGTTTTTTTCCGCTGCTTCGTTGCCCGGCCGGCGGCGTCTGCCGGTGGCGGGCATGCGCCGGCGGTCTGCTGGTCATCGTCGCCGCGGACCTGGGAGCGGTCCCACCGGTGCACGTCACCGGCGCCGACATCGCAGCCGCCGAGGAACCCGCCGCGCCGGAACCGGCCGCCGAAGCGGACGGCAAGCAGCCCGCCCCGGCTCCGTCGGCCGAAGAGATCGAACTTGAAACCAGCGACGGCGTGCTGCTCACAGCCTGGCATTATCCGGGCGACGCCTCGATCCCGGCCGCCGAACGACCCTGCGTCATCCTGCTGCACGACTTGGGCGGTTCACGCAAGGGCGTGGAGCCGCTCGCCAGGAGGCTCCAGGGCATCGGCTGCGATGTCGTGGTCCCGGACCTGCGCGGCCACGGTGCGAGCGTGACCAAACGAGTCGGCGACCGTGAGACCAAGATCGACACCAAACTCCTCAAGCCCACCGACATCGAGTTCATCGCCGCCTCCCGCGGGGGTACGCTCCGCGAACAAGCCTTGCACCGCGGCGATATCGAGACGACGAGAAACTGGATGGTCACCCAGGGCATGCCCCTGGACAGGCTGTATGTCATCGGGGTCGGGCTCGGTGCCGGCTTGGCGGCCGCTTGGACGGCTGAAGACGCCGGCTGGCCCGGCCTCGTCACCGGACCCCAGGGGAAGCAGGTCCGCGGCCTGGTGATGATCGACCCGCCGATGGCATCTCGCGGAATCAGCATGGCAAAGCCGCTGGAGCAGGAGACGCTGCGGCATTCGACCCCGATCCTGATCCTGGGCGGCAGGAATGACAAGGATTTCAACCGCGTCTTCGACCAGCTCAAGCGGCATCGTCCACAGTCGTGGTTCAGAAAGCCCGTCAAGGGAGAGGCGGAGCGGGCGGAGAAACTCGAGGACGCAAAAAAAGCGACCCTGTACTCCATCGAGGTCGACGCGCCGTTGGCCGGTGAGAAGCTGGCCGCCGAGACGGCCGTAGCGGAGGCCGTCGAGACATTCCTCTCGCTCACCAAGCCAAGCCCGAAGCCACGGCGCTGACGGGCGTCAGGGGAGCCGCAGTTCCATGCCCGGCACGAGCAACTGCGGCGCACGCAGCCGATCTCGATTGGCCTGCCAGATCCGCTCCGCCTCGCGCTCATCGCCGTAAAAACGCCTCGCGACGGTGGCGAGCGTTTCGCCAGGGGCGACCCGCACCGCCGCCGGTCGCGGCGCCGCTGCGGGTGCCGGCAACAGGGGGCTGACGGCAACCGCGGCCGGAACCTGCGTGAGCCAAGGCCTTGAATCCCCCGTCGTCAGAGCATCACCCGCCGGCGCCACGCCGGAAGCGGAGGAGGGAAAGGCACGCACGTCGGTCGGTGGCTCGATCGCGGTTCCCGCGCCCACGTCTCCGGCCACCGGTCCGACGGTCCAGGGGGGCGGGAGCCGCAACTCGAGACCGATCGGCAGCACGCGAGGGTCGGGGAGTCGCTCTCTGTTCGCGCCCCAGATCGCGGCGGCTGCGGACGGATGTCCGTAATAACGGGTGGCGATGCCCTCCAGATCATCCCCGTCCCGGACCACGTACGTGGCAGGGACGAGCGCGCCGGGCAGCGGGCGGGCGGCCAGCGCCGGCCTGGCCGCCGCCGACCACGACACCGAAGTCGGCGGCCGCTGAGCATCGAGCAGGTTGGGCGGAGGGATCTCGAGCATCGAACGATAGGCGGGGTCGACCTCGGGCAGCGGCGGTCCCGGCGTCGGTCCCGCAAGCACCGGCGGCGGAACCGGCGGCACGTAGGTCGAACGAATCGGCAGCCCGCTCTCCGGCGGGAAAGCTGGTTCTGGAAACGGCACCCCGGCGGCGGCGGTTTCCCCCGCCGCCGCCGGGGTCTCGATGAAGGGCATGCCCGGCAGATCAGGTGCCACCGCGACCGGAGAGGCCGCAGCCGGCCGCATTTCTCCATGCTCCCGGACGACCACGGCGAAGAGTTCGGTGGTCAGGGGCACGCAGAGCACGACGCCCCCGGCCACCATCGCTCCGCCGCCCACGAGCCGCAGCATCGAAACGATCGACATGGGATGAGACTCCGCCGGAAGCGGCACTGGCCGGGTGCCGTCCGCGTCTCAAGCATGCCCGGCGATCCATCGCCAGACTGCCCACGCGACCCCGAACGCAGGTTTGTATCCCGGTTCCAACCCCGTCATCCTCGACACGATCGTCACGGCCGGAAGCCGCCGCCGGCGGCGATCGTCGGCCAGTCCGTTCAGGCGGGCCGCGGCAGCGACCTGACCGCCGCCGAATCGGCCGCCGGGGCGAAGCGGTGCTGGAGCCAGAGCACGATCGGCGAAGCGATGTAGATCGTGCTGTAGGTGCCGGTGAGGATGCCCACGAGCATCGTGACGGCGAAGGCGTGGAGTCCCTGCCCGCCGAAACGGTAGAGGATCAGCGTAGCCAGGAGCGCCGTCCCCGACGTGAGGATCGTGCGACTCAGGGTCTGGTTGACCGCCCGATCGATCATGTCGGCGGTGACGTAGGGGCTCTTGCCGCGCAGCTCACGGAGCCGGTCGAAGATCACGATCGTGTCGTTGATCGAGAAGCCGACGATCGTCAGCAGGGCGGCGACGACGTCGAGGCTGATCTTGAAGTCGTCGACGAGGGCCCACCCCAGGAACGGGGCCACGAACCGGCTCAACGCCAGGCAGGCAACCGCCACGAGCACGTCGTGTGCCAGGGCGACGACGGCGGCCAGCCCGAAGGCGACATTCTGGAACCGCACCCAGACATAGAGCACGATCATGACCAGGCTGGCCAGGAGTGCGTAGACGGCCGTCAGCTTCGTGTTGCCAGCCACCTTGGCCCCGATCGAGTTGGCCGACAGGTAGACCGGGGTCTCCGCGAGCTGCTTCGCCACCCGCTGGAGCACCTTCTTCGTCCCCTCCGGTGGCAGCGCGGTCGAGAGCGACCAGTTCTCGTAGCCGCGTGTGCGGCTCGTCATCCCGCTGGCCTCTGTCAGATCGAAAGCCGCACCGGCGAAACCCTCGGCGGCCAGCCCCGCCTCGATCGTCGCTCGCAGCGTCGGCAGGTTGATCTTTTCGGGAAACGTGAGCGCGGCCCCGGTGGTGAGCGCCGCTGGATCGGCCGCCGCGTCCTTCCCGGCCTCTTCTCCCTTGCGGGTCGATGCCGGCTCGCTGAATTGCATCGAGTAGGTGAGCAGCCGCCCTGGAAAAACCTTGACCAGGGCCTGTTCCACCGCGTCGGCATCGCGATTGGAAGTGTCGATCTTGTACCGCGAGCCCGCAACCGTGTCAGCGGCGGTCACGGAACTCACGGCGACGTCCGGCAATCCCTCCGCGGCAACCAGCGCCTCCCTCACCGCACCGATCTCCAACGACTGGTTCTCCTTGAACGCAACCTGCACGCTCGTTCCGCCGGTGAAGTCGATGTCGAACAGCCCCTGTCCGCGGAGCACGGCCGCCGCGAGGCCGGCCGCGATGAACGCCAGCGACGCCAGGATCGCCGGCCGGACCCAGGCCACGAACTTGAAGTCGGTCTGGCCGAACAGCCGGGCCATTGACAGGCGGGTGATCCAGCGATTCCGCTCCGCGAGGTCGAACACGACCCGCGAACAGAACACCGCCGTGAACAGGTTGAGCAACAGACCGAGGGCGAGCGTGACCGCGAACCCCTTGAGCTGGTCGGTGCCGATGACATACAGGATCACGGCGGTGATGAGCGTCGTGACGTTCGAGTCGAAGATCGTGGAGAAAGCCCGCTGGAATCCGTTGCGAATCGCCATCCGCACGGCCGCACCACGGTCCATCTCCTCCCGCATCCGTTCGTAGATGAGCACGTTGGCATCGACCGCCATGCCGACGGAGAGCACGAGTCCGGCGAGGCCGGCGAGCGTGAACGCGGCCTTGATGGAGATCATCACCGCCAGCACGAGAACGATGTTGAGGAGCACGGCGAGGTCGGCCACGAACCCCGAAAACCGGTAGTAGGCGAGCATGAACGTGAGGACGACGATCGTGGCCAGGAGCATGGCCCGGAAGCCCGACTGGATGGTGTCGGCCCCGAGTTGCGGGCTGATCTTCTGCTCACTGATCGGCTCCTGCACGAGCGCCGCCGGCAGGCTGCCGGCGTTGAGGATTCCGACCAGTGAATCGACGTCGGACTGCTGAAAGTTGCCGGTGATCGTGCCCCGGGATGAGATCGTGTCGTTGATGCGTGGGAACGAC
>JBKDUV010000115.1:0-6968 GCA_046339335.1 Planctomycetia bacterium | reverse complement strand
GGTGGCTGTCACCGATGCCGACGGTAAAAGCCGTCGCCCGCGCCGACTCGGCGGCCGCTGATGCGGCGATGATCGTGCTGTCGATACCCGCGGAGAGCAGAATCCCCACCGGAACATCGGCGACGAGATGCCGTCTCACCGCCGCCTGCACACGGCGTCTCACCAGATCGGCGGCATCGCCCGTGAAGGCGGACTGCACGGGCGGAAACGTCCAGAATTGCCGCCGCTGGCCGCCCAGTCGCTCGCAATGCCCCGCCGGAAACTCGGCCACGTGCCGAAAAATCGTGTCGGGAGCCTGCATCGAGCCGTAGGCAACCACGCCCGCGATTCCGCGCGGCGAGAGCTCGCGATCCACGAGCTGCGACGCCAGCAACGTGCGGATTTCACTGGCGAATAACAGCCGCCCCCCCGGTCGCGCAACATAGAGCGGCTTGATGCCCAACGGATCACGGGCGATCAAAACGCTCCGGTCCGCAGCCCGGTAGAACGCAAAGGCATACATGCCTTCGAGCCGCTCCAGGGCCCGATCGCCCCACCTTCCCAACGCGCGGAGCAGGACTTCGGTATCGGAAGTGCTGCGAAACCGGCAGCCGGCCGCGGCCAGTTCCGCCCGCAGTTCATGGTAGTTGTAAATCTCGCCATTGAACACGAGGCAGTTTCCGCTCTCCGGCTCGAACATCGGCTGATGGCCTGCCGATGTCAGGTCGATGATCGCGAGTCGCCGAAAGCCGAATGCCGCGACGGCTGGCCGGCCGTCAGCCGCAGTCGCTTCGAGAAACTCGCTGCCGGAGTCGTCAGGGCCGCGATGCACCATGGCCGGCACCATCCGGGCCAGCGCCTGCTCCGCTTCCCGACGATCGGGCGTGATGATTCCGGCGATTCCACACATGGCGAGCGTCCCGAGCCGTCAGGCTTTTTGCAGCAGCCGCCGAGCAAGCGCGAGCTGCGTATCGGCCCAGCGTTCGGCTCCGTAGGCGGCGGCCGCCGTCTGGCCGCATCGCCCCATCCCCGGCAAACGGTCTGCGTGCTCGTGCATCCAGATCATCGCCTCCGTCAGGCGGCCCGGGCAACCGGCCGGGACGAGAAAGCCGTTGTGAAAATCGCGGACGAGGTCGGCGCCCGCACCGCACGCCTGCGTGCAGACGACCGGCAACGCGGCCGCCGCAGCCTCGACGATCACCTGGCCCCACGGCTCGTGCCGGCTCGGCAGGATGAAGACGCCGGCATCGCGAAACCGGTCCGAAAGCCCCTCCGGCTGCTGAAATCCGAGGTCCGAAACACCCTCCTCGTCGGCCAGCAGGTCGGCCCGCGGCCCGGTGCCACAGGTCCGCAGCGGCCAAGGATCCGTGACCGCCCGGCGGTAGCCGCGATAGGCCTCGAGCAGAACGTCGATTCCTTTGACGTCGACATACCGGCCGGCATACACAAATGCACGCGGCCATGCGGCCTTCGCGAACCGTGCCGTTGCCGCCCGCGCGAATAGTTCGTAGTCGATGCCGTACCACAGACGGGTCACCTTCGCCCCCGGAACGCCCCATGATCGCATCAACTGGTATCCCCGTTCGCCCGGGACGACGATGCCATCCAGTCGTCGCAGCAGCCCCCCGATCCGGAGCGGAGCAAGCCGTTGACGCCAGTCGAAACGGATGGGCGTGTCGGCCCCCATCACGAACCGCGCGCCACGCAGCAGCGAGGAGGTCGCCAGCCGTGTGTAGGGTGGGTGGGCCCAGCCCGCGAAGACGACGATGTCGGGCTCCGTGCTCGCCACCAAACGCTCGACGATCGCGGCGTCGTCGCGCTCGGTGCGGGCGAGCACGCGGGCCCGGGCGTCACTCGTGACATCGGCCGAAAATGGCGCCGAGACGTGCGTCTCCCAGGTAAACAAGGAAACCCGTACGTCCGGACGCCGGGCCAGTGCGGCGATGCATGCCGCGAGGTATCCCGAAGGCTCGGTCCAGCAGTAGGTCAATCTCATCACCGGAGCTCCACCGGTGCGCGCCCCCGGGCCATGGCGCCGCCGGCCCGCCGGCCCGCTGCCGCAAGGAGCCTGCCCGGCAGCGCGGTCCACGGCTCGTAGCCGGTCGTGTAGCGCGACAACTTCAGCCGCGGCCAGCGCCCGATGCTCGTCATCGTCAGCCAGGAAGGCCGATCCACGGCCTCGCAGTACGACGCCAGCAGATCGGCACGCGTGGTGGACCGCAGACCCTGCGTGGTGCCGGTGTCGGCGAACCGCAGGGCGGCTCGTGCGACGGCGGTCGAATCATACTGCTCGAGGACCTTCAGCCTGCCACGCCGGCCGAGCTCACGGCGAAGTTCGTCATCGCGGCACAGTCTCTCCACGGCGGCGTAAAAACCACGTCGTGAAGTCGCCACCAAGCCCCCCTGCATGTGGCCAACGACTCCAGGCTGTGAATTGTCTTCCCACGGGGTGCTCAGCGTGACGCAGGGCGTGCCACAGAGCATCGCCTCGGCGAGCACGATGCCGAAACTTTCACCCTGGTCCGCCACATGCACGAATACGTCGATCGCCGAGTACGCGACGCTCATGGGCTCGTCGCCGATGATCTCGTCGATGACCACGATGTCGTTCGCATGGTTCGATCGTCGTGCGCGGGCGAGAACCCACGGGGGGGCATTTACGACCACGAGCTTGGCTGGGATGCCCGCGCGACGCACGTGCTCGAATGCATCGACAAGCATGGGGGACCATTTGCGGTCGAACGCCTGCCCGATGCGCCCGAGCAGCACTTCGTGGCTTCCGACCCCGTGGGCGGCACGAAAGCCGGCGATGGCCGCGGACTCCGCCCGACGAAATCCCGCACAACGGATCGGGTTGGGCACGACCGCCGTACGGTTCGGCGGTCCACCGCGGGCGACGTAGAGCCACTCGCACCAGGGGCTCAACTGGAAGCTCACGTCCACGTCGGCCACCCAGGGCGAGGGACGGGAAAACACGTTCGTCTCGACGACGACGGCATCCGGGCAGCCGGACACGACCGTCCGCACGGCTGCAGCCTCCAGGCCGTGCGAGTGGAGATGCACGATCTCGGGCTTCCAGCCGCGGATCGCGGCGACCGACTGGTCGTCCAGGGAGGTCCATACCGGAACCCCCCGCTCCCGTAGTTCCTTCTCCCTCACGCCGCCGCCCTGGACGGCCAGCAGCCGTGAATCGTGACCATCGGCCAGGTAGGCTTCGGCAAAATTCTGGGCGGCCCGCTGTGTGCCTCCCTTTTCCAGGTTGAAGACGACGGTGAGAATGCGCATGTGGGCCGCGAGCCACATTGGGTTTCCGAGAACACTCTAATGTACCACGACGAGCACCGGGATCGCGATACGGCGGCGTCATCGCCGTCGACCGCCTGCCCCCTCGTGTCGGTGGTGCTCCCGAGCTTCAACAAGCGGGCTTTCATCGCCCGCACCGTCGACTCGGTGCGCCGGCAGACCAGCACGGCTTGGGAGTTGATCGCAATCGACGACGCTTCCTCCGACGGCAGCCAGCAGCTCCTGACGGAGCTCGCCGCCGCGGACCCGAGGATTCGCTTCATCGGACTTTCGCTGAACCGTGGTGCCAACGAGTGCCGCAACCTCGGCATCGCCGAGGCCCGCGGAAGGCACGTCGTGTTCCTCGACGCAGACGATTTGCTGGCTCCCACGTGCCTGGAACGGCGGCTGGCCATCATGCAGCAGGGCGGCCTCGACTTTGCCGTCTTTCCCATGCAGGTGTTCAACGACGAGCCCGGCGACGATTCGCGGCGCTGGATCCCGGTGTCGCGACAGCCGCTCAGGGATTTTCTGCGGCACGACCTTCCCTGGCAGACGATGCAGCCGATCTGGGAGCGGGGCTTTCTCGAGCAGGTCGGTGGATTCGATGCGTCGTTTCCCCGACATCAGGACGTCGAGATGCACACCCGCGCCCTCCTCCAGCCAGGCGTCCGTTACCGCCTTTTTTCCGGAGAGCCGGACTGCTTCTACCGGATCGCCGAGGAACGGAAGGTGTTCGACCCGACGCAGTTGCTGGAGAAGTTCTGCCTCGCGGCGGCGGCATATCGAGACAAGTTCGCCGCCGCCGCCCAACGGCTCGGCCGGCGCAACCTCGTCCTCGGCATCGTGCAACGCACCTACCTGCAGGTGCTTCGGCATGCCAAGGAGGGGCGGATCGATGCAGGCACGCTCGCCCGGCTCGAGGAAATCCTCTTCGCTGCGGGCCGTTTTGGAGATCCTGGATTCGTGAAGCGTCGCTTGTTTCGCTTGACGCGGCACTACAACTTGTGCCCGATTCGGGTGCCGGGGGTGAACCGGCTCCTGTTCGAGTTGATCACCCGCTAGCCGGCGGAGCGGAGACTTTCGCCTGCCGACGCACGTAGTTGCCCACCGCGACCAGCGCCAGCCGCCGTGCCTGATTCATCGCGCCGGGGTGAGATGCGGAGTCCCACGCCCCACGAACACCGTCGGCCCGCATCAAGGGGCAGTCCATCGCAGCGCGGATGCCCGCGGAACACTGCTCCCGCAGGGGCCCGTCCATCCAGCGATCGAGCGGCAGGTTGAATCCACGCTTTGGCCGATCGACCACTGCGGGCGGGAGAAGTTTTCGGGCCAGGTGACGCAGGAGCCGCTTCCGTGCCGGCCCGGGCGGAAACTGCACGCTGCCCGGAATCGCCCCCACGGTCTCGACCACCGACCGGCCGAGGAACGGGACGCGCGTCTCCAAGGCGCAGGCCATGCTGCTGATGTCCGTATCACGCAGCAGCGTGTTGCCCATATAGAGAAACAACGACACCTGGGAGACGGCGCGGAAGACGTCGTGCCGCACGTCCACATACGGTTCGTACGCTTCGGGTGGAAGCCATTGCTCCGTGAGGCCCAGCCGCTCCCGATCGAAGCCGAGGGCCGTCAGGGCCGCGTCGTCGTGAATCCGATGGACGTGCAACGCGAGATCCAGGAGCGACCCTTCGAGCGAGAGGAGTTCCACAAGCCGCCGCCGCCGCCGCCGCGGAGCGCAGGCCGCCAGGAACGGTGCGACGCCGCGCCGCACCGCCCGCGGAACCAACCGCTGCGGGGCCAAGAGTCGTCGCAGCCGCCGGGTCTCGTCGAACGTGACGTAGCCTCCGAACAACTCGTCGGCCCCGAGCCCCGACAAGGCCACCGTCGTGCCGTCGTCCTTGACCGCCTGACTCACGAACAGCGTGTTGATGCCGTCGATGCTGGGACGATCCGTCGTCTCCAGCCAGCGATCCCATCCGCGCCGGGCCGCAGCCTCGTCGAGCACAACCTGCGAGTGCACCGTGCCGATCACACCCGCGGTCTCGGCCGCGTCCCGCGTCTCGTCCATCTGTGCGACCATGGCGTTCCCGACCGCGAAGGTCCGCAATGCCGGCACGTGCCTCTTGGCGATCGCGGCGATCGTGCCGCTGTCGAGCCCCGCCGAAAGAAACACCGCCAGTGGCACGTCCGAGACGCATTGCCGTGCGATCGACTCGTCGAGCGCCCGCTCCACCGCGGCCGTCGCCGCCTCCTCGGACGCGGGTTCGGCGGCGGGCGGAAACCGCCAATACCGCCGTGCCGCCGCAGGCTGGCCCCCTCCGCACACCTCCGCACCAACCCATTGGCACGTGCCGGCGGGCATCGACCGTATCGCCCGATGAACCGTCAACGGATCCTGGGGTGCCCCGTACGCCAGGACGGTGGCGATACCGGCCGGGTCGAGGTCGTCGGGCACCATCCCGGAAGCCAGCACCGCCCGCACCTCGCTCGCGAACACCAGGCCATGAGCAAGACGGGCGACGTACAGGGGCTTGATGCCGAGGTGGTCACGGGCGAGCAGAATGCGGCGCCGCCGCGCCTGGTAGAACGCGAAGGCGAACATGCCGTCGAGTTCATCCAGGGCATCCTCGCCCCAGGTCGACAGCGCCTTGAGCAACACTTCCGTGTCTCCGGAACTCCGGAATGAGACACCCCGCGACTCGAGCCGGCGCCGGATCTCGCGAAAGTTGTAGATCTCGCCGTTGAAGACGATGCAGTCGCCGGTGTTCGGATCGAACATCGGCTGGTGACCGGCCGGAGACAGATCGAGGATCGCGAGGCGTCGAAACCCGAGGCCGCAGACGCCTCCGTCCCCGCCTTGGGCAAGCGGCAGTTCTTCATACCCCTCGTCATCCGGCCCACGATGCACCATGGCCCGCATCATGGCCCGGACCGCGGGTTGCACCCGGCCCGGGTTCGCGTCGATGACACCGCAGATCCCGCACATGTGCGTCCCGTGCCGCCCCAGCGGCAACCCTTTCCGAGAGGAGAATATCCCTGGAGTCTACATGCTGCCGCCGCGGCTTGCGGCACGGCACCAGGCCGGTTCAGCGGACCAGCCGACGCTTCACCCCGCTGACAAAGTCCCGCGTCACACGCACAATCTGCTCGGAGACATCGCGGAGGAACCCCCGCCAATCCCCCCGCGAGCGGCAATACGCCCGGTGATACCGGCGCCAATCGCGGGCGTGAGGCACCCCCGTCGGCACCGGCAGCGGACCCGGCCGGTTACAGCCCGCCCAATGGATGAGTGCGCCCCGGAACGCGCTGGTTTCCGGTGACGCGGGCGGCAACCGCTCCTCGAGGCCGCCCCAGAGGTACAAATTCTCGATCCACTCGACGTTCACCGCGGGGCACCAGCGGTTGATGAAGTAGTTCAGGAATCCCTGGTCTGACATGAACATGCCGTCCCGCGACCGCATCATGGGCCTGCCCGGCGTCAGCTCAGCATGCCGCGCGCTGGCTTCCTCGTAGACGTCGAGCAAGAGTTGCTGGTCTACCGCATCGCGGCTTGCACTGAACTCGCCGCTGTTGAACGGGAACCAGCGTTCCCAGTCGTACGTGGCGTCGACCCACCGGATGAAGGGCGCGAGGATCAGCGCGGCGACGATGGCCAACGACGGGAGCAGCCAGAAACGCGTCCCTCCCCGCACGAGGCGGTCGATCCG
>JBKDUV010000114.1:0-2736 GCA_046339335.1 Planctomycetia bacterium | reverse complement strand
GGCCGGCGTCCGACCTCGACGCTGATCGACAGCCGACGGCCGTCGCGTTCGAGTTCCACCGGCAGTTTCGCTCCGATCGTGCGCCGCGTGAGAAGCAGCACGAGCGTGGCCGGCTCCGCGATCTCCTCGCCGTCAAAGCGGAGGATCACGTCTCCCGGCTCGATCCCCGCTCCGGCGGCCGGTGACATCGGCTCGACCGCCGCGACGAGCACGCCCGGCAGCGCCGGGGGCGTGGGGCGGAGCGAGAGGCCGAGGTAGCCGCGCTCCAGATGACCGCCCACGAGGATCGCCTCCGCCACCTGCCGCGCGGTGTTGCTCGGGATCGCGAAGCCGATGCCGCTGTAGTCCTTGCCGACGATCGCCGTCGTGATGCCGATCACGCGGCCGTGGACGTCGACCAGCGGCCCGCCGGAGTTGCCCGGATTGATCGATGCGTCGGTCTGGAGGAACTCCTGATAGGGGCTCTCCAGGACGCCACGCCGGCCGACCGCGCTGACGATGCCGTAGGTCAGCGTTCGGTCGAGGCCGAACGGGTTGCCGATCGCCCAGGCCATCTCCCCGACCTCGACCTTGTCGCTGTCGCCCCACTCGGCCGTCGGAAGCCGGCGGGCCTCGATCCGCAGCACGGCCAGGTCGGTGTCTGCGTCGGCGCCGACGAGTTCCGCCGTGAAGGTGCGGCCGTCGGCGAGCGTCACCTCGATCTGGTCACGGTTGGCGACGACGTGATAGTTGGTGACGATCACTCCGTCGGCGGCGACGACGACTCCCGAGCCGACCGACTCGCTCGTCGCCCCGGCCGGAGCCAGGCCACGAAGGGCGGCGATCTCGTCGGCGATCGTCGTCACGTGCCGCTTGCCCGTGACGTTGACCACCGCCGGGCCGATGACCCGGGCGAGGGTCGTGAACAACTTGCCGACGCTCGTCAACTCCGCCGCCTTGGCGGCGTCGCGAATCGCAGCGAGTTCGCCGCGGGTCTTGGCGTACTGGATTCGGCCGGCGAGGGACGGCCAGGCGAGCAGGCCGACGACCGTCACGAACCCGAGAAACAGGGCGACGGTCCGCAGGTCGGCGATTTTCAGGCCCGCTGCATGCCTGTCGCTCATCGTCCGCATGCCTCCGGCTTCCCGGCGGCGATCGCGATCCGCACGGCATCGACAGCCGCCTTCGCCGCCCGGGCGAGGACGATGTCGGGGCCGCCGCCGAGGACATGCTCCGCGCGTTCCACACCGCTGGCCGATGCCAGCGCGATGTCGATCGCCCTGCGGCCCTCGGGCCCCGATCGCGTCGGACCGACGACCAGCCCGAGGTCGGCGGCGAACGCCGCGCGCACCCGGGCGGCGATGACTGCGGCGTCGAACCCCGCTTCCGGACCGCGTTCTCCAGGAGAGCCCGGAACCGCATCCAGAACCGTCGGCCGCGGCTGTCCTGCCGCAAGGACGATGCCGCCGCGAAAACCGTGAGCGACAGCGGCGGCGGGCAGCCGGGACTGCGCCGCGGCGAACAGGGCGGCGACCCGGCCGGCCGTTCCGACCTCCGCTACCGCCAGCGAACGCCCGGTGCCGGCGACCGCCCGCAGCGCCGCGTCCTCGACCTCGTCGTCCTCGACGCCGAACACGAGCGGACCGAGGCAGTCGCGGATCGTCGCCTCGGTGGCCGCGATCCGCGACCGGCAGTCAGCCTCGTCCCGTCCCCGGGCGGCGATCCGCAGCGTGATCGTCGCCTCGTGTGCGGTGATGCCCACGAGCGGATCGCGGCCGCGCCGCACGAGGTCGGGAAGCATGGCTTCGATCGCGCTTTCACCGGCTCCGTAGCACTTGATCCGGCGCTGCACGATCGTGCCCCGCTCCGGCAGGGCGGCGAGCAGCGCGGGCAGGACGCTGGCCTGCCACATCGACCGCATCTCCGCCGGCACGCCCGGCAGGGCGAAGATGCGGCTCACCCGGCCGGGGCCCGGAACATCGACGTCGATTCCCGGCGCGGTGCCGTCGGGATTGGGGATGATGCGGCTGCCGCGGGGAAACAACGCCTGCCGCCGGTTGCTCTCCGGCATCGGCACGCCGCGCCGGGCGAACCGGGATTCGACGGCCACCAGGGCGGCGGCGTCGAGTTCGAGCGGCCCGCCGACGAGGGCCGCGAGGACGTCGCGAGTCAGATCGTCGGCCGTGGGGCCGAGGCCGCCCGTTGCGATCACGAAGTCGGCCCGGCCGGAGGCGATGCGAAAGGCCTCGATGCCCGCCTCGAGCGTGTCGGGGGCTGTCGTGTGGAAGGCCACGGGGACGCCCATCAACGCCAGTTCCGCCGACAGCCAGCGGCTGTTCGTGTCGAGCCGCTGCCCCGTGGTCAGCTCGTCGCCGATCGCGATCACCTCCGCTCGCAGCAGCATGAAATCGTCGGCCTCCCGGTCGGAATCCTGTACCATTCCTACCATTCTTCGGGCCTCGACAACAGCCGCCACGGCCGCCGGGCCGGAGGCGATCCGCCAGTGGTGACACGCGAACGCATGACTCCCGCTCCCCGCATCACGTTCGGCCTGCTCGGCTTCGATGACCAGGTCGCCGCGGTCGCGATAGCGGCCCGGGCCGCCGGCGACCGGATCGCGATCGCCTGCGACGTCCCGGACGATTTCCCGCTGCCGGTGACGCGTCGGCAGGCGTCGTGGCAGGCTCTGCTCGACGACCAGTCGTGCGACGTCGTGCTCGTGGCCGCGGCCGGCTGGACCCCGGCCCGCGCCGAGGG
>JBKDUV010000113.1:0-12938 GCA_046339335.1 Planctomycetia bacterium | reverse complement strand
CCCACCACCCACACCCCAAAACCCACTCGCGTCCCAACCGGTCAAACCCCCGCGGCGCCGTCCACCCCCACCCACCGGCGGCAGCACGGCCTGCAGCAGTTGCGAGCTCACGGCAACCATCGTGCCGAACACGATCACCAGAACGGCCTCGCCGTCGCGCTGAAGACGTCGAGATTCCACTGATCGAGACGCTGGAGTTGATCCGGGAGCCGGACGGCAGCGTCACCGAGGACTTCGTGATCCCCGCTGGTTTCGAAGCCAGGCAGCAGCGGCAACGGCAGCAGCCCTGATACCCGGCCCGATCAGGTCGGGTCGCCCTCCGTCGCCTGCCCGCGGGCGGCCAGCAGACGCCCCGCGACATCGACATCCACCGCCGCGCCGAGCCTCCGCGCCAGATCGAGGCACCCGGGCCAGTCGATGGCGTCCCGTTGAGCGGCGATCAGGCCACGAATGTCCTCCTCGTCCTGCGGCCGTCCGGCAAGGGCCTTCATGACGAGAAGATCCTCGGTTGCCACCACGGGCACACGGACGGCGCCGATCGACACCGGTGCCGCGCGGCGGACGGCCTGCCGCTCGAACCCCGACATCCCGATCGCCACGTCGACCCGGATGCCGGTGGTGCGGTGCCGCAGGGGGAGGATGTACGACCGCGCAACGACCTCCTCCACGCCCGGGAAGAGCGGCTCGAACGGCGTAGCGCCGATGTCACGCACAAGCTCGAGCGCCCGATCCACGTCGGCGAGCATGACGAGATCGACGTCGACGGTCATCCGCGGCTGCCCGCGCAGCGACACTGCAAGCCCACCGATGAGGGCGAACTCGATGCCACGGGCCTCGAGCACACGCACCGCGTCAGCCAGCGTCGGCCAGATCGCCGGTTCCATGCATTCCCTCGTCGAGGCTGCGGAAGGCTCTCACCTGCAGCCGGCGCTCGGCGAGCGTCGCCCGCCAAGCCCGGTCATCCAGTGCCTGCCAGTCTCCTGCCGCGACTCGTGCGGCCCGGATCGTGGTCAGCAGGTCGTCTACCAGCGCCAGCCGAGCCGCCGGGGAGAGCCCTGCGGCCCACGCGGCGTCGCCCGCACGAATTCGTGCGCCGCACAACGAATCGAACAGGTCCCAGCGTTGCCGCGGCCCGGACAAGGTCGGTTCGACTTCACCGGTATCGACGGCGGGTTCGCTCATGAAGATGAGTATACTGCCGGCAATCACGGGATGGCCCGGCGCCGAACGCTTCGGCTCGAACGACCGGGCGGGCCCATCTGGCGACCATGTCATCCATGCGACCGCTCACCAGTTCGCCGGCGCCGCGACACGAATCCCCCGGTGAGTCCCCGCGTTCGGTCGCCCCCCGGCTGCTGCACCGACGCCGGCTGGCCTGGATGCTCGCCGGCCTCGTCGTCCTGCTCGTCGGCACACTCGCCTGGGGCCTCGTCGGCCCCGAGCCCCGCATCGTCGTCGGCCCGCACACGACGGTCGTCACCGCGCCGCTCGCCGCGGACGGTCTGCCCGACTACGAGGCGGCCCTGCTCGCCATGGCCGGGCCCGCGCCTCCGCCCGAGAAGAACGCCGCGGTCGACCTGCTCCAGGTCCTCTGGCCGATGGACATCGCCGAGGCGGACTTGCCGGCCGTCTGCACGGCTCTGGGCATCCCGGCCTCGCCCCCGGACCGGCCGCTTCCCGATCCGACACGATCCAACCGAGCCATTCCCGACTTTCCCCGAATGTTTTATGCAGCGTGCGATCGCCCGTGGACCGACGCCGACTTTCCCGCCGTCAAGTCCTGGCTGCTGGAGCACGCCGCGGGCATCGACCGCCTCGTCGCGGCGGCAGACAGGCCGCATTTCTGGCTGCCGCAGGCATCGTTCGTCGACGGTCGGCCGGCTCGATTGGATACCGCTTCACCGGCCTTCGGCCGGGTGCTGACGCTCTCCTCGGTGCTTCGCAGCCGGGCGAACTGGCACCTCGGTGCCGGCCGCCACGAGGCGGCCTGGCGCGACCTCCGCGCCGTCCTGCGGCTCGGTCAGCAGTTCGCCGTGACGGTACACGGCATGCCGCGAGCCATCGCCGACATGACCATGTCCGGGATGCACCAGGGCGTGATGCACGCGACGACGCGGCACCTGCTCGGTTCGCCCGCCGTTCCCGCCGACGTCATCGCGACGATCAGGCGGGATTTGGATGCACTCGGCCCGCCCCCCGGGCCGGCTGCCGCTCTCGACGGTGACCGTCTCACCGCACTCGACTTCATCGTCTGGATCGCCCGCCGCGAGCCGGGGGGATACGCCGGCCGCCAGAAGGCGATCGCCAAGATTGATGCCGGCTGGTTCGACAGGCCGGTCATTCTCGATGCCCAGCCCTGGGCCCGGGCCGCGTTGTGGACGAGCCTCGATTGGAACGTGATCCTGGAGCGGGTCAATGCGCTGCACGATCGGTACGCCGCAGCCGCCAGCCTGCCCACGCATCGCGAACGACAGGCAGCGCTCAGCCCGCTCGACAAGGAGATCACCGACGGGCCGACCACGCCCCCCGCCACGACGTTCGCGCGGTTCGCGAACGCGATCGCCTTTTCATGCAATCGTGGCTGGCGCAGCGACGTCGTCGGCGAGGCACTCTCGCGAATGCATGCCAGCGGGAGCTTGGCTGCATTCCTCGACAGGGCCACGGAACACCGGGCGCGGATCGGCCTGCTGCGAACGGCGGCGGCGCTTGCGGCGTGGCGCAGCGACCAGCCGGCCGGCGCGGCCCCGTACCCCGAGCGGCTCGAGGCCCTCGTGCCGGCCTATCTCCCCGAGGTGCCGCTCGACCCGTTCACCGACGCACCGCTGCTCTACGAGCGTCGGGGGGACGGCTACCTGCTGGCGAGTGTCGGCCCGGATGGCACATTCGACGGCGGGACCGACGAGTCTGGCCGGATCGTCGGCGGCGAGTGGCAGGCGGAACCGGTCAAAACCAGGCTGAAGACCTGGGACATCGTCGTCCGCGTCCCCTGGTGCGACTTCCGCCCGCGCGCACCATGACGGGGGGCATGACACGCCCTGGTCGCAGAGCCCCATCATGCACCGCTCTCCCACTGCTCCACGCTACAATGCAGAGCGGTGCACCCTGGTGCTCGCCATGCAAGAGATAGAGAACACGATGGACCCGCTCGCTTTCAACGCCGCACGATGCGTACTCGAAAGGCATCCGGGGATCGATGCCGCGTACCTGCTCGGATCGGCGGCGACCGGTCGACTGCGGCCCGATAGCGACGCCGACGTCGCCCTCCTCCTCCGGCCAGGCCAGAAACTCTCTGCACTGGAACGGCTCACGCTGGCTGCCGAACTGGGCACCATTTTCGGCCGGCAGGCCGACCTCGGTGTCCTGTCGGCTGCGAATCTCGTATACGCGAAGGAGGTGGTCGCTCATGGGCGGCTGATCTTCGCCCGGGACCGCACGACGGCGGCCCGGTTCGCGATGCACACGCTCTCCATGTACGCCGCCCTGCAGGAATCGCGACGCGAGGTGTTACGTGCCTACGCCGCCTGACGACATCCTGCTCAACAAGGGGGCGATTATCGAGCGGTGCGTCCGCCGCATCCGCGAGGAAGCGGCCGCATCACCGGGATTCGAAAACTACACTCATCTCGACGCCCTGACGCTGAACATCGAACGTGCTTGTCAGGCTGCCATCGACATGGCCATGCACATCGTGGCCGAGCAGCATCTGGGCGTGCCGCAGAGCATGGCCGACGCCTTTGCGCTCCTGCAGCGGGCCGCGATTATCGATGCGTCCCTGGCAGCCTCGCTCCAAGGCATGGTCGGATTCCGCAACGTCGCCATTCACCAATACGAGCAGATGGACATGAACGTGCTGCGGTGGGTGGTCGAGTCGGGGCACCGCGACTGGATACGGCTGGCAGAGGCGCTTGGCGTGTCGATTCGGCCATGACACGCCCGGCTGATCCGCCACATGCGGCGTCCGGTCCGGGCAAGAGCCAAACGGACGCGGCGGTGCAGGGCAAACAAACGGTGGTGACGCCGTTGACGTCGGGCACATGATTCGCGGACCGCACTCACACCTGGCGCCGACCGGCGCGGTAGCGGCGGATCAGGGCGTTGGTCGAGGCGTCGTGGCCGAGCGCCGGCTCCGCCTCGGCCTCCAGTTCGGGCACGATTCGGTTGGCCAGCACCTTTCCCAGTTCCACGCCCCACTGGTCGAACGGATTGACGTCCCAGATCACCCCCTGCGTGAACACGCTGTGCTCGTAGAGCGCGACGAGGCTGCCGAGGATCCGCGGCGTCAGTTCGTCGGCGAGGATCGTCGTGCTCGGCCGGTTGCCGGGGAACGTCCGGTGCGGCACGAGCCATTCGGGAACGCCGTCGGCCCGGACCTCGGCGGCCGTCTTGCCGAAGGCCAACGCCTCGGCCTGCGCGAAGACGTTCGACATCAACAGGTCGTGGTGCCTGCCGAGCGGGTTGAGCGAGCGGATGAAGCCGATGAAGTCGCAGGGGACGAGCCGCGTGCCCTGGTGGATCAGCTGATAGAACGAATGCTGCCCGTGGGTGCCCGGCTCGCCCCAGACGATGGGACAGGTCTCGTAGGCCGTGATCGTGTCGCCGGCGAGCGTCACCCGCTTGCCGTTCGACTCCATCGTCAACTGCTGGAGGTAGGCGGGGAAGCGGCGCAAGTACTGGTCGTAGGGGAGGACGGCGACCGAGTGTGCGCCGAGGAACGTGGCGTTCCAGACGGCGACGAGGCCGTGCAGCACCGGCAGGTTCTCGTCGAGGGGCGCCGTGCGGAAGTGCTCGTCCATGGCCCGGAAGCCGGCGAGCAGCTCGGCGAACCGCTCCGGACCGATCGCCAGCATCGTCGACAGGCCGATCGCCGAGTCCATCGAGTACCGGCCGCCGACCCAGTCCCAGAAGCCGAACATCGCCGCCGTGTCGATGCCGAACGCCGCCACTTCGGCCGCGTTGGTGGAGACGGCGACGAAGTGCCGGGCCACGGCCGCCTCGTCACCGAGCTTCTCCACGAGCCACGCCCGGGCCGAGCGGGCGTTGGCCAGCGTCTCCTGCGTGGTGAACGTCTTCGAGGAGACGATGAACAGCGTCTCCGCCGGATCGAGGTCGCGGACGGCCTCGGCGAGGTCGGTGCCGTCGACGTTGGAGACGAACCGGCAGCCGAGGGCCGGCGTGGCGTAGTGACGCAGTGCCTCGCAGGCCATCACCGGGCCGAGGTCGGAGCCGCCGATGCCGATGTTGACGACGGTGCGGATGCGGCGGCCGGTGTGCCCCGTCCACCCGCCGTCGCGGACCCGCCGGCAGAAGGCGGCCATCCGCTCCAGGACCGCGTGCACGTCGGGGGCGACGTCGTGGCCATCGAGCACGATCGACGCTCCGCGCGGCGCCCGCAGGGCGACATGAAGCACGGCCCGGTTCTCGGTGACGTTGATCCGCTCCCCGGAAAACATCGCCGCCACGCGCTCGCCGAGGCCGCAGGCCCGGGCCAGTTCGACCAGCGCCGCGCGACCGGCCGTCGTGATCCGCTGCTTGGAGAAGTCGGCGAACAGGCCGCAGGCCTCGAGGGAAAACTCGGCGGCCCGGTCGGGATCGCCCGCAAACAGGTCGCGCAGGTGCCGCGGTCCCACCGACCGTGCCTGCTCGGCGACCGCCTGCCACTCCGCCAGCGCCGCCCTTCCATCACTGCTCATGGTTCTCTCCGGTTCACATGGGTCCTGCTGTCTTGCGTCGCCGATGGACGCCTCACGAGTTGAACCGGCAGGCGGCGGTTCGGGGCTGCTCGTGCCCCGTGCGGCGGTCGCTCACTCCGGCCGTCCCGGCCTTCGTTCACTAGATGCTGGCTGCGTTCCCGACATCCATGCCTCCACTTGCCAGCAACGCCGCCGCCCAGGGCACGAGCAACCCCTCACGGACACATCACCGGCTCGCATCACCATTCTCATCATGGTCGTCTCAGGAGGCTTGACTGATGTGTGGTGCCGTCGCTTCGTTCAGTTGCTCCTGCATCACGTCCCGTCAGCCTGTTCCTGCTCCCTTGGCCTTGGCGTCGATCACCTCGAGGAGCTCGGTCCAGCTCTTCACGAAGGCCTCGGCCCCGGCCTGCTGGAGCCGTTCCCCGACCGCTTCCAGGTCGATCCCCGCCCGCCCCACGGCCGCGAGCGTCTCCTCCGCCGGGCCGCCGTCGGCCGGCACGGTCGTCGTCACGGCCCCGTGGTCGGCGAAGGCCAGGAGCGTCTGCTCCGGCATCGTGTTGATCGTGTGCGGGGCGGCGAGGGCCGACACATAGAGCGTGTCGGGGGCCTTGGGGTCCTTCGTGCCGGTGCTGGCGAACAGGAGCCGCTGCGGCAGGGCCCCGAAGTTGGCGAGCCGCTGGAAACGGTCGGAGGCGAAGAGGTCGCGGTACGCCCGGTAGCACCGCTGCCCGATCGCGATCCCGACGCGGTTGACCAGATCGGCGGGCAAACCCGACGCCGTCGCGCCGTCCCAGCGGCTGATGAACAGTGACGCCACCGAGCAGACCCGGGGCGTGAGCCCGGCCGCGATCCGACGCTCGATGCCGCGCAGGTAGGCATCAGCGGCCGCCAGGTATTGCCCGCGGGTGAACAGGAGCGTGACGTTCACCGGGATGCCGGCGAAGATCGCCTCCTCGATCGCCGGCAGCCCCTGCGGCGTGCCGGGAATCTTGATGAACAGGTTGGGCCGGCCGGCGCGGGCGTGGAGCGCGATCGCCGACGCGAGCGTTTTCCGCGCGTCGTAGGCGAGCGTCGGCGAGACCTCCAGCGACACCCAGCCGTCCACGCCGCCGCTGCGTTCGTGGACGTCGCGAAACAGGTCGGCGGCCCGGGAAAGATCGTCGATCGCCAGCGTGAAGAACGTCTCCTCGGCGGCCAGCCCCGTGCGGGCCGCGGCGCTGATCGCCCGGTCGTAGCCGGGGCCGTTCTTCAGCGCCTGATTGAAGATGGTGGGATTGCTCGTCAGACCGGTCACGGAAAGATCACGGACGAAGCGGGCGATCGTGCCGTCGTCGAGCATGCCGCGGGTGATGGTGTCGAGCCACAGGCTCTGCCCGAGATCGTGCAACTGGCTCGTGGCGCTGGTCATCGTTCACCTCAATCGCCGGGAATGCAGGCTGCGGCACGGCCGCCGTCAGCGGCGCGGAACCATCCCCGTCTCGCGCTGCAGCTGCCGGTAGGCCTCGACGGCCATCCGGTCGCACTGCTCGTTCTCCGGATGGCCGCTGTGGCCGGCGACGTGCGTGAAGCGGATCGTATGGGACGAGGCCAGCCGGTCCAACTCCCGCCACAGATCCTCGTTCTTGACCGCCACCAGCCGCCCCTTCTCCTTCCGCTTCCAGCCCTGCTGCTTCCATTTCGGCAGCCACTGCGACAACCCCGTCCCGACGTAGACACTGTCGGTGACGAGCTCCACGACGGTCGGCCGCTTCAGCTGCCGCAGCCCCTCCACCACCGCCGTCAGTTCCATGCGGTTGTTGGTCGTCTCGGCCTCGGCGCCGGAATCGCTCGCCTCGCGGCCGCTGCCCGGATGCCGCAGCACGTAGGCCCAGCCCCCCGGCCCCGGATTCCCGCTGCACGCGCCGTCCGTGAACAGCACGACTTCGGAACCGGCCTTGTCCTTCGCCATCTCAGCCTCCACGAGCCGTCCACCGGCTCCGCGGCAGTCGCGGAACCCACTTTCTCATCGCCCGCCGCGGACCGCGGCCAGCCGCCCTGCCCCCTGGACGCCGGCATCGCCCGCGGGCAGCCGTCCCGGCAGCCTGACCACGAACCGGCTGCCGCGGCCGAGCTGGCTCTCCAGCGTCACGTCGCCACCGAGCAGCCGGCAGAGCTCGCGGACGATCGACAGCCCGAGACCCGTACCGGTGTACTCGCGGGTCATCGCATCCTCGCCGCGACCGATCCCGCCCCCCTGGCGGAACTTCTCGAAGATCGACTGCTGCTCCTCCTCCGCAATCCCCACGCCGGTGTCGAGCACCTCGAGCAGGAACTCGCCGCCGTCCTCGGCGCCGGGCACCAGCAGCCCGCGGACTTCGACCCGGCCTCCCTCGGGGGTGAACTTCACCGCGTTCGAAAGCAGGTTCACCAGGATCTGCTGCACTTTCGCCTGGTCCTGCTCGATCTCGCCGATCTCCGGCGGCACCTCCCAGGAAAGCGCGATCCGCTTCCGCTCGGCCAGCGGCCGCACCATGTCGCACTGGGCCGAGACCACCGCCTCGAGCCGGAACGTCGTCGCCCGGACCTCCATCTTGCCGGCCTCGATCTTCGCCAGGTCGAGGATGTCGTTGATCATCTCCAAGAGCATCCTGCCCGAGGTGCGGATGTTTTCCACGTAGCGACGCTGCTTGTCGTCGAGCGATTGGATCGATCCGAGCACGTCGGAGAAGCCGATGATGCTGTTGAGCGGCGTCCGCAGCTCGTGGCTCATCGTGGCGAGAAAGTCCCCCTTTAGCCGGTTCATCTCGTAGAGGTTGAGGTTTGCCTGGGCGAGCTCGTCCACTTTTTCATCGAGGGCGGTGTTGGCCTTGCGCAGTTCCTCCTGCGACTCGATCAGCCCCCGAAGCATGCGGTTGATGGCCACGCCGAGGTCCTCGAACTCATCGGCGGTGTGGATGTCGGCCCGGGCCTGCGTGTTGCCGCGACGCACCTCTTCGGCCACGTTCCGCAGGTCGGCAAGCGGCTTCACGATCACGTAGCGGACGATCGCGTAGGCGGCGAGCATGGCGAGGAACATCGTCATGATCGCCGTCGCCAGGAGGATCGCCCGGTTGCGGTTGATCGCCGCCTGCCGATCCTTCGTCGGCATCACGACCTTGACGACGCCCATCAGTTCGCCGGCTGCCAGCCGGCGCCGCGCCGGCGTGTCGGGATCATCCGGGTCGCAGCCGCTGGCCACGCCCGGATGGCAGTGACAGATGAGGCACTGCTCGCGGGCCCGGATCGGCTGGTAGTAGTGGTACTCCGCCGCGTCGGTGATGTCGTACTCCCGGTACTCGGCGGCCGCCTCCGTGCCGCTGCCGGCAGCCTCGGCGGTCGGCGCGGGCTGCTTGAGGAAGTAATCGACCACGGCCGCGTCGAGCCGGTTGATGCCCGCCATCTCGTCGGCGGACGGGTCGAGCTTGATGAGCCTCTCGCTGGGGGCGCTGACCGGCCGGCCGTCACCGCCGGCGATCGATTTCGTGCCGAACATCTGGTTCAGGTAGGTGATGCCGGGGCGGAGCTTTTCATCCGGCTCGAGCTTCAGCCAGTGGTACTGCCACAGGTAGGCGTCGACCAGTTGCCGGCCGGTCGAGCGGGTCGTCTCGTAGACCACCCGCTCGGTCAATTTTCCATATCCCCAAAAACTGCCCGCGATCAGCGCGAACAGGCAAAACCCGAAGAGAAACCGGCACTTCCGCTCCAGGCTCGTCGCGCCGAGGATGTCTCTGAGGGATCGATAGGCCATGGGGATGCTCGCGGGGAACCGCCATGGTAGCGAAACCTCGCCTCCAGCCGATGGCCTGCCCTCAGTCCCACCACCAGCGGTCGCCATCCGGCCGCGGTCCGATCGCCGCCCGCCGGTCCTCGAACTCGGCCGCGGGGCAGACGGCGACCCGCTCCGGGGCGGTGAGCTCCTCGGGCATGATCGAGACTCCCCCGGCGGGCGCCAGCAGCACCCGCCCTTTCCAGACGACGTTCACGGCACAGGGCATCCGCCGTGGCGGCGGCAGCGTCTCCGTGGCGACGACCCGCTCGTCGCGGAGACCGGCTGCGTCCCAGGCAATCGCCCGCGCCCAGCCCTCCCGGCGCATGAACGCAGCCAGCACGAGCAGGTCGATACCGTTTCGCAACTGAGCGAACACGGCACTGCGGTCGGCGATCTGCGGATACCGAGCCGTGAACGCCGCCGCAAAGGCCTCGGCCGTCGCGCCCCCCCTGCCGCCGCGATCCACCAGACGACCGTCGGGCCCGATGGCGAGATCCTCGGTCGAGAGCCGGACGCCGCGGCCCAGCACCGCGCACGACCGGCGATCGTCGGCCACCCGGAGGCAGCGGTCGTCGGGGCGAAACCACCAGCGTTGCAGCGTGTTCGGCGGCGCGGACTGGAGGCCGCCGAGGAACGTCCGCAGCGGCACGGGCGGCGGCTCGAGGTCGATGGCGATGAGTTTCATGCGGTAGTCGGCCTCCACCAGCACGCGGGCGAGGTGCGTGGCGGCGGAGATGCCGAACACCCGCACGTCGGCATCGCCGAGGGCCGCCTGCAGGCCGCCATGGATGCGCGCGGCGACCGCCTGGCGTTCACCGTCCGCCACCGACCGCGGAACCGTCCGCTGGAACTGGCGGAGCCGCTCCAGCGACTCGGGCGCCGGGTCGATGGAGCAGCCCACCGACTGCGGCCCCCGCCCGCCGGGCCAGAAAGCCCGCAGCGCCACGCACAGATCCTCGAGAAGGATCACCGGCCGCCCCGTCTGGATCGCGACGGCCCGGCCGACCGCGTCCTCGCGCCAGCCTCCCGCCTCGCCGGCGATCACGATGTCGCCACGGTCGGGAAAGAGGAACACGAACTCGATCCGCGTCAGCCCGGCGACGTGCCGCTCGATCGGATCCGGTCCGGCACCGGCCGCTGCCCGGCGCCGGATCGCGGCATCGAGCCCGACGAGCGAGATCTTCCGCAGCGGCGCATGCCGCAGCACGTCGGCCGGCAGCGCGGCCCGGGCGGCCGCGACCCGCTGCGCCGCGATCAGTCCTCCGGGATCCTCGACCGCCCGGCGCGAGACCACGCCCTCGGCGTCGATCGCCACGCCGAACTCCGGCGACTGCAGCGTCGTGCCCCCCTGGCCGCGGGCCGGGCCGAACGCCGGCATGTTCTGCGTCGTCCCCGACTGGCCGTCCGCCACGCCGCCGAGCAGGGCGGTCAGGCACGCGGCGAGCACGCCCCGGGAGGCAGGGCCACGGCGGGCCACCCGGCGGCGGTGCGTCGCGTCCAGCCGCATGGGTCCTCCGTCACTGCCGACGCAACAGTTTGTCGAGCCGGTGGCCGGAGAGCTTCCACTCGCCCGATGGCTGCTTCACGCGGCCGCCCGGCCCGGGATCGGCTCCCTCCTCGGCGGGCAGCGGCACCAGCGCGGCCGTCCAGCGATAGGCCGGACGCGGTCCGGCGGCCTGCCCCCAGTCCTCGAGCAGCCGCTGCGCGGACCGGGCATGTGCCGGGATCACCCGGTCTCCCTTCTGGATCACCAGTTCATGCACGCCGGTCCAACCGAACCACGGATAGCAGGCGGTGTGCGCCGGGATCCAGTGGCCGCCGCCCCGGTCGTCGACGAGATAAAACTCCGCCCAGTTGTGGTTGGGGACCCAGACGAGGCGGGCCGGGATCTCCGCCCGCCGGCAGAGGGCGACGAACACGCCCGCCATCTCCTCGCAGTCGCCGACCGTCTCCTCGATCGCCTTGACGACGCTCGTGTAGGGGCCGATGCGGGGTCGGATGTTCTCTCGCACCCACGTCCAGCACCGCCGCGCGAAATCCCAGGGGTGTTCGCTGCCGGGACCGCGGAGCGTGTCGAAGAGCCGCCGCACCGGCGCGGATCCGGTCTCGATGCCGGGGCTGTTGCCGAGGTAGCGGTCGCGGATGTCCTGCGCCGGCCGCGGCTGCCGGGCGGGAAACCGGTCGCGCTCGTGGCCGAAATACTGCTTGGCGATCGAAAGCTGGTAGCGGGCGGTCGCGCGGATCACCTGACCGCCGCCGATCGCGGCCGCCGAGACGAGCAGCTGTGCCGCGCCATCGCCCACGACATGCACCCTGGCCTGGCAGCCCTCCGTCTCGATCTGCACGTCCTCGATCGGCTGCTCCGGATGCGGCGCCGGCACGGGCGTGCTCGCCCGCAGGTTGGTGGCGTTGCCGCGCCCCCGCATCTCGATCCCGACGGTGAGTTCGAACGGCCGCCGGTCGGAATAGCCGGCCGGCTCCCGTGGAGGGGCGGCATCGATCCAGCGGCCGTCCCCGACGACGGGATTCACCGAATAGGCAGGGGGCGTCACCTCCGCCGCCCGGCTGCCGACCGCCATGCCGCCGGCGGCGGACACTCCCCACGCCACGAAGGACCTGCGGTCGAGCGGCATCGTCGCGGCACCGGGAGGGATGGCCATCGTGGCGAGACCATGGATGCCGCGGGGACCCGGACGACCCTGCAATTATACCACGGCAGAACGGCGCCGCAACCACCTGCAGCCTCCACACGCGGCCCGCCGCGAACGACCGGCGATGGTGCATGGGCAACCCCGCCGGGCGTCACGCGCACGGTTCAATTTGAACGCGTTTCAGAGCATCTCGACCGGGTCGACGTCGACGATCCAGGCGACGTTGTCCGGCGTCCGCGCCGTGGCGGTCGCCCGGCGGACGAGGTCGCGGAGCACGTCGCCTTCGGCACCGTGGACCTGCACGTGCCAGCGGTAGCGTTCGCGGAGCCGTGTGATCGGGGCCGGCGCCGGCCCGAGGACGCGGACGGTCGCGTCCCCCGCCGCCGCCTCGCGGAGCCGTGTCGCCAGGTGGCCGGCCCACTCCTGTGCCGCCCGCTCGTCGAGGCTGCGGACGACGAGCCGGACGACGTGCCCGAACGGCGGATAGAGCAGCGCCTCGCGGATCGGCAGCTCGCTGCGGACGAAGGCCTCGTAGTCGTGCGCGGCCGCGGCCCGGATCGCCGGGTGGTCGGGCGTGCTCGTCTGGACCACGACGCGGCCGCCGAGCGGCCCGCGGCCGCTCCGGCCCGCCACCTGCGTGACGAGCTGACAGGTCCGCTCCGCCGCGCGGAAGTCGGCGAGGTGCAGGGCGGCGTCGGCGGTGTCCCCGCCGACGCGCAACCCCCCCGGGACGTCGGGCCCCGTGGCGCTCCACGGCGGGCCCACCGGGATGGCGGTCTGCCGCGTGGGGGAGGCGGCGCGCGGCGT
>JBKDUV010000112.1:0-5688 GCA_046339335.1 Planctomycetia bacterium | reverse complement strand
GCCTCGGCCTCGGCCTGCTCGTCGTCGCTGCGGGGCTCGCGTCGGGCCCGTTCGTCGCGCTGCTCACCGCCGCGGAACCGGCGGCCACTGACGGACGCGTCTGGGAGGGGGCGCGGCGCGGCATCGCGGCCGTCGCGGCGGCCGCCGCGGTCGTCGCCGCCTGCCAGTGGGCGATCGCCCGCCACCGGTTCGAGCGGTCGATCCGCATGACACCGGAGGAGTTCGCCGCCGAGGCGCGGAGTGCCCAGGCAGACCCGCGGGTCAGGCTCCTTCACCAGCGCCGGTCGGTCCCGGCAAGCCGGCCTCCGGCAGCGCATAGCCATAGCGATCGATGAACGGCCGTAGCCGGTCGGCGATGGTGGCGACCAGCCGCGGGTCGTGCCGATAGGCGTTGGTGCGATACCGCTTCATGGCGGCCGCCTGCCGCTCGACCGCCGGCCGGACACGTGCGAAATCGCCGAGCCGGAGCCGCTCGTAGGCCAGACGGAGATTGTCCACCGGATCGGCGACGAGATCCTCGTAGCGAAGTTCGTGCAGCCGGTCGGCGCCGAGCAGCGACCGGTCCCGCTCGAAGGCGGCGTACATCTCGTCGAACGCCGCGAACACGTAGCGTTCGAGCGTCTCGTGGCGGTCGACCTGCAGCGACTGCACCTCGTGGAGCGACCGCCAGAGCCGGAGCGTCGAGGGGATGACGACGAACGGATCGCGGACGACGTGGAGGAAGCGGGCTTCGGGAAACATCTCGGCGAGGACGCCGACGCGGGCCGTGTGCGGGGGGCTCTTGAGCACCGGCCGGCGCGGGTCGCGGACCGCGAGCAGGTCGAGAAACCGGCGCAGCGACCGGCGCCAGCGGTCGCGTTCGGCCGCCGGCAGACGGCTGACGTCGAGCGCCTCGGGCGTCGCGGGACTCGTCACGGGAAACGCCATGCGCCGATAGGGGGAGGGGGCGCCCATGTTCATGAGCGCGAACTCGTCCTCCTGCGGCCGGTCGAATCCGGCGGCGACGTCGTCCATCGGCCGCTTCGCCGGCATGATCCAGGCGAGTGCCGACGTGAGCACGTCCTCGGTGAGGAGGAAGTGGCCGGGTGCGAGGCACTGGTAGGTGTTGGGGCAGCAGAACCGCTCGTCGAGCATCGCCAGTTCGTGGAGCAGCGTCGTGCCGCTGCGCCAGTGGCCGATGATGAACAGCGGCGGAGGAGTGTCGGGCCGCTCGCGAAGGCGGCGCCGGAAGCGGGCCTCGGAAAGCGTTCCGCCGATCGAGTTGAAGCCGGCGGCCAGCGAGATCGTGGCCATCAGTCCCCACTTCGAGAACGACGCCCGCGCCCGGTGCTCGGCCACCAGCGGCAGCCAGACGGCCAGCGGCATGCCGTGCCAGAACCGCGGGCTCCACCACGGGTAGGGATGGAACGACCGTTCGCGGTGCTGGTCCGGCGGGCTGGCGGGAGGCATCGGCATCTGGTCCGGGGCGTCGATTCGGGGAACCGCGGCCGGCGGCGGAAGGATCGCGGTTCGGCAGATGGTAGCCGATCGGACTGCGGAGCGGCGGCGCCGCCCGGGCGATCCCGGCAAGCGCCGCCCGGGCGATCCCGGCAAGCGCGGCGAACTGGCCGGTCGGCGCAACGGGCCGGCCGCCCCATGCCGGCGGGAAGCAGCCTGTCGCCGCCGCGCGGGGGCCGCTATCGTTCGGCGCCCATGCGCCCCGGCAGTCGCTCACCCGTGCACCGTCCGAGCCCGACTCTCGTTCGTGGACTGGCCGCGTTGCTCCTCGCGGCCTGTGGCCCCGGCTGTCGCCTCGTGTCCAGCCGCGGCCCGGCGCCTCCGGAGCTCGCCACCACGCGCCGACTGTGCAACGAGGGGCTGTCCGCGGTGGACCAGCGGGATCTGGTCCGCGCCGAGGGGCTCTTCGAGCAGGCGGTGAGAAACTGCCCGCTCGACGTCGATGCCCGGCGGCACTACGCCGACGTGCTCTGGAGTCGCGGCGAGCGGATGGAGGCCGTGGCCCAGGTCTCGCGTGCGCTCGAGCTCTCGCCGGAGGATGTCGGGCTGGCCATCGACGGCGGCCGGATGTTCATGGAACTCGGGCTGTTCGACGACGCGGAACGGCTCAGCGGCAACGCCGTCCGGCTGGCGCCGCGGTCTGCGGACGCCTGGCACCTCCGCGGCCAGTTGGCGCTGGCCCGCGGCCAGGCCGAGGCCGCTCTGGCCGACCTGCACAAGTCCCTGGCGATCGAGCCCGCTGATCGCGACGTCCTGCTCGACACCGCCGAGGCCTACCGGCGGCTCGGCCGGCCGCAGCGGACGCTGGCGACGCTGGCGATCCTCGGGGAGAGTTACGGGCCGAACCAGGTGCCGGGCCGGATCCTGCTGCTCGAGGGCCTGGCCCAGGAGGCGCTCGGTCGCGAGGCCGACGCGATGGAGAGCTATCGTCGCGCCGTCGCCCGCGGCGACGCACCGCCGGAGGCCGGTGTGCGGCTCGCCGCGCTGGAGGGCCGGCGGTCGGCCACTCAGATGGCCGAGACGCCCGACGCCGCTTTGCAGCGCTGACGGTCGCCGGTCAGCTGCGGCCGGTGAGCTGGTCGAAGGCCCCGATCGCCGGCACGAGCAGGGCGAGAATCGCGAAGCCGTAGGCCGTCCCGACGATGAGCAGCACCTGGAGCGTCCCCCCCTGGAGGAAGTCGGTGATCGCCACGAACGTCACCGCGGGAAGGATCGCGGCGGCCCAGGCCACGGCCGGCGAGGGATTGCGTGCCGAGAGGGCCGCGTACAACGCCACCCCGCCGCCGACGATCACCGCGAGGAACGGGGCCAGTTGCAGCTCGAAGCTGGAGGCAAAGGCGACCATGATCCGCATCGACGTCGCCACGCCCACGCAGAGGAAGGCCACCGTGCCCAGCGCGACGGCGATCGCCCGCCGCGACACGGCGTGCGTCAGGCCGGAGTAGATGCCGAGCACGGCGGCGAAGAACAGGAGCAGGGCGAGGCCCGCCGCCAGTGCCAGTCCCTGCTCGAGCGTGCCGACCCCGAGGGGCACGAGCAGGCCGCAGAGCACGAGCGGCAGGAGCACCATCTCGCGGGCGGCGCCGAGCACGCCCCAGAGCTTGCCCCAGACGAACTCCCCCGGCTCGAGGTCGCTGACGAGGAGCAGGTCGAGGCAGCCTCGGTCGCGTTCGCCCGTGATGCTCGTGACGCCCAGTGCCGCGACGGCCAGCAGGCTCGCCAGCCCAACCGGCACCACGGCCACGGCGACGGCCAGCCGGTTGGTCCGCGCGGCGGGTCGGGCGCCGGCCACGCCGGCGACGGCGAGGAGGAAGAGCAGCAGCCAGGCGACTCGCACGGCCGCCATCGTCCGGCCATGCGCGCGGGTGCAGAGTTCTCGCCAGAGAACGGGATTCCTCCAGATCCGCCGGGCGGGGCGACGGCCGGCGCGGGCCGTGGCGGCCGTCGGGCCGCGGCGTTCGCGGGCGATGTTCCAGGGGCGGACGAGGCCCACCGCCAGGCCGTTCGACACGACGATCAGTGCCAGGCAGACGCCGGCGAAGGGCCAGACGGACGCGGTCGCGGCCGGCGCCAGGGCGGCGAACACGGCGCGGGCCGGCGCGACCATGGCACCGGCCGCCGGTCCCCAGATCAGGGCCACGCCCTCTCCGGCAGCGGTCCAGGCGACGAGCAGCGCGGCGGTGATGGCCAGCGCCTGGAACGACGTGTCGCGCCAGAATGCGACGGCGTTCGCCACACCCGCCGTCGCCAGCGCGGCCAGCGCCGTGACGAGGAACACGCGGGCGACCTGCAGCGGCTCGATGCCCCCGTACAGGCCGGCGATGGCGAACACGGGGACCGCGGCGAGCAGCATGAGCAGCACGCGGATCACGCTGCCGAGAAACTTGCCGACCACGAGCTGGGCGTCGGAGAGCCGGCTGACGAGGAGGAGTTCGAGGGTGCGCCGGTCCTTCTCCAGGCTGACGACGACGACGCCCGCCAGGGCGGCGGCCAGCATCGCCAGCGTCAGCTGCAGCGGGGCGAGGATGCGGAACAACGTGGCGGCGAAGCGGGCCGAGTCCCCGCCGGTCGCCACGGCGTGCGACCCGGTGACGAGGAGCCAGCAGGTGGCCACGATCGCCAGCAGCAGACCGCCGGTGACGGCCCGCGCGACGAAGAATCCGCGGGTCCGCGGCGTCACCAGCGCCTCGCGTTCGAAGACGGCTCCGAGCATGAATTTCCCGAATTGCGAGCGGACGCTGGCGGGCGAGTCCCGGCAAGAGTAGAGTACTCGATTCCACCGGGGACCGGGTTCAATCGCTCGTTTCAGGAGTCTCGTCACATGCGGACCGTTCGCCGCCAAATCGCCCGCCGCGCCGCCTTCAGCCTTCTTTTCTCCTGCGGGCTCGTGCCGCTCCTGCCTGCGGTCGGCGTGGCACAGGTGACCGCCCGCACGCTCATCGGCCGGGCCGTCTCCGACGACGCCCAGGACAAGGACGTGGAGAACGCCATCGAGCGGTTTCGAAACCGCGACATCGACGGCTGCCGGGCGATCCTCGAACGGGCCCGGGCCAACAACCCCAAGCTGCCCCCCGTGGGCGTGATGATGGCGACGCTCTGGCTGAGCGTGAACCAGATCGGACCGGCGCGGGGTGAACTGGAGGACGCGGTCATCAAGCACGCCACCGACCCGGAGGCCTTCCTGATGCTCGCCGACATCGGCTTTCAGGAGCGGCGGATCAGCGATGCCGCCGTCCTCTTCGAGAAGGCGACGACGCTGACCGGAGGGTTCACGGAAAACCCGAAGCGGAAGCGCGACTTCGAGATCCGCTGCAACGCCGGCAACGCCGCTGTGGCGGAGGGGCGCAGGCAGTGGGAGACGGCGCAGAAGTACCTCAAGGCCTGGCTGGACCTCGACCCGGACAGCATCGGCGCCCACCAGCGGATGGGGATCGCCCTGTTCAAGCTCGACAAGGAGGCGGACGCGCTGGCCCAGTTCCGTGAGGCGAAGAAGCTCGACGACAAGTCGCCGCAGCCCGAGATCGCCCTCGCCCGGCTCTACGACGACGACAAGAAGCGGGACGTCGCCAAGAAATGGATCGAATCCGCCGTGAAGGCGGCGCCGAGCGATCCGGGGGTGCTGCTCGCATCGGCCCAGTGGTACATCCAGCAGAATGATCTGGAGACCGCACGGGCGACGATCGACAACGTCCTCAAGCTCGAGCCCAAGAACCTCGACGGCAAGATCCTGCGCGGCGTGGTGGCCCGCCTGGCCCGCGATTACAAGACCGCCGAGAAGTACTTCAACGACGCCCACACGCAGTCGCCCGGCAACTTCGGTGCGAGCAACTCGCTTGCCCTCGTGCTCGTCGAGTCCGACGACAAGGAGTCGCGGCAACGGGCGCTGGAGATGGCGGAGGTGAACGTCGCGATGAACAGCCGGGAGAACTCGCCGAACCAGGTGCCGGCCCTGACGACGCTGGCCTGGGTGTTCTACAAGCTCGGCCGGCAGGAGGATGCCGGGAAGATCCTCGACCAGATCGCCCGCAGCAACGCCCTGACGAGCGACGGTGCGTACTACGTCGCCAAGCTGCTCTCCGAGAAGGGGGAGCGTGACAAGGCCCGGCAGATCCTCGACCAGGTGCTCGCCGCCGAGCCGATGTTCGCCACCCGGCCCGATGCGCTCGACCTGCAGGCGAAGCTGAAGAAGGA
>JBKDUV010000111.1:0-20727 GCA_046339335.1 Planctomycetia bacterium | reverse complement strand
TTCCAGGGCCATGCCATTGACGATCGGCTCGCTCACGGTGCCCTCGGAGCCGGACCCTTGGCGGATGGCGAAGGCGTCGCGGCGATCGGCCCAGGTGCGGATGTCGGAGGTGTTCGTCTCCTGCATCCCCATGAAGCGGATCGTCTTGAACGGCGCCAGCCGCTGGAGGAACAGCGGATGGAACGGGGAGAAGTCCGCCCCCGGCTGCCAACGCTGGCCGACGAAACGTTGCCCGCCCCAGTCGGGCATCCAGACGTTGAAGTTGCGAACCGGGTCGTTCGCGGCGGTGGCCTCGATCCGCATCAGGATGCCGGCGGCGGTGGGCGCGACCTCGAGGTCGGCGTAATTGCGGCCGGCGGCCGTCCGGCCGGTGGCGACGGTGCGGGCGTCGAAGCCGAACGTCACCGTGCCGCTGCCATCCCACTCGGCCCGATAGCGGCCCGCCGGATAGCCGCCGGCGATGTCGCGAAACATCAGCGTGCCCGCCATCTGTCGCACCGTCCGTCCGGCCGCGTCGGTCCAGGTGGCGAGCGCGGTCACGTTGCCGTCGGCGTCGAGGGAGAGCGGATGGGCGTCCCCGACGTCCCAGGTCATGTCGCCCGTGACGGTGTTGACCGCATGCACGATCCACGGCCGCGAGGCCTTGAACGCGTCGGTAAACGTCCAGGCCGGGGACCAGTCGACGATGTTTTCCAGGTTCATGCCGACCGCCATGTGGCCGTCGGCGGCCATCAGCGACCGCGATTCGAGCCGTTCGCCGGCCACGAGGCATGAGGGCCGCGCGATCAGCCCGCGCGGCTTCCGCGCGCCGCGTTTTGCGTGGTGCGGTGCATTTTCGAGCGCCTGTGGCTGGGGCGACCGGTCGGAGCAGCGGCTGTCCATGGCGGAAATCTCCCCGGAAAAGGGCGGGACCGGCTGCAGACGCGACCGCGGAGCAGCGCCGATTCCACCGCGGAGGATGACCGTGGGCAAGCCGCGTGCCGATCGGCACACCGGCCGCTTCAGAGCCCAACGTCTTTCGGTGCGGTGCGCACCCCGCGAAAAGAATCGTGCGTTTTCGGCGTGGATTGGTCGACACGGGAGCGGCTGGACGGATCGGAGTCCACTGCATAGCCGCCCCGTATTCCGACACCGACACCATCCTCCTGTGGCCAGTCGGCCGGCAGAGTCGCCGTGCCGAGACCGTGCGAGCCGCGAAACCGCCGACCGGTGGCGTTGTCGATCGTGACGGCGCGTTCGAAACCGGTCCGCCAACCGTTGATGGTCGTCACGCCCCAATACGACGGGTGATCCACTTCGTCGCCCGTCTGCCAGCCGCTCGTGATCGGGCCGCGGATGATTTTCTCGAACTCCAGTTCGGTCATCGGGCGGAGGCCGGCCCAGGCGGCGAACGTGGCACCGCAGGCCCAGGTCAATCCATGGACGTTGCGGTAGCCTCCGGCGTCGTCGGCGGCCTTGAACACGGGGCCCGCGTCCGATTCGGACCGCCCCATGATGCCCGCGCCCACCGGAATCAGCGCCGATGTCTCCACCCGCTCCAGGGGAATCGCGTTGAGAAACGCCGCGTAGTGCACGCCGATCACGCTCTTCTTCATGCAGTACAAGGCCGCGTAGCCGTTGGGAAATGCCGCCGGTATCTCACTGTTGTCCTCCGGCTGGCAGCCCGTCCGTGCCCAGAGCTTGCCCGGCTGCCGGCCGGTCGGAATCGCCCCCGGGCCGGTCACCCGGTAGGGGATGCCGTGGTCACCCGAGTTCGTGGAGAGGTGAAACCGATTGCGTGCGCTGCCGCCCCCCAGCTCGAACGGCCCTTCCGGAACGAACACCATTTCGATCCCGAATCCCTGCAGATCGACCTTCGTGGTCGGCGTGACGCCTTTCGCGGACGAGAGATCCCAGACGGCCGTGACCCCCGTGGCCTTCACCGTGCCCCAGCCGTACTCGGCCCGGCGCACGAACAGTCCCGTGAACCCGTCACTGCCGTCCGGAACGCAGAGTTCGACCCGCGTCCCGCCGGCCGCCTGACCGAAGCCGCGCGGGCTCGTCACCTTGTCGGCCGCGAGCCGGACGTGCTGCCATTCGGTCGCCCCCGCGGGCCGAGCCTTGAAGAACACCCAGGCCGCATCGTGATTCACTTCGTGCCGCCAAGAATCATTCCACGTGATGTCGAACGTGATCGTCGCGGTCGCGGCGTCGCGTGGCGTGAGTGTCACGTTCGTCACGCGCATGCTGCTCGGGTTGTCGGCGGCGCCGGCACGGGCCTCGTTCACGCCGCCGCTCCAGCCAATACCGCCCAGCAGCGCGACAGCGACGCCTCTTGCAATCCCATGGGTCAGCCATGCCAGTCGGCAACGATCGAACCTGACGCGGGACGGTTTCATCAACGCGTTCTCCGGTGGGGCTGACGGAACGGGGCGTCAGAGTTCGGGCATCGTAGGGCGTTGGTTCGCAGGCTCGCAAGTCGCCGCGTCGAGCCGGATCCGGCGGCCCTCGGCCTGGCTCGTGGCGGCGGCCTGCACGACCTGCAGGGCGCGGAGCGTGTCGTCGAGGCCGCTCATCTGTCGCACCAGGCTCGTTACCTTGCGGTGAAACTGGAGCAGCATCTGCTCCTCGATCGGCCGCTCGCCGTCGAGCGTCTCCTGGTGGCGGCCCGCGGTGTCGAACCAGACGAGGCTCGCGGGGAGGTCGATGAACGCGATGCCATGCTCGCAGGCGGCCTGGAGGGCGGCCGGGGGGCGGAAGTTCACCGCCTCCTCCCAGCACCGCGGCATGTAGTATCCGCAACTGATCTGGGCGAGCACGCCCTCGCCCGGCCGGCCGGTCGGCGAGAAGTCGAGACTCATCATCCGGTAGTCGTCGGTCGCGGCCCCGGGCGTCTCCGCGTGCCGCACAGAGACGACGCTCGTCGGCTCGACGCCGGCCACGTAGCGGCACCAGTCGACGAGTTCCATCAGGTCGCGGGCCTCGGTCGTCCGGTCGCGCGACGGGGCCGCCGCCGGCGGCACGGACGTCGGCACGCGGCGGTGGCAGAAGAGCATCCGCGGCCTGCCGAGCCGCGTGGCGATCAGCTCCTTGAGGCGGATGGTGGCCGGTGCGTGACGGCGTGGCAGTTCGGCTACGAAGGCAATTCCCGACTCGTCCACCCGCCGGCGGAGGAGGCGGGCCTCGTCGGGATCGCAGGGGAGAGAGATCGCGGAGTAGACCGCCTTGCCGTGGTCGCAGGCGGCGAGGATCGGCGTCGCGCCATACCACTGGTCGGCGAGGTAGAGGATCGCATCGACGTCGTCGCGGGCCGCGAGCGCGCGAAAACCGTCCACGGCGACGGTGCCGAGTTCGGCTGCGGCCCGCGCCGCGCGGTGTGCCACCTGCTCGCAGATGCCGCGGACCTCGAACCGGTCGGCGAGGGCCCGGAGCGCGGGGAGGTAACGGGAGTCCCACTGGCCGCCGAGACCGACGATCCCGACACGGAGCTTCATGCCCGCCGCTCCTCGCCCGCCGTCGCCACCGCACCATGCTGGCCGTCCACCGCAGCCGGGCCGTTACAGGGGGCCGGATCCTCGTCGGCGGATGCCGCCGCCAGTTCCCGCTCGCGTCGCAGTCCCTTGTCGGAGATGTCCTTCCGGCACCAGGCGCCCTGCCAGCGGATCTCCTTGACCGCGGTGTAGGCCTGCAACTTGGCGCGGGCGAGCGTGGCCGCGGCGGCGGTCACCGCCAGCACGCGGCCGCCGTCGTTGACCACGGCCCCATCCGCCGTCCGCGTCGCCGCCTCGAAGACCTGCACGCCATCCACGCGTCGGGCGGCGTCAAGGCCGCGGATCGGAAAGCCCTTGCGGATCTCTCCGGGATACCCCTCCGACGCCATGACGACCGTGACGCTCGCGCCGGAGCGCCAGGTCGGGGGCTCGAGATCCGCCAGCCGTCGATCGACGGCGGCGTCGATGAGATCGAAGAGGCTCGACTCCAGTCGGATCAGCAGGGCCTCGCACTCCGGGTCGCCGAACCGGGCGTTGAATTCGAGCACCTTCGGCCCCTGCGCCGTGAGCATCAGCCCGGCGAAGAGCACGCCCTGGAAGGGGGACTTCGCCCGCCGCATCGCGTGAACGGTCGGCACAAGGATCCGCGCCTCGATCTCGGCGAGCATGGCGTCATCGACGAACGGCGTCGGCGTGTAGGCTCCCATGCCGCCGGTGTTCGGACCTTCGTCGCCGTCGTGCGCGGCCTTGTGGTCCTGCACCGGCGGCAGCGTGACGACGGTCCGTCCATCGGTGATCGCAAGCACGCTCACTTCGACCCCGTCGAGCAGTTCTTCGATGAGGATGCCCGATGCTGCCGCGGCGAACTGCGGGTCACTGCCGAGCGCGGCCACCGCTTCGAGGGCGGCGGCCTTGGTGCGACAGACGAACACGCCCTTGCCTGCGGCGAGGCCGTCGGCCTTGACGACGACCGGGACGTCTTCGCGGGCCTCGAGGTATTCGCGGGCGCGGGCCGGGGAACGGAACTCGCGGTACATCGCCGTGGGAACGTCGCCGCGATGGAGGATCTGCTTGCAAAACAGCTTGCTCCCCTCGATTCGCGCTGCCGCCTGCGTGGGGCCGAAGATCCGCAGGCCGGCTCCCTGGAACGCATCGACGATGCCCGCGACCAGCGGTGCCTCCGGGCCGACGACCGTCAGGTCGACCTCCCGCCGCCGGGCCAATGCGACGAGCGCCGGAATGTCGGTGGCCGGGATCGGGACGTTTTCCCCCTCGGCAGCTGTTCCGGCATTGCCCGGGGCGACGAGCACCTCCGCGCCGTCGCGGGCGAGTTTCCAAGCGATGGCGTGCTCCCGGCCACCACTGCCCACGACGAGGACACGTCGCGATCGACTCACGGTGGCCTTTCTGGTGTGCGGAAAAATGAGGACAGCGAAACCGGGGCGATCCACCGGCGACGTGTTGTAGCAGCCGGGGCCGGGTTTCGGACCGGACGGCAAAGCACGCCGGAATCCACCGCGACAGTCGACGTTGACACTTTCTACCGTCCGGATCAATTAGGGTATGGAGTTCGTGAAAAAAATCACGAACTCTGAAATTCTCGGCGAAAAATAGGTTTCGGCTGGACGGATTTTCGTTTCCGTTCAGAGGCTCTGACTTCGGGAGCGATCTCGCCCGCAGGGGATTCGAGGGCTGAAAAGACGAAGATGTCGGTGGCGGAGATCCTCGCGGCAGCCCGTGCGGCCGACGCGCAGGGGGCAGGAAAGCCCTCGGCCACTCCTTCTGAAGAGGGGGCAGCGGCTGAGCCGGCGCCGGAAAAGCCGGCTGCTGTTCGCCCAACGGTGGCCAAGCCCGGTGTCGGCGGCCGGCCGAGCGTCTCCGACATTCTCGCGATGGCGCGGTCAAAGAAGGAGGCGGAGGCAGGGGCCGCTGCGGCTGCCAAGCCAGCACCCGCGAAAGCGGCGGCCGCCAAACCCGCGGCTGCCAAGCCGACCGCCGAAAAGCCGACCGCCGCAAAGGGCGGGCCGAAGACGGGCGTGCAGCGTGACACAGCGAGTATTTTGGCTGCCGCCCGGGGTGGAGCCAAGCCTGGCCCGGTCAGCAAGGCGGAGGCTCCGCCGCGCGCCGTGCCCCGTGCCAAGCCGACGTCCGAGAAGGCCGTTTCCCCGCCCGCGACGCTCCCGGCACGGCCTGTCAAGCCTGAGCCCAAGGTGATGAAGAAGGGGGCGGACGAGGGGGACCGGCGCGGGTTTCTTGAAATCGCCCTCGGTTCGTTCATGGCAGTTGGGTTTACGGCGCTCTCGGTGACCGGAGGGCTCGCCTCGCTCGGTCTGGCGCGGTTCCTGTTTCCGAACGTCCTCGCCGAGCCCCCGAGCAAGTTCAAGGTCGGCTTCAAGGACGGGTTCCCGGCCGGCAAGGTCGAGACGAAGTACGTCCCCCAGTACGGCGTCTGGGTCGTGAATGGCGACTTCAACGGCCAGCAGCAGCTCTACGCGCTCAAGACCGTGTGCACGCATCTCGGCTGCACGCCGAGCTGGCTGGCGGCCGAGCAGAAGTTCAATTGCCCGTGCCACGGCAGCGGCTTCTACAAGGACGGTGTCAATTTCGAGGGGCCGGCGCCCAGGCCGCTCGAGCGGTATGCGATCCGCATCGCCGACGACGGCCAGGTCGAGATCGACAAGAGCCGAACGTTCCAGGAAGAACTGGGGCAGTGGGCAGATCCGGAATCGTACGTCCCCGTGTAGGCCGCATTCGTCAGGAAGGACTGCTTTCGCATCATGGCCATCGGCGAGACCATCCGTAATTCGCAGATCTGGAAGAGCATCTTCCGCCATCCGATGCCGCTCGACCGGCGGAATCGGATCGTCGTCATGCTCACCAACTTCTTCCTCCACCTCCACCCGGTGTCGATCAAGAAGCAGGGCATCGCCCTCTCGTTCACCTGGTGCATGGGAGGGGTGACCTTCTTCCTCTTTCTGGTGGAGACGGTGACGGGCGTGCTGCTGATGTTCTATTACCGCCCCACGCTGGAATGGGCCTACAACGACATCCTCGCCCTCCGCGACGTGACGAGCCTGGGCATTCTGCGCGAGCTCCATCGCTGGGGTGCGCACGCGATGGTGATCACCACCTGGCTGCACATGTACCGCGTGTTTCTCACCGGCAGTTACAAGCCGCCGCGGGAGTTCAACTGGGTCGTGGGCGTGATCCTGCTGCTGCTGACGCTGTTGCTGTCGTTCACCGGCTACCTGCTTCCCTGGGATCAGCTCGCGATCTGGGCGATCACGGTCGGCTCCAACATGGCCCGGGCGACGCCGTTCCTCGGGTATGAAGGTCCCGGGCAGCAGCTGCTCACCGTTGGCGGCATCGACATGATCACCGACGCGTCCGACGCCCGCTTCGGCCTGCTTGGCGCCCGGTTCGTCGGCGAGGAAACGCTCAACAGGTTCTACGTGCTCCATTGCATCGCCATTCCGCTGGCGGTGGCCCTGCTTTTGGCGATTCACTTCTGGAGGGTCCGCAAGGACGGCGGCATCAGCGGTCCGCTGTGAACCGTCACCGACACCCCAGCCATGCACAACCAATTCTTTCTCGAAGACGTCGGCGGCTTTCTGGGGGGCTATTACGCCTCGCTTGCCGCCATGAACGGCGTCGCGGCTCTCATGCTCTGGCGGAAGAAGGGGCAGTCTGGCTGGGCCGTCGTCTGGGCGGCGTTCGCCGGCGCGATGATGATCCTGTCGAGCATGGCGCTGTCGCGGTCCGAGGCCCTGGTGCCGGCGCTCCCGGCAGCCGTCCGCAGTCTCGTCAATGCTCTTTCCGGCCCGGTCGTCTACACGCTCGGCACGATGGGGCTGCTCGTCGTGCTCTTCGTCTTCCGGCGGTTCTTCGTGCAGCCGATGGTGGCCTGGACGCTGTTCAACGCATCGCTCGTGGTCATGGGGTTGGCGATGGCCGACGAGAACTTCGCCGCCATCGTCATGAAGCCCGACAACGTGCCGATCGTCGGCCTCATCTTCCTGCTCGCTTTCTTCACCTGGGTGGCGACGAAGCAGGCTGTCGTCAACGACGACCGGATCGCCCAGGGCCTCCCGCCCGTCGAGAAGGAAAACGACGAGAAGGTGCTCGTCTGGCCCGACCTCGTCTACACCGAACTGATCTGCATGGTCGCGGTGGCGGCCCTGCTTCTGTTTTGGGCGATCGCCCTGCCGGCCCCGCTCGAGGAACCCGCTTCGAGCGTCAAGACGCCCAATCCGTCGAAGGCCCCGTGGTACTTCCTCGGGCTCCAGGAAATGCTCGTCTATTTCGACCCCTGGTATGCGGGAGTGGTCCTGCCGAGCCTGGTGCTCTTCGGGCTCATGGCCATGCCGTACCTCGACTTCAACAAGAAGGGAAACGGCTACTATTCCATCGCCGAGCGGAAGTTCGCCTACCTGACGTTCCAGTTCGGGTTCCTCGAACTCTGGATCACGCTCATCATTCTGGGCACGTTCCTGCGGGGACCGAACTGGAACTTCTTCGGTCCGTTCGAGTTCTGGACGCCCTACAAGGTCGAGGTGCTCAACAACGTCGACCTGCCGCAGATGTTCTGGGTCAAACTCCTCAACCAGCCGCTGCCGAAGGCCCCGCAGGGGGCGAGCCAGCTCGTTCAGGCCGGCTACGTGCTGTACCGGGAACTGCCCGGCCTGCTGGCCCTCGGGGCCTACCTCGTCGTCCTGCCGCCGCTCCTGGCGGTGACGGTCTTCCGGGGTTACTTCGCCAAGATGGGCTTCATTCGCTACATGATCATGGCGAACCTGATGCTGCTCATGCTCTCGCTGCCGATCAAGATGATCCTGCGTTGGACCTTCAACCTGAAGTACATCGTCAGCATTCCGGAGTTTTCTCTCAATTTCTAGCGCCGGGCTGCGGCCTCGCGGCCGGCTTGATCCGAATCCAAACCCGTAACGCCCACCGGCCACACGCTCGACACGATGCCTGCAAACGAACAGACCTGGCGCGACCTCAAGATCCTGCACGTCGTCTTTGCCGTGTCGGCGATCCTGCTGCTGGTGGCTACGGTGCTGCTGCTCACCGCCGACCATGACCGGCCGTGGAAGAAATACGCCCGCGGATTCCGAAACCTGGAAACCTGGTCGGCTCAGGCCCGCGTCCAGGAACAGGACACGAAGGCCTACGAGGCACGGGGGCGAGAACTCGCCGACACGCTCGCCAAGGCGCGGCGGCTGATCGATCCGGCCTCGGTCGAGGACATGCTGGCGGTCGTGCGTGGGATGCCCGACGACGTCGAGGCGGCCGCCAAGGCCGAGGCCGATCTCGCCAAGGTCAAGGAAGCGGTCCAGTCCGGCTCTGCCGAGGCAGACGGTGAGAAGGCGTTTGCTGCCCGCGGCGACCTGCTGGTCAGGCTTCGCGACATCGTCAAGCGGGCCCGGTTTCGCGAGGACCAACTGGCGGGCGGCCTGAAGCTCGAAAAGGCGCAGCTCGACAAGAACCGGGCCGATTACGAACTGGCGATCGCCGACGCCGCGCCGGTCGAGCGCCAGCAGACGCTGCTCGCGATCGCCGACGCGAAGCGGGCCGACGTGGCGGCCGCGACGGACAAGTTTCAAGCGGCCAACACGTACCGGCTCACGCTGGATGCGGCGCTGCGGCGGATCACGGCCGCCGAGGACGCGGCCGCCAAGGACGTCGACGACCACCGCGGCAAGCTCGTGCAGTTGCAGAAGACGCTCGAACAGCGGCGGTCCACGGCAGGAAAGTCGCTCCTCGAGTTGCCGGTGCTCGACGCCTTCAACGGCCCGCTCAAGCCCGACCAGATCTGGCTGCCGGAACTCACCCTCAACAACAACTTCCGAGACGTGGCCCGGTTCGATCGCTGCGGAACCTGCCATCGCGGCATGGACAAGACGGTTCCCGGAGCACCGATCGACCCCGCCTATCCGGCCGCGCACGAGGTGGTGATCACGCTCCCGACACCGGCCGCGCCGCCAGAGCAACGCGAGGTCGTCGGCGACGGCAATGATCAGCTCGAGTCTGTCTACGGGTTTCGGCTCGCGGCGCAGGGGCTGTTCAACGCCGACGATCCGACTGTGGCGGTGGTCGTCCCGCAGTCGCCCGCCGCCGAGGCCGGGCTCCAGGTGGGCGACGTGATCGAGACGGTCGCCGGAGGCCTGACGCCGGCCCGGCAGATCGCCGTCGCCGGCCTCGTCGAGACGCCCGCCTGGGGAAAGCCGCTCGCCGTTCAGGTGCGGCGCGGCGTGCCGCAGCCCTACGCGACGCATCCGCGGCTCGACCTGTTCGTCGGCGATTCGAGCCCCCACCCCATGAAGTCTTTCGGCTGCACGATCTGCCATCAGGGGCAGGGAAGTGCGACCGCGTTCAAGTGGGCATCGCACACGCCGAATTCCCCGAAACAGGCGCACGAGTGGCACGACGAGCATGGCTGGTTCAACAACCACCACTGGATCCTGCCGATGCTCCCGGAGCGGTTCGAGGAGTCGAGCTGCCTGAAGTGCCACCATCAGGTGGTCGATCTGGAGCCGAGCGAGAAGTTCCCCGAGCCTCCGGCGCCGAAGCTCGTCGCGGGATACCACCTGATCCGGCAATACGGCTGCTACGGCTGCCACGAGATCAATGGCTGGGCCGGCCCCGAGAAGCGGATCGGCCCTGACATGCGGCTGCAGCCCAACTACCACGAGGTGGCCGAGTCGCTGCTCTCCGACGCGGGGCTTTCGAAGTTGGGAAGCACGGTCGAGCGTTGGGTCGAAGAGTTGCGGTCGAGCCCCGATGGCCGGGCCGCTCGCGACCGGCTCCGCGAGGTGCTCGAACGCGACGCCGCCGCCGGCGCGGAATCCAAGCTCTCCACCCGGTCGCACCAGCTCGTCTCGCTGCTCAAGGATCCCGAGACGCCGGGATCGCTCCCCAAGGTCGGGCCGTCGCTCCGGCACGCGGCAAGCAAGCTCAACTTCGACTGGACGTACGCCTGGCTGCGGAACCCGCAGGACTTCCGTCCCTCCACGAAGATGCCCCGGTTCTTCGGACTCTGGGACCACCTCGAAGGGAAGGGGCTGGAGGAGTCGAAGCGGTACGAGCCGCTCGAGATCAGGTCGATGATCCACTACATCGCTGCGGCCAGTGCGCCGTTCGAGTACGTGCCCCCGCATGCCGGGATCACGGCTGCCGCCGACGTCGACCGCGGCAAGAAGGTGTTCCAGTTGCGGGGTTGCCTCGCCTGCCACCAGCATGCCGACTTCCCCGAAGCGACGAGCACCCACGGGCCGAACCTGTCGCGGATCGGTGCCAAGCTGGCCGGCAACCCACGAGGCAAGGACTGGCTTTACAGTTGGCTGCGGGAGCCCGCCAAGTATCATCCGCGGACGCTCATGCCCAACGTCCTGCTCGAGCCGGTCAAGCTCGCCGACGGCACCGTCAGCGACCCCGCCGCCGACGCCGTCGCCTATCTGATGACGTCCACCGAGGGCTGGAAGCCGGAGAACGTTCCGGCGGCCGGCTCGCTGACGGAAGCCGAGCGGGAAGCGCTCGGCGAACTGGCGCTGATGTACCTGGAGGAAAGGTTCCCCGCCGCCCGCGCCAAGGACGTGCTGAAACGGGGCCTGCCTCCGCAGCTCTCCAACCTGCAGGGGGACGAGCGGATGCTCGTCGGTCTCGACGGCGCGGGCCGCGACGCCGTGCTGCTGACCTATGTCGGCAAGAAGACGCTCGGGAAACTCGCCTGCTATTCGTGTCACGACATTCCGGGATTCGAGGATGCCAAGCCGGCCGGTGCCGCACTTGCCGACTGGGGCCGCAAGGATCCGTCGCGAATCGCGTTCGAACAGGTGTCGCACCATGTCATCGACCAACTGGGTGGGCATCATGGCCATGGGGGCAACGCCGCCGACGGCCACGGCCACGGCGAGGGCCATGCACCCAAGTCGGGAGCTATCGCCGGAGATACAGCCCTCGATCCCGATCTGGCTTATGCCCGGACGGGCGAATCGCACCACTTCGATCCGGAAGCGGTCGACCCGGACACCGGCTTTTTCGTGCAGAAATTGCTCGCCCATGAGCGGGAGGGCTTCCTCTGGCAGAAATTGCGGGCGCCCCGGAGTTACGACTACAAGAAGGCGGAGAACAAGAAGTACAACGAGCGCTACCGGATGCCGCAGTTTCCGTTCGACGCGAAGCAACGGGAGGCGGTGATGACGTTCGTGCTCGGGCTCGTGTCGGAGCCGCCGGCGACGAAGTACGTCCACCGGCCGTCACCGCGGGAGGAGGCCCGGCTGCACGGGCTGGTCGTCGCCGAGCAGTACAACTGCGGCGGCTGCCACGCCCTGGAGATGGACCGCTGGGATGTTCGCTACAAGCCGGGATCACTCGGGGAAACGCCGACGATTTCCGGGTATCCGTTCCTGGCGCCCCACTTCACCGAGCCGCAGCTCAAGGCCGCCCTGACGACGGACCGGGCCGGTCGCCGCCGGGCCACGCTCGTCGGCATGCCGATGCTCGATGACCGGACGGGACGGCCGCAGGAAGTCGACGAGGATGGGCAGGCGATCGAGCCGGATGACTCGGAGTCGAAGGTCTTCCGTCCCTTCATGCTCTGGCGCGATGCGATCGTCGACGGCAAGCCGTGGCCGGTGGGCAGCCGCAATATTTCCGTGCCCGATGATGCAATCCAGGCGGGGCGACACTATCCCGGCAAGGGGGGCGATCTCGCCCGGCTCTTGTACCCCGTGGTGATCGCCGACGAAAAACAGAACAACCCGGCGGTCAAGGGGGATGACGCCTGGGGCTGGCTGCCTCCGCCGCTGGTGGGCGAGGGGCGAAAGGTGCAGTCCGCCTGGCTCCACAAGTTCCTGCTCAACCCGCAGACGATCCGGCCGCCGGCCGTGCTGCGGATGCCGAAGTTCAATTTCCACTCGTCGGAAGCGGCGGTCCTGGTCAACTACTTCGCCGCCGTGGACGGCGTCGATTCCTACACATACGACCCGCGGCTGGACGTCGGTTCGCTCGCCGAGACGGAGCGGCGATATCCGGGTCATCTCGACGACGCCCTGAAGATCGTCCGCAACAACAACTACTGCATCAAGTGCCACCTGCTCGGCGACGAAATGCCGGCCGGGGCGAGCATCAAGGCGCTGGCGCCCCAGTTGGCCAACGTCCACGAACGGCTCCGGCCCGACTACGTCCACAACTGGATCGCCAACCCGAAGCGGTTCCTCCCCTACACGGGCATGCCGGTCAACATCCCGTTCGACCAGCCCGTGAGCCAGGATCTCTACAAGGGCACGAGCGAGCAGCAGGTCGATGCGCTCACCGACCTGCTCATGTACTACGACGAATTTGCGAAGCGGAGACTGGCCGGTCGTCGCGAGCCGGCTCGGCCGGTTGCGGCCCCTGCCCAGTCGGCGGCGCCGCCGTCGGACGTGCCGCCGCGGGCCGCCCGCCCCGATCCTGCGGGCAGACCGGCGGCGAGCACGAAGGCTGCCGAACAGTCGTCCCGAATTCGACTGGCACTACAATGATGCAGGTCTCTCGAGACCCGGTACGCAGCCTGCCTCACCCACCAACCCGGAGGTCACCCATGACCGCTCGCCCGTGGATCTGGATTTTCGCCGTGCTCTGCTGCATGGCCTCCCTGCCGGCCGCCGCCGAGGAATGGGGGACGGTCAAGGGGAAGTTCAAGTTCAAGGGGGCGCCGCCGAAGGCCATGGAGTTGAACGCGAACGACCCCGTGTGCGGCAATCCGAAACTGACCAGCGAGGAACTCGTCGTCGGCGCCGACGGCGGCATCGCGAACGTCGTCGTCTTTGTGCGGAGCAAGGACGTCAAGGTGCATCCCGACGTTGCCGCCGCCGCAAAGAAGCCGGTGGTGCTCGACAACAAGGGTCTGCGGTTCGAGCCGCACGTCGTCGCCGTGCAGACCGGCCAGGACCTGGAGATCCTCAATTCGGACAAGTGTGGTCACAACAGCAACGTCACCCCGCTCAAGAACGATCCGTCGAACAACCTGATTCCGGCCGGGGGCAAGTCAACGCTCAAGTTTTCCGCCGAGGAATCGGTGCCGGTGCCCGTGGCCTGCAACGTCCACCCGTGGATGAAGGCGTATGTCGTCGTCCGCGGCAATCCGTACACCGTGATCTCGCAGCCGGACGGGTCGTTCGAACTCAAGAACCTGCCGGCCGGTGAACTGGAACTCGCCTTCTGGCACGAGAAGGCCGGGTTCCTCAAGACCGTGACGATCAAGGGGAAGGAAGAGAAACTCTCCAAGGGCAAGAAGCCGGTGAAGGTCACGGCCGCCGGCGAGGATCTCGGCGAAATCATCGTGGAGATGGAGACAAAATAGCGGCCATGCGGACACGCCTCGACATCACCCGCTGCTGCGGACTCGTGCTCGTCGCCTTCGGGGTCGCCGGCTGCGGCCAGCCGCGGGTCGCCGCGCCCGTCGCCGACCTCGCCGCCGTCGAACGGCTCCGCGGCGTGCTCGGCTCCGCGGCCGCTCCGGCGGCTGACACTGCCGCAGAGTCCACCCCCACGGGCACCGGCTGGGGGACGCTCAAGGGCCGGTTCATCTTCACCGGCACGCCCGGCGAGCCGCAGCCGCTCAAGGGCGTGGCCGAGAAGAACGTCTGCTCGAAGGACGGCAAGGATCTCGTCGACAGGTCTTTGCTCGTCGATCCATCGACGAAGGGACTCGCGAACGTCGTGATCTTCGCCCGCAAGACGTCGCGGGTGAAGGAGGCGGCAGCCGCTGCCAAACTCACCTTCGACCAGAAGCACTGCGAGTTCCTTGCCCCAGTGTTCGCGGCCCGCGTCGGCCAGCCGGTCGACATCCGCAACAGCGATCCGATCGGCCACAACACGAACATCGAGGGGACGAGCTTCAACCAGTTGATCCCCGCGGGCTCGGGTGCCGCCTACGCACCGGAGGTCGAGTTCGGAATGCCGAAGAAGATCACCTGCAACATCCACCCGTGGATGAAGGCCTACGGGATCTTCCGCAAGGACGGCTACGTCGCCGTCTCGGCCCTCGACGGCACGTTCCAGATTCCCGACCTCCCGGCCGGAGAGACGATCGAATTCCAGGTCTGGCACGAACGGGCCGCGGCGGCGGGCAACGTGCTCGGCCTGCAGAAACCGGAGCTCAAGTGGACGCCGAAGGGCCGCTTCCAGGTGCGACTCGAGGCCGACGAGGTGAAGGACCTGGGCACGATCGAGGTGCCGGGCACGGCGATCGGCGGCTGATGCCGACCAGCGTCCCGGATCGACACGGATCACGACCATGAAACATGCTTCTCGCAACCCCGCCACCAGTGGCATCCGCGCGGTCTCCCTCCTCCTCGCGTCCTGCGGCCTCGCCGCGGCCGTCGGCTGCGGGGCCAACCCGCCGGCCGCGTTCCGGGCGAACCTCGTCGAGTCGATGATCGAGTCGACGAAGCAGCCGCTGACGTCCGATCAAGAGCGGCAGGTGGCCACGATCCTGGAGGCGATTTTCGGCACGCCCGACGCCCCGGGGGCACTCCCTGAGTCGGGTCTCGACGGCGCGAAACTGCGGCTCGCGGCAGGCCCGGTTCGCAGCGACATCGTCGGCCGCAAGAACGGCCTGTATCGCGAGCACTGCGCCCACTGCCACGGCATCACCGGCGACGGCATGGGGGCCACGGCGGCGTTCCTCAATCCGTATCCGCGGGACTATCGGCCCGGGCAGTTCAAGTTCAAGAGCACCGAGCGCGGAGCGCGACCGACTCACGACGACCTCGTGCGGATCCTCCGAAACGGCATTCCGGGGAGCTCGATGCCGTCGTTCACGCTGCTCTCCGACGTTCAGCTCGACGCCCTGGCGGAGTACGTCAAGTATCTGAGCATCCGCGGCGAAACGGAGATCGCACTGACGCGGGCGTTCCTCGAACTCGATGACGACGCTCAGGGCAAGCTCCCCGAGACCCGGGAGTTCCTCGTTGACGAGACGCTCGCGGCCATCGCCGGCAAGTGGCGGGCCGCTGCCGGCGAAACGATTCCCGTCCCCGCAGCCCCGGACGTGTCGGAGCCTGAGGCGCTCGCCGCGTCGATCGCCAAGGGGAAGGAACTGTTCTTCGGCGACCGGGCCAACTGCGTGAAGTGCCACGGCATCACGGCGCTCGGTGACGGCGTCGTCAACGACTACGACGACTGGACCAAAATGGGGGTGATCAAGCTGCAGGAGGGGCTGCGGTCGGTGTCCGATGCCGCCCTGCTGGCCCGGGGCCGGCAGGTTATCGCCGGCGACGCGCTGGAGCCGCGGCCGATCATGCCGCGGAACCTGCGGCAGGGCATCTACCGCGGCGGCCGTCGGCCCCTCGATCTCTACTACCGGATTCATGCGGGCATCAATCACGCACCGATGCCGGCCGCCAAGGGCACCGTGGCACCCGAGGACATCTGGCACATCGTCAACTACATCAAGTCGCTCCCCTACGAGACGGAGACGGCGCCCCCCGGCGACCGTCCCCTCGCGGCCCGCGACCGGTTCTGATGTCGACCCCTGAGCAACGAGCACGACCCATCCAGTCGGGAGCAACGCAGTGAGCCGCATCTCGGGAATGTTCTGGGCCCTCCTGTTCCTGGCCGTGCCGGTCCTCGGCGTGGCGACGTTCGTGGTCTTCCCGCAGATCCGCGGCCACTGGCTGCCGCAGGATGTGTCGTCCCACGGCGGCGAGATCGACCGGCTCTTCTACTTCATCCTCGCCCTCACGGGCGTGGTGTTCGTGGCCACCGAGTCGCTGCTGTTCTGGTTCATGTGGAAGTACGACCGGGCGAACGTGAAGGGGCCCGCGACCTACGTGCAGGGAAGCCATACGCTCGAGGTGGTGTGGACGATCATCCCCGCGGCCACGCTCCTGTTTCTCGCCATCTACCAGATGAACGCCTGGGCCGACGTCAAGATGCGTCGTCCGCTGATGGATCCGACCGTCGAGGTCATCGCCCGGCAGTGGGAATGGCGGTTCCGCTATCCCGGTCGCGACGGCAAGCTCGGCACGGCCGACGATCTGTTCGGATCCAACGACGTCCACGTGCCGATGGACGAGGACGTGCTCGTGCAGCTCAAGTCGATGGACGTGCTCCACAGCTTCGCGCTCCCCGAACTGCGGATCAAGCAGGACGCGGTGCCCGGCATGAAAATTCCCGTCTGGTTCAAGGCCACCAAGCCAGGCCAGTACGAGATCGTCTGCATGGAGCACTGCGGCGCCCGGCACTACGCCATGAAGGGGCGGCTGACGGTGGAATCGCGGGCGGAGTACGAGGCCTGGCTGGAGCGGAAGTACGCCGAACAGGAGGCGACCCAGGCGGCGCCGGTGGCCGAGGCCCCGGACGCCGAGGAGTGACGGGGCAGGGGAGCGGGTTTCGGAGCTGATACGGGCGGATCGACAACGGCGAACGAGGAGGCAAGTGTCATGAGCATCGCGACCACGACCGAGACGCACGGTAGCACCGTGGTGCGGCCGGCCCGCAAGGGGCCGACCGTCTCCGAGTTCCTCTCGACCTACGTCTTTTCCAAGGACCACAAGGTCATCGGCCTGCAGTTCCTGTTCTCGACGCTGCTCTGGTTCCTCGTCGGCGGTCTGCTCGCACTGGCCGTCCGCTGGCAGGTGGCCTGGCCGTGGTCGCCCGTGCCGGTGCTCGGGAAGCTGTTTCCGATGGAAGGCGGGCAGATGTCGCCCGAGTTCTACACGATGCTGTTCACGATGCACGCCACCGTGATGATCTTCCTCGTCATCATCCCGATTCTTGCCGGCGCCTTCGGCAACTTCCTCATCCCGCTGATGATCGGCGCCGACGACATGGCGTTTCCGACGCTCAACATGCTCTCGTACTGGTTCATGTGGCCGGCCTTCATCGCCTTCGGGGCGAGCTTCTTCGTCGAGGGGGGCGCGGCGTCCGGCGGCTGGACGAGCGACCCGACGCTGTCCACGAGCGTCGCCTCGGCTCCCGGGAGCGGCATGGGGCAGACGCTGTGGCTGGTCGGCCTGACGTTCGTCGGCGTGTCGAGCATGCTCGGCAGCGTCAACTACATGACGACGATCATCCTCATGCGCGCCCCCGGGCTGACGATGTTCCGCCTGCCGATGACGATCTGGGCGATGTTCATCACCGCCGTCCTCCAGGCCTTCGCCCTGCCGGTGCTGACCGCGGCCGGCTTCATGCAACTCTTCGACCGGACGCTCGGCACCGGATTCTTCTCGCCCGAGGGGAACGTGATCAACAACGCCGTCCCCGGGGCGGGGGGCGGCCAGCCCCTCCTCTGGCAGCACCTATTCTGGTTCTACAGCCATCCGGCTGTGTACATCATGATCCTGCCGGCGATGGGGATGGTGAGCGACATCCTCACCTGCTTCGCCCGCAAGCCGCTGTTCGGCTACCGGCCGATGGTCTACTCGGTGGCGGGCATCGCCGGCCTGGGCTTCATAGTCTGGGGCCACCACATGTTCATGTCGGGCATGAACCCGGCCCTCGGGATCACGTTCATGGTGTCGACGATGATGATCGCCCTGCCCAGCGCCGTGAAGACCTTCAACTGGCTGGGGACGATCTGGGGAGGGAGGATCGAGTTCACGACGTCGATGCTCTTCGCCCTGTCGTTCGTGTCGATGTTCATCATCGGCGGGCTGTCGGGGATCTTCATGGCCGCCACGCCGGTCGACATCTTCATTCACGACACGTACTTCATCGTCGCCCACTTCCACTACGTGCTGTTCGGCGGCACGGCGATGGGCGTCTGGGCGTCGATCTACTTCTGGTTCCCGAAGATGTTCGGGCGGATGATGAACGAGCGCTGGGGCAAGGTGCACTTCCTGCTCACGTTCCTGTTCCTCAACGGCACGTTCTTCACGATGCACATCCTCGGGGCGGTCGGCTTCCCGCGCCGCTACGCCGACGCGTACCACTACGAACTGTTCCGCAACCTCCAGCCCCTCAACGCCTTCATGACCTGGTGTGCCATCGGCATGGTAGCTTCGCAGGTGATCTTCGCCGCCAACTTCGTCTGGAGCATGTTCTACGGGCCGCGGGCCGGGCGGAATCCCTGGAACGCCAACACGCTCGAGTGGTCTGCGCCGAGCCCGCCGGGGCACGGCAACTTCGACTTTCAGCCGGTCGTGTACCGGGGCCCGTACGAGTACTCGGTGCCGGGCATGGACAAGGACCACCTCATGCAGACCGATCCGCCGAACGAGGCTGCGGCCCGGGCGGCGGTGGCGGCACACTGATCCGTCCACATGTCGTCTTCGTTGATTCTGAAAGTCGAACCGCCCAAGCCGCCGGGGGGGCGGTGAAAGCCTCGGCTTCGGAGGCGAGGATACGCCAACTCGCCTCTGCTTCCACCGCCCAACCGGCTCCTTCATCCAAAGGCAGACAGTCACAACGCCGTCCGCATCGAGGCAACGGAAAGAAGTTCGATTCGTCCGTCTCCCCACCATGTTCACCCGCCCTCTCAACTGGACGCACCTGGTCGCCTGCCTGCTCGTGGCGGTGACGGCGGTGCTGCTCTGCTTCGGGGCGCTGGTCACGACCTACGAAGCCGCGATGGCCGTGCCCGACTGGCCGGCCACCTACGGCCACAACATGTTCCTGTTTCCGCTCGCTGACTGGCTCGGCGGCCCATGGGACCTGTTCCTCGAGCATGGCCACCGGCTGCTCGGAGCGGTCGTCGGCCTGCTGTCGCTCCTGCTCGCCGCGGTCGTGTGGCGGAGCGGGCAGAGCCCGGCCGTGCGGTCGCTGGCCGTGGCTGCCGTAATCCTCGTGATCGCCCAGGGGGTGCTCGGCGGAGCCCGCGTGCTGCTGGACGACAAGACCGTGGCCAAGGTCCATGCCTGCACAGGTCCGCTGTTCTTCGCCGTGGCCACGGCGATCGCCGCGCTGACGCGGCGGTCGGTCGCCTGCAGCGCGGTGTCGTCACGGCAGCCGGCCGTGCAGCCCCCGCAGCCGCGGGCCGTGGCCGCCGCCACGGGTGCGGTGGCCCTCGTCGTCGCCGCCTACGTGCAGCTCGTGGCGGGGGCCCAACTCCGGCACCTCGACGCGGCGGTCGATCCCCTCACCTTCCGCTGGCTCGTCGGCTTCCACGTCGCCGGGGCCGTCGTCGTGACGCTGCTTTCCGCCCTGCTCGCCTGGGCGAACGGCGACAGGCCGTCCGCCGCCCGTCGCTGGGCGTGGCTGATCGCCGGCCTCGTCGTCTGCCAGATCCTGCTCGGCTGCGGGGCGTGGGTCGTGTCGTGGGGGCTGCCATCGGGCCTGCTGCCCGACGCGTGGCGGCTCTCCGAGGCACTCCGGGCGCGAAGCCCGGCCGCGGCGGCGGTGGTCACCGGCCACGTCGTTGTCGGCATGCTGATTCTCGGCGGCGCGGTCGTGCTCTGGATCGTGGGCGGCGGCCTCCGCGACGCGACGCCCGCGCGGATCGCGGGATCGCGCCGGCCGCGGGGGGTGTTCGCATGACGCCTCCGCAGCAGGTCGCCGTCGCGGTGCCGGCCGGTGTCGGCCCCGTCGAAGTCGGCCGCGGCGACGTCGCGGTCGGCCGCGGGCGATGGGCCCTCGTCGCCGACGATGTCGCCAGGCTCGTGCGCCCGCGCATAGCGCTGCTGGTGCTTGCCACCGTGGCGTCGGCCTTCTGGCTCACGGCCGGTCGGCCCGCGACCGCCGCCGGCCTGCTCTGGCTGCTCGCCGGCACCGCACTCGTCGCGGCCAGTTCGAGCATCGCCAACCAGATTCTCGAGCGGCATGCCGACCGGCTCATGCCGCGCACCGCCGAGCGGCCGCTGGCCGCGGGGCGGCTGGGCGTGGGAGTGGCCTGGATCGCGACGCTGCTCCTGCTCGTCGTCGGCACTCTCGTCTGCATCCTCGCCGGCGGCTGGCAGGCGGCCGCGGCGGCCGTGGCCACCTGGCTCGTGTACGTGATCGCCTACACGCCGCTGAAGAAGATCACGCCGTTGAACACCGCCGTCGGCGCGGTCGCCGGGGCTCTGCCGGTGGCGATCGGCTGGCTGGCCGCCGACGGCCCGTCCCGGCTCGCCGCCGGGGAACCGCGGGGCGCGGTGGCCGCGGCGGCGCTCGGCGCCGTGCTCTACCTGTGGCAGTTTCCCCACTTCATGGCGCTCGCCTGGCTCTACCGGCGGCACTACGCCGCGGCCGGCATGAAGATGCTCACCGTCGTCGATCCCTCCGGCCTGCGGGCGGCGGGGCAGTCGCTGGCCGCCGCCCTGGCGATGATCCCGGCGAGCCTCGCCCTGGC